>NZ_JAKZGX010000002.1:0-282138 GCF_024539665.1 Arthrobacter sp. STN4
ACGGCGCCCATGGAAACCCTCCGCGCCAAGCTGGGTCACAAGCTCTAAGGCATCACAGATCTACCGGCGTCGACGATCACAGACACCACCATCATCAGCCCCAACCACGCCACCAGGCAAGGACCCGCGGCACCACGGAAACGCACGAATTTTCGACACCCACTGGCGCGGCGCAGCCGCCCACACGCTGGGTCGCAATGGTTGCAGGGGAAAGCGCTTTCACACCGGCCGAAACCGCATCAACTGCTACCCAGTCGGGTCGATGCGGTCAAAGGCACGGGCGCCGGGCCGGGTGCCGGCCACCTGGTCGTTGGGGTTCACGAAGCCGCACTCGGCCAGCGACAGGCAGCCGCAGCCGATGCAGCCGCCCAGGCTGCCGCGCAGCTTCTCCAGGGCGGCGATGCGCGTGTCCAGTTCGCCGCGCCAATGTTCCGACAGCCGCTGCCAGTCGGCCTGGGTGGGCACGCCGTCGGAGGGGAGTTCGGAAAAGGAGTCGGCCACGAGGGCCAGCGGGATCCCTGCGCGCTGGGCGGCCCGGATCACGGCGACGCGCCGCAACACGGAGCGACGGTAGCGCCGCTGGTTGCCCGGCGTGCGCGTGCTAGAAATCAGGCCCTGCCGCTCATAGAAATGCAGGGCCGAGACGGTGACGCCGCCGCGTTCGGCGAGCTGGCCGACGCTCAGCTCCTCGTCGGCGCGGTGCCGGCCGTCGGCGTCGTCCGTCATGAGGGACTACTGTCCGGCCACGCGCCTGATGCCGGCCACGGCCTCTGCCAGAAGTTCGTTGATGCCCGCGGCGATGTCGATGACCACACCGCGTTCGTCCGCGCCCAGCGGTTCCAGGGTGGCCAGCTGGGATTCCAGGAGTGCGGGCGGCATGAAGTGCCCGGAGCGTCCCTCCAGCCGTGAGCTGAGCACTTCGAGGGAGCCGTCCAGGTGCAGGAAGATGGTGTCCGGGGCCTTGGTGCGGATGATGTCGCGGTAGCTGCGCTTGAGCGCCGAGCACGCGATGACAATCCCCGCTGCCTTGGTGTTGGCCAGCTCGTTGCCGACGATTTCCAGCCAGGGCAGGCGGTCCTCGTCGTTCAGCGGTGTCCCGGCAGCCATTTTGTGGATGTTGGCCAGGGGGTGCAGCGAGTCGCCGTCCAGGAAGGGGATGTCCATGGCATCGGCCACGAGGGCGCCAATGGTGCTTTTTCCGGAACCGGAGACACCCATGACGATGACGCGGGTGGCGGCACGGGGGCCCGCCTGGCCTTGAGTGTTCTGCAACGGCATGTCCATACTCCCTTATATACCAAAACCGGGCCCCGTGCCCGCGCCGGGGCTGCCGGGGCCCGGCCGGGCCAACCGGTGCTGTATCAGAGGCGGGTGTCGAAGGAATCGCAGAACACGTTCCCGTTGAACGTGCCCTGGAATTCCGAGAGCCCCTGGATCTTTTCAATCGTGGCCCGGATGGCTTCGCGGGTCCCGGCATGGGCGTGGATGGCCGTCTTGACCATGGGCACGTCGATGAGGTGATTGGGCTGGTTCAGCGAGACGAACACCGTGGGCACCTCGGTGGTGTACCACGGGATTTCCGCGGCCATGGGGGTTGACCACTTGATCCGGATGGCTGCTTCCTGGGCGAATCCCTTGACGTTGGCGAACACGAACGCGGCGTCGTACTTCTCCGCGTAGTCCCCGGCGGCCTCTTCGGAGATGACGGACATGAAGTTCACGCCCTCCTCCCCTGCCGCCTTGCGCTGTTCGGCGGTCTTGAAGACGTGGACCTCAAAGCCGGCCCGCTCCAGTTCCGCGGCCACCACGTCCAGGTAGCCCAGCGGGTCCGCCATGGTGAAGTCCGATCCGCCGGACACGCCGTAGAGGCGGATCCTCTTGTGCGTGGCCGGGGCGATGGGCAGGTTCCGGGCCGTGTCCTTGACCAGCGTGACGGTCTTGTCCGCAATCCCGGCGGCAATGGCCAGGTGTCCGGGGCATCCGATCACGGCCAGGGCCTCCACCGGCGGGACCAGGGCGTCCCGGTCCGCCAGGTGCAGGCCCAGGGACGCCTTGAGTGCCAGGATGCGGCGCAGCGCGTCCTGCAGGCGGTCCTCGGTGATGGTGCCGTTGCGGTAGCCGTCCAGCATGTAGCCAAAATCCTCCGCAGGGTTGCGGAAGAACAGGAACATGTCGCAGCCGGCCGCGATGGCGGCCGGCACCAGGTCCCGGCGCTTCATGGCCTGGGTCATGCCGATCATTTGGGAGGCGTCGGTGAGGATCACGCCGTTGAAGCCGAGTTCCCCGCGCAGCAGGTCCCCCAGCAGTTCGGGAGCCAGCGTTGCCGGGCGCAGCTCCGCGTCCGCCGTGCCGGGGCGGAAGTGGCGGGTCAGTTCCGGCGCCCCGATGTGCCCGGCCATGACCGACTGCACGCCGTGCGCAATCATGTCCCGGTACACCTGCCCGTAGCTCTTGTTCCATTCCTCCCAGCCGAGGGTGTTCCAGTAGGTCGCCACGTGCTGGTCGCGCTCGTCGATGCCGTCGCCCGGGAAGTGCTTCATGGCGCAGGCAGTGGGCGATTCGCTGATGCCGTCAAAGTATTCCTTGGCGCGTTCCACCACCACCTCGGGCGTGTTGCCGAAGGAGCGGGTGGAGATGACGGTGTTGCGCCAGTTGTAGTGGATGTCCACGATGGGTGCGAACGCCCAGTTGCAGCCCAGCGCCGCGGTTTCCACCCCTGCCACCTGGCCCATCTGCCGGGCAATGGACTTGTCCGGGTGGGAGCCGGCCTGCAGGTGCGTGGAGACGAAGGTGCCGTCGTCGCAGCTGCCGGCGCCGCCCATTTCCGGGTTGGAGGCAATCAGCAGGGGAATTTTCGTCTTGGACTGTGCGTGGCGGATGTGCGCCTGGACTGCGGCGGACGGGCCCGGACGGTACCGCATGCCGCCCACGTGGAAGGTCTGAAGCACCTCGTCGAGGTATTCCGGGGCGTAGCTGTTGTTGTGGTTGATGAACAGCTGGCCGATCTTTTCCTCCAGCGTCATCGACCCGATGGTCGACTCCACCCAGGCCACGCCGGCGTCGTCGAGGTTGAACGGGGCGGCCCGCAAGTCCACTGCGTACGTCATTGCTTCTCCTGATGCTTGCGTTTGTTCCGTGGCCTAGGCCGTGTGGCCCGGGATGGTGTGCCGGAGGCGTTCGACGGCGTCCCCCACCAGGGCGGGGACCGGCGCCGAAATGTCCATCACGACGGCGGTCTCGTCGTCATCCAGCGGCTCCAGTGTGGCCAGCTGCGAATCGAGAAGCGCCGCCGGCATGAAGTGCCCGGAACGGCCCTCGAGCCGGGATCCCAGCACCTCGCGGCTGCCGTCCAGGTGCAGGAAGACCGTGCCGGGCGCCTGGTCCCGGATGGCGTCGCGGTATTGGCGCTTGAGTGCCGAGCAGGCCACGACGAGGCCGTTGGGCGAGGCGGCCAGCTCCCGGCCGACCGTTTCCAGCCAGGGTGCGCGGTCGGCGTCGTCGAGCGGCGTTCCTGCGGCCATCTTGGCGATGTTCCCCACCGGGTGCAGGGAGTCCCCGTCCGTGAACGGCAGGCCGAGCCCGCGTGCCACCAGGGCGCCGATCGTCGTCTTGCCGCAGCCGGAGACCCCCATGACCACAATGTGCGGCACCGCGCCGACGGCAGCGGCTGGTTGCCCGGCGGCTGCCGTGGTTGCTGTGTCCGTCACCAGTCGTGCACCGTGCCGTCGATCAGGCGGTTGTAGGGCAGGTAGGCCTGCTGGTACGGGAAGGCCGCCGCCGCTTCCTCGTTGAACTCCACGCCGATGCCGGGCTTGTCGCCGGGGTGCAGGTAGCCGTCCTTGAACGTCATGGACTGCTCGAACACCTGGTTCGTCGCATCCGAGTGCTGCATGTATTCCTGGATGCCGTAGTTGTGGATGGCCAGGCCCACGTGCAGCTGTGCGGCAAAGCCGATCGGGGAGATGTCGGTGGGGCCGTGGAAACCGGACTTGATCTGGTACTGCGCGGCGAAGTCCATGACCTTCTTCAGCGGCGAGATGCCGCCAAAGTGCGTGGAGGCGGCACGTACGTAGTCGATCAGCTGTTCCTTGATGATGGTCTGGAAGTCGTAGACCGTGTTGAAGATTTCACCGATGGCCAGCGGGGTGGTGGTGTGTGAGCGGACCAGGCGCAGCGCTTCCTGGTTCTCGGCCGGGGTGCAGTCCTCGAGCCAGAACAGGTCGTACGGCTCCAATGCCTTGCCGAGCTTGGCCGCCTGGATGGGGGTCATGCGGTGGTGGCCGTCGTGCAGCAGGGGCAGTTCCGGGCCGAACTCGTTGCGGACGGCCTCAAAGACCGTGGGCAGGTGGCGCAGGTAGGCGCGGGTGTCCCAGTCCTCTTCCTGCGGATAGGTGCCGCGGCCGGCCGGCTCGTAGTCGTAGCGTTCGCCCGAGGCCTGGGCCTGGGCGGCAACGCCATAGACTGCCTTGATGCCGGGGATCGCCGTCTGGACGCGCACGGACTTGTAGCCCAGCTCAAGGTGCTCGCGGATGGAGTCGAAGAGCTGCGGGATGTCGGTGCCGGAGGCGTGGCCGTACGCGCGCAGGCCGTTGCGTGAGGCACCGCCGAGCAGCTGGTACACCGGCAGCCCGGCGATCTTGCCCTTGATGTCCCACAGGGCCATGTCGACGGCGGCGATGGCGGCCATGGTGACCGGGCCGCGGCGCCAGTACGAGCTGCGGTAAAGGAACTGCCAGGTGTCCTCGATGCGGTGCGGGTCGCGGCCGACGAGCAGCTGCGCCACGTGCTCCTTCAGGTAGGCCGCCACGGCCAGTTCGCGCCCGTTCAGGGTGGCGTCGCCGATGCCCGTGACGCCCTCATCCGTCGTGACCTTCAGGGTCACGAAGTTGCGGCTCGGGCTGGTGACAAATACTTCTGCGGAAACAATTTTCACGAAGAGTTCCTTCCGGGATGGGCTTTGCTTGGGGTTGGCAGTTCGGGCGGCGTGCCGGGAGCGGCAGCTGCGGCTTAGTTCTCGGCGGTTTCGGCGGCGTTGCCGCCGGCAGTGCCGCCGTCGGCCGGGCTGCCGTCTGCAGCGTTGCGGGCCTCGGAGATGCGGACAGCGCGGCGGAGGCTGATCTCATGGACGATTTCCTTGTGCCTGGCGTCCGTCAGCGGGTAGATGACCATGACGAGGATGGCCAGGATGGCGAAGACCATGGGCAGCAGTCCGGCACCGGCGCGGATGCCCAACAGGGCATGGGCGCTCTGCTGGCCCGCACCGGCGGTGTAGCCGCCCCAGGCCAGGGCAAAGGCGGCCAGCGCCCCGCCGACGGCCTGTCCGGTCTTGCGCGTGAAGGAGAACAATGCGTAGGTGATTCCTTCCGTGCGGACGCCGGTCTTCCACTCACCGTATTCCACGGTGTCCGCTTCGAGGGCCCACACCAGCATGCTCACCAGCAAGGTGCCCATCTGGGTGACGAGGACTCCGGTGAAGGCGAGCCACACCGTGTTCGCCGGCGCGAGGAAGACGATCAGCCCGCCGAGTCCCATCAGGACGCCGGCAGCCAGGTAGATGTTCTTCTTGCCGAACACGCCCACCAGGCGGGGCAGCAGGGCCGCCAGTCCGAAGGTGAGGAAGATGTTGACGATCGACATGACGGCGTACAGCTCCAGGGAGTGCAGCACGTCACGGAAGTAGTAGATCTGCACGGTGCCGACAGCGAGCTGGCCGGTCAGGAACAGGAACGAGCTGATGCACAGCAGCAGCAGGGGCTTGTTGCCCTTGAGGGTGGAAAAGCTCTGCCGCATGGAGACCTTGGAGACCTCGCGGACCACGCGCTCCTTGGTGCTGAACACCGTGAACATGTAGAGCGCGGTGCCGATGACGGCGAAGATGAGCGTCATGGTGGTGAACAGCGGCTGCAGCTTGGCGCCGTCCTTCATCAGCGGGGCGATGAAGATGCCCAGGAAGGATCCGACGGCCACGGCCCCGATGGTGCGGGCGCTGGCCAGCTTGGCGCGTTCCCCCGCGTGCTGGGTCATGGCACCGGCAAGGGAGCCGTAAGGGATGTTGACGAAGCTGTAGGCCAGGCCCAGAAGCGCGTAGCTGACATAGGCCCAGAGCAGCATGCCGGACTGGCCGATCTGCGGGATCGAGAACGCAGCGACGCTGAGCAGCAGCAGCGGGATCGAGCCGAACATGATGAAGGGGCGGAACTTGCCAAGCTTCTTGTGGTAGGTCTTGTCCACGAAACGTCCTGCGAGGACGTCGGAGAAGGCGTCGAAGATGCGGACCACAAGGAGCAGGGTTCCGGCGGCGGCGGCACTGATGCCGGCCACGTCGGTGTAGTACAGCAGCAGGAACATGGTGGCCGTGGTGAAGGCCAGGTTGTTGGCGGCGTCACCGGCTCCGTAGCCGATGATGCTCCGCCTTGACAGTGGGCCCATGCCCTTTGCGGCGGTGGCGGATGCCCCGCCGGTTGGTGTTTTTGCAGTCATGGTCATTTTTGGGCTCCTTTACCCATTCCCACCGAATATGCGCTTCGGTGGCACGTTCACGGTGCCGGCCCCCCGTGGCCCTTCGGTGGACCGCTGCGGGGACTTCCCCTCGGCGGAAAGTGGGCCGCCGCTTGTCAAACCGGCATGTGAGCTGTATTACGAACCAGTTAACCAGCTCCGACAACATTTGGCAACCGCTTGCCACAATTTTCTTTAATTTCGGCGAATTTTCTTGTTTTGTCTTGTTTTGTCTTGTTTTGGCCCGCCGGCCGTCCGGCAGCATCATGGCGCTCCCCCACCGGGAAAGCGCCACGATCGCCAGTCGAGGGGTGCTAGGCCACGGGGGCCGCTGCCGCTATGCCTGCGACCTGGGCAGCCACGGCCGCCACGGCGGTTTCGTCAGCTGCCAGCTGTGCGTCCAGGATGCCCAGGAGGGCCTGCAGGTCCTCGCCGGCGGGCAGCTCCAGGGCGGCCGCCAGCGCGGCACTGGCTGCATCCGTGACCGTGGTGCCGGTCCGGTGGGCATCGCGCAGGTACGACACCCAGGCGGCAATCATCCGGGCCGCCCCCGCGCCGGAGCGTCCGGCGGCCAGTTCGGCCTTCAGGACGGGGACGGCGCGCATGCGCAGCTTGCTGGAGCCGTCCATGGCGATCTGGGCCAGGTGGTGGGCAATGCGGGCGTTGCTGAAGCGTTCCAGCAGTGCGGCCCGGTAGGCCGGAATGCCCAGCCCCTCGGCGGGCAGGTTGCGTCCGGCCTCATCCCAGAATTCGGTGATCCAGGCGGCGCAGGCGGGGTCCGCCAGGGCCTGCGCCACCGTGGCATGCCCGCGCAGCTGGCCGGCGTAGGCCATGAGCGAGTGGGCGCCGTTGAGCAGCCACAGCTTCCGGTTTTCAAAGTCCTCGATTTCGTCCACAAAGACGGCGCCGGCACTGGCCCAGTCCGGATGCCCGGCGGGGAAGTCCCCGCTCAGCACCCAGTCGGCGAAGGGCTCGGTCACCACGGGCGAGGCGTCGGCCCAGCCGCATTCGGTTGCCACGAGGGCGACTTCGGCATCCGTGGTGCGCGGGGTGATCCTGTCGATCGAGGTGCCCACAAAACTGACGTTTTCACCGATCCAGGCACCCAGGCCTGGGTCTGCGGCGTCGGCCAGCCCGCCGATGGCCGCCCGGGCCGCCCGGGCATTGTTGGCGAGGTTGTCGCAGGAGACGACGGCGATGGGCCCGGTCCCGGCGCTGCGCCGAGCCGCGAGTGCCTGGACCAGGCGCCCGGGCGCGGTTGCGGCGGCGGGCAGGTGGCCGGCGTCGGACGCGGTGCGGGCCGCCTGGGTCCGCAGCACCTCGATGTCGTCCTGGACGGCCGTGTTGGCCGTGTCCAGGGCGCCGTCGGCAGCCAGGTGGTAGGCGGCCTCCGTGATGGTCAGCGTGACCAGTGCGGTGGAGGGGGCCGCGACAAGCCGGCACAGCGTGGCGACGTCCGCGCCGTCGTGCGCCTGCACGATGCTGGTCATCAGCTCAAAGGTGTCGCCGGCCCCGCCGCGTTCGATGAGCGTGTACAGCCCGTCCTGGGCGGCCAGTGCTGTGGCGGCGTCGGGGCGGCGGCCGGTGAAGGCGGCGATGCCCCACTGCGCGCCGTCGCCGGCATGCTGGGTGTACCAGGCCTGGTGGGCGCGGTGGAAGGCGCCCAGGCCCAGGTGGACAATGCGCACGGGCGCGGCCGGCGCGGCCTTCACGGTGCTTCGGTTCAACGGCTCAGTCACAGCTTGAAGGCCCTCCGGGGTGCGGCGTCAACGATGTCGACGATGATTTCATGGGCACGGTCCTCGCTGACACGGCTTTCCGCGACGAGGCGGGCCAGGAAGGCCGCCTCGATGCGGCGCGAGGTGTTGTGCCGGGCGGGGATGGAACAGAAGGCGCGGGTGTCGTCGATGAACCCCGAGGAGCGGGAGAACCCGGCCGTCTCGGTCACTGCCGATCGGAAGCGCAGCATGGCGTCCGGTGCGTCCAGGAACCACCACGGGGCGCCGATGAACACGGACGGGTAAAAGCCGGCCAGCGGTGCAATTTCGCGGGAAAAGACGGTCTCGTCGATCGTGAACGGGATCAGGTGGAAGCCCGGGGCGGTGCCGAAGTCCTCCAACAGGGGGCGCAGGGCCTCCGTGTAGCTGACCGCAAACGGGATGTCATGGCCGGTGTCGGGGCCGAACTTTTTGAAGGATTCGGTGTGGTGGTTGCGGAACACGCCGGGGTGGATGGTCATGACCAGGCCGTCCTCGACGGACATGCGGGCCATCTGGTAGGTCATGTGGGCCTCGAACGCGTCCGCGTCGGCGGGCGTGGCACTGCCGCGCAGGCCCTTCGTGAAGAGCCCTGCCGCGGTGGCGGAATCCAGGCGCAGCGTCTGCGCAGTGCGGACGCCGTGGTCCGCGGAGACGGCGCCGTGCTCCACAAAGTACTGGCGGCGGTTTTCCAGGGCGCGGATGTAGCCTTCGTAGCCGCTCAGGCCGTCGCCGGCGACGTCGATCAGCTTCTCCACGCGCTCGGCCCAGCCGGCGGCGGCAAACTTGATGTAGGCGTCGGGGCGGAATGTTGGCAGCACCCGGCCTGGGAACGTGGGGTCCTTGGCGATGGCCGCGTGCGCGGCGAGGTCGTCCAGGGGGTCGTCGGTGGTGGCCAGGACCTCGATCCTGAAGTCCTTGAACAGCTGGCGCGGGCGGAAGGCCGGGCTCTTGAGCTTGGCGTCCAGTTCATCAAAGAGCGCGTCCGCGTTTTCCTCGTTGACCGGCCGGGACAGGCCGAAGACGTGCTCGAAGGAGTCGCGCATCCAGTAACCGGAGGCCGTGCCGTCAAACAGGGGCCAGGCCTTGGCGAATTCGCGCCAGGTTTCCCGGGGTTCCACGGACGTGGTGCCGCCCATGCGCAGGCGTTCGAGCGGCACGCCGCTGGCATGGATCAGCCGTGTGACGTAGTGGTCCGGGCTGACCAGCAGCGTTGCCGGGTCCGGGAACGGGGTGTCCAGTTCCAGCATGGCTGCGTCAACGTGGCCGTGCGGGGAGATGATGGGCAGCTCCTCGACCCGGGCGAGGAGCCCGCGGGCAATGCTGCGCGTTCCCGGGTCGGCGGGGAGCAGCCGGTCCGGATCGGCTGCCGGGGAAGGCCTGGCGGCGGACGTGCCTGCGGCGGCTGTGGCGGTGGAAGAGGGGGAGTGTGACATACATCAATAATCCACGTCCCCACGGCATTTTGTCAACCGGTTGCCAAACATTGCCGTGGGGTTCAAACGGCGCAGCCAGCCGTTACAACCGGCACTATCGATTGGCCCTATCGATGGGGGCGTCGGGGCCACCTGGGGGCCCAGCCCCTTCCCACCGTGCGGCGTCACTCCGGGCGTGCCCGGAGCCCCTCGATCCAGGAATGCAGTTCACTGGCGTCGCGGAGCAGCTGGTCCGGGCTGTCGCCGGCCACAAATTCCAGCATCAGGTCAATGCTTCCCGCACTGCCTTGCGCCAGGGTCTCCAGGCGCTCCCGCCAGGCTCCTGCGTGGACTTTCAGCGGCAGGCGGTTGGCCCGGGCGTCCCAGGAAAAGACGTGGAGGGCCCCAACCGTGCCGCCCAGCTGCCGCAGCTCGGCCAGGGCAAGCGGCCCGTCGATGCCGGGCCGTGGCTGCCAGTAGCTGCGGACGGGCAGCGAAGGGTTGTCCCGCGCCGCCGCAATGTCGGCCAGGAGGCGCACCGTGGATTCGGCAGTGTCGGTGAGGGTGTTGGGATGGAATTCGAGGTGGAGCGTGATCCCCTCCCCCGCGGCAAGGTCGGCCGCCCGGGCAATGTTGCCGGCAATCCGGGCACGGTGGTCCGCGCTGCTCCCCGCGGATCCCGAGGCGCCGGCCCAGACGCGGATCCGCGGCGCGCCCAGGCGTGCCGCCGTGGCGGCGATGTCCCCGAAAGGCGCACCGTCCGCGCGCCAGTAGGAGCCGTAGCTTTCCACGTCCAGGCCGGCACCGGCGCAAAGTGCCGCGGCCAGGGCGGCCTGGCGAAAGTTGCCCGGCTGGACGTGGACGTCGCCGCTCCAGGAGACCTTCCCCAGCCCGGCCCGGGCCGCCAGGGTGGCGACGTCGTGGAGGGGAAGGGACCGGAAGGTGACGGACATCAGGCCGGCGGTAAAGCGTGGCATCCTGTCATTCCCCTCGGGCTTTTTGGTGTCCCAACGGCCCGGGCCGGGCAGCGGCCGGGTCAGGCAGGCGCCGGGCCGGTCGATCCGCGGAGCACCAGCTCGGTCTTCAGCGAAGGCATCGCCCGGTCCGAGGCTCCCTTGTCCAGCGCATCCAGCACGTATCGGAGCGCGCCGGCACCGTACTCGTGCAGCGGGGACTTGATGGTGGAGAGCGGCGGCGTGGTGAAATCGGAGCCAAAGATGTTGTCAAAGCCCAGGATGCTCAACTCTTCGGGAATCCTGACCCCGGCCGCCTGCAGCTCCCGCATCAGGCCGATCGCCATGAGGTCGTTGTAGCAAAACACGGCCGTGGCGGACCCTTCCCGGACCGCGGCGGCCGAGCGCCGGCCGCCGTCGACCGTGGGCACGCCGGAGGCAACGACCGTCGCCTCGATGCCGGACCAGTCGCTGCGGGCCTTGATGCTTTCCCAACGCCGTTTGGACATCCAGGACCGGTCGGGGCCGGCAACGTAGGCGATGTGCCGGTGGCCCAGCGTGGCCAGGTGCCGGATGGCGTCGGCCACGCCCGCATCGGTGTCGGCAACCACCGACGCCACGTCCTCGACGTTGCGGTTGACCACCACCACGGGCTTTTGCGCGGCCAGCTGCTGGATTTCGGAGTCGGCCAGGCGGGGGCTGGCCAGGATGAGCCCGTCCACCGTGGCAAGCAGGCGCCGCGCGGCGGTCAATTCCAGCTCGGCGGACTCGGCGGATTCGGCCAGCATCAAGGTGTAGTCATGGTCCGAGGCGGCGGTCCCGGCGCCCCGGATGACGTCAAAAAAGGCGGGGTTGGTGATGTCGGAAACAATTAGGCCGATGGTTCGGGTGCGGCCCGTCGGCAGTGCGCGGGCAAACACATTGACCTGGTAGTTCAGCTCCGCCGCGGCGTCTTCGATCCTTTTTTGGGTCTTGGCGCTCACCCGCCCGGGTGTGCTCAGCGCACGTGAGACGGTGGAGGGGTTGACGCCGGCCAGCTCCGCGATGTCGTAAATGGTGGTGGCCTGTTTCCCGTTGCGGGGGCGGGCCGCGGCGGGCCCCTCACCGCCGCCTGGATTGCTGGTGTCAGTCACTCCGGGTTCCTTTGCAATTGGTTGCCAGCTGCCAGCTTAACGCACGGCCGGCCGGCACCGTCGCATCGACGGTGCCAGCCGGCCGTGACGTGCACTTGGAATCGCTATGACCGCTCGGGGTACTTGCCTTCTTCACGGATGTGCCCGTTGAGCAGCGACAGGTACTCGTCCTCGTCGAAGTCCAGGCCGACTTCCTCGCCCTTCCAGCTGGAAAGGTGGATGGCATTGGCCAAGCGGACACCGTTGATGCCGTCGGAGCCCGGGGCAAGCAGCGGCGTGCCGTCCAGGATGTTGGCGGCGAAATTCTCCAGGACACCGGCATGCTGGGCGCCCCACACGGAATCAAATTCCACAACCTCGGTGGTGAGGTAGTCGTCCATGTTCAGCTGTCCCATGAAGAGCCTGCGCACGTCGTCCATGCCCATGTTCTCGCTGATTTCGCGTTCCTTCTTCTTCAGGCGCGTCACCGTGGCGGTCTTGCTGCCTTCGACCACGATCTTGCCCTGGTCGCCGAGGATCTCGAAGCGGTCGGTGCCCACCATGTCGTGGGTGGCCGTGACAAAGGTGCCGGTGGCACCGTTGCCGTAGTCCACGAGCGCGGTGACCTCGTCCTCCACGGCAATGTCCCGGCGGAAGCCGTAGGAGACCTTGGCAAAGACGGACTTGGGCACGCCGCAGATCCACTGCCACAGGTCCAGCTGGTGGGGTGCCTGGTTGACCAGCACGCCGCCGCCTTCGCCGCCCCACGTGGCGCGCCATTCGCTGGAGTTGTAGTACCCCTGGGGGCGCCACCAGTTGGTGATGATCCAGTTGGTGCGCAGGATGCTGCCGATCTCGCCGTTGTCGACAATTTCCTTCAGGCGCTGGTACAGCGGGTTGTTGCGCTGGTTGAACATGATGGCGAAGGACAGCTCCGGCTTGGAGGCCGCATATTCGTTGAGTTCCTTGACCTGCTTGGTGTAGACGCCGGCAGGCTTTTCCACCAGCGCGTGGATGCCGTGCTTGAGCGCGGCGATGCCGATTTCCGGGTGCAGGTAGTGCGGCACGCAGGTGACGACGGCGTCCACGTCGCCGCTGTCCAGCATGGCCACGTAGTCGTCATGGACCTTGACGCCGGGGTACGTTTCCGCGGCGAGTTGGCGCCTGGCCGGGTCGGTGTCGGAAATGGCGCCGATCTCCATGTTCGGCACCATGCCGTCGGTGATGAACTTGGCATAGGCGCCGCCCTGCTGGCCCAGGCCGATGATGCCAAGGCGTACTTTCTTGCTCATTTGGTGTTGCTCCGTTTCGTTGCTGTAAATCGTTGGTCGAGCCTGTCGAGACCCGGGCCTGTCGGGGCCAAGCGCTAGAAGAGCTCGGCGAAGCCCATGGCGGTGAGGTTGCGGTGCGAGGTTTCCAGCGCCTCCCACACGGTGCGCCCGTACAGTTCGTCCTGTTCCACCAGCAGGTATTGCGCACCGGCGGCCTGCGCCGCGGGAACGATGGACGGGAAGTCGAGGTTGCCCTCGCCCACCTCGGCGAATTGCACCACGTTCTTGAACTCGGTCATGAAGTTGGCGAAGTCGCCGGTTTCCAGGTAGCCCAGTGCCGATTCGGGCAGCATGCCGATGCGATAGTCCTTCAGGTGCACCATGGCGGTGTTGCCGGCGTACTTTTCCAGGGTGCGGACAGGGTCCAGGCCGCCGCGCTGGACCCAGTGGACGTCAATCTCCAGCCCCATGGCGGGCGAGTTCTCGTTGATGATGTCCAGCATGAACCTGCCGTCGAACTTGGCAAACTCAATGTGGTGGTTGTGGTAGTAAAGGCTGATGCCTTCTTCCTGCAGGCGCTCCGCGTAGCCGTTGGTTTCCTTGGCGAAATCAATGACGGCGCCAATGTTGGTCATGGCCCCGAACGGCAGCATCCCGATGCGCAGCAGCTTGGTGTCGAGGCGCTTGGCATCGGCAACGATCTTCTCAAAGTCGTCCTTGAGGGATTCGCCCGGGCGGCCCACGGGCTTTTCCATCATGACGGACAGCGAGGCCACGTCCATGCCCAACTCCGTTTGCGCACGCTCAAGTTCCGAGACATTCTTCTCGTCCATGGGAACCTGGGAGATTTCAACCGCGTTGTAGCCCAGTTCACTGACCTTGCGGAGCGTCTCAAAGGCGCCCACCTCGGCGAAGCTGTCCTTGAGCATCATTGCCTGTACACCGATTTTTGCCACGATGTTCCTTTCTTCTTCCGGGACCCTTGTGGGGCTCTCCCCGGATGTTTCTTCTACGGGAAAACTTATTGGCCGGCGCCTAGGCGGGAATCCCGCTGGCCTCCTGGAGCCGCTGCGCGGCCAGAAGCCGGTGCCGCTCGTCGCGCCGCTTGGCCTGGCGGTCCGGGTCAGGGACCGGGGAGGCCAGCAGCAGACGCTGGGTGTAAGGGTGTTCCGGGCTCCTGGTCACGGTGGACGCCGGGCCCTGTTCGACGATTTCACCGTGGTACATGACGGCGACGCGGTGGCTGATGTGGCGCACCACGTCCAGGTCGTGGGACACGAACAGGTAGGAGACGCCGGTGTCCCGCTGGATTTGCAGGAACAGGTCCAGCACCACGGCCTGGGTGGAGAGGTCCAGGGCGCTGACGGGTTCGTCGCACACAATGAGTTTTGGTGACAGGGCCAACGCCCGGGCAATGGCCACACGCTGCCGCTGCCCGCCGCTGAACTCGCGCGGCAGCCGGTCAACGGCGTCGACGGGCAGGCCCACCTGGTCCAGGAGCTCCTTCACACGTTTGCGCGCAGTGGCCGGGTCCTGGCCCTGGACCTTCAGCGGTTCGGCAAGGATGTCCCCGATCTGCAGCGACGGGTTGAGCGAGGTGTACGGGTCCTGGAACACCACCTGCAGGTCCTTGCCGAGTTTCCGGCGTTCCTGCCGGCCGGCATGGCTGATGTCCTGGCCGGCAAAGGTGATGGTGCCCCGCGTGACGGGTGCAAGGCCCAGCACGGCACGGCCCAGAGTGGTCTTGCCGGATCCCGATTCGCCCACCAGGCCCAAGGTCTCCCCCGGCTTGATCGAGATGTTGATGTCGGTCAGGGCCCGGAACGGCTTGCGCCGGAACCCCTTGAGCGGATACTCCACGTCCAGGCCTGAAACGGTGAGCAGCCGGGCTCCGGCGCCATGAACTTCGGTGGCGGTCACAGGGCCATCTCCTTTGCATCGGGGTCGTCGTCGCGTGCTGCGGCCTGCGCGGCGCCCATGCCGCCGGAAACCAGCATGGTCATGGGTTCCTTGTCTTCAAGCATGGAGCCCAGGAGCTTTTGCGTATAGGGGTCCTTCGGGTTGCGCAGGATCTCCCGCACGTCCCCGTCCTCAACGAGGCGGCCGTTTTGCATGACCGCCACGCGGTCGCACAGGTCGGCCACGACGCCGAAGTTGTGGGTCACCAGGATCACGCCGACGCCGAGGCGCTTCTGCAGGTCCCGGATCAGGTCCAGCACGTCCGCCTGCACCGTCACGTCCAGCGCCGTGGTGGGCTCGTCGGCGATGATCAGGTCCGGCTCGCAGCTGATGGCGCCGGCAATGAGCACGCGCTGTGCCATGCCGCCGGAAACCTCGTGCGGGTAGGCGTTGAAGGTCTTCTCCGGGAACCGGATGCCGACGTCGTCCAGCAGCTTCAGTGCCCGCTTCCTGGCCTCGGCCTTGGAGATCTTCAGCACCCGCACCATGGGCGTGACGAGCTGGTAGCCGATGGTGAAGGCGGGATCCAGGTTGCTCATGGGTTCCTGCGGAATGTAGGAAATCCGCTTGCCGCGGTACCCACCCAGCCGCGCCTGGCTGACGCGGTCGTCGGTGGGGGCAACCGTGAATTTTCCGTCGAACTGGATGCTGCCGGCCACAATCCGGGCTGAGTCGGGCAGCAGGCCCAGGATCGAAAATGCCGTCTGTGACTTGCCGGAGCCGGATTCGCCCACAATGCCCAGGACTTCGCCGCGGTCAACGTGGAAGGAAACGTCGTCAACCACTTTCTTGATGGAGCCGTCGGCCTGCGGGTAGCCGACACCGAGGTGGGAGACCTTGACCAGGTGGTGTTCGGTGCCTGCTTCAACCGCGGCCGGGCTGGTGCGCCCGGGCAGGTGGCGCGTCGCGGCCAGCGTCTCCTGCGCCGTGCCGCTGCCACGCCTGGGTGCCTTGATCTTCTCGGCGTCCTCGAGCGCATCCCGGATGGCGTTGCCCAACAGGACCAGCGCACCAATGGTCAGGCCAATGGCCAGGGCCGGCCAGAGCAGCAGGAGCGGGCTGAGGTAGATGTTCTTGAAGCCCTCATTGAGCATGACGCCCCAGGTGGCCACGGAGGGGTCGCCCAGGCCCAGGAACTCAAGCCCGGACTGGATGGCGATGGCCACACCGCAGATCACGGCCGTCTGGATGATGATGGGGGCGCGCACCACGGAGAAGATGTGGCGGGAAATGATGGCGGTGTCGCCCAGGCCGGCCACCCGGGCGGCGTCGACGTACAGTTCGTTCCGGACTGACTGCACGGCAGTGCGGGTGAGCCGGAAATAGCCGGGCGCCATCAGGATGCCGAAGGCCACCATGGAGATCCAGACGGACGGGCCCAATGCTGCGCGGACAGTCAGCAGGACAATAATGCCCGGGAGCGCCATCAGGACGTTGACCACCCAGTTGGCCACACCGTCGAACTTGCCGGCGTAGTAGCCGGCGACCAGGCCCGAGGGCAGTCCGATGACGATGGCGACGGCGGCACACAGCAGGGCCGAGAGCAGGGTGGTACGGGCGCCGAAGACCAGGCGGCTCCAGACGTCACGGCCCACGCTGTCGGTGCCCAGCAGGTTCACCGCATCCCCGCCTGCCAGGGTTTTGCCGATGTTGGCAAAGTTGGGGTCGAAGGGGGCCAGCACATTGGCCAGCACCGCCAGGGCGATCATGAACACAATCACGATCACGGAGGCCAGGCCCAGGGGGTTCTTCAGGATCTTCTTCACGACGTGGGAACGGACCACCGTCCCCGTTTGGCCGACGAGTTCGGCCGGCTGGATCATGCTCATGACACACGCACCTTGGGGTTCAGCCAACCGTTGATGAGGTCCACCAGCAGGTTGACGATGATGACGATGATGACGGTGTACAGCACCACGCCCATGACCAGCGGAATGTCGCCCTGGCTGGTGGACTGCACGGCCAGCGCGCCCATGCCGGGCAGCGCGAAGATCTGTTCAATGATCACGACGCCGCCGAGCATGCCCACGAATTTCAGGCTCAGCACGGTCAGCCCGGCCGGCGCGGCGCTGCGCAGGACGTGTTTGAACAGGATCTCCCACTCGGGGATGCCGCGGCTGCGCAGGGTGCGCACGTAGTCCTTTTCCAGCTGCTTGATGACGGCGCTGCGGATCTGCTGGGCGATGCTGGCGATGCCGTTGATGAGCAGGGCGATGACGGGGAGGGTCATGGAGGCCACCCACGCCGCCGATCCGGCATCCGGGGAGATGCTGCTGGTTGCCGGGAAGATTTTCAGGTTGATCGCGAAGACGGCAACCAGGACGATCGCCAGGACAAAGTCCGGGATGGCGTCGCCCACGACGGCGGCACCCTGGACGAGCCGGTCGATCCAGCCGCGCTTGACCGCGGCGGCCGTCCCGAGCAGGGTGGCGATGATGGCGATGCACACAATTGAAACGATGACGAGGGTGAGCGTGACGGGCAGGCGCGTGGTGATGGCGCTGACCACGGGCTCGGAGGTGAACCAGGAGGCGCCAAAGTCGCCCTGGACGGCGTTGCCGGCCCATTCGAAGAAGCGGCTGAGCAAGGGCCGGTGGAGGCCCAGCTCAATCTCCTTGGCCTGCACCTGCGCCTGGCTGGCATACTCACCCAGGATGTTCCGGGCAATGTTGGCGCTGGAGAAGTACAGGAGGCAGTAGGTGAAGAAGGAGATGGCCACCAGCACCGAGATGCCGGACGCTATCCGCTTGAGGATGAAGGAAACCATGGGGTGCTCCAGGTGGAGGGTCAGTGGGAAGGGGTGCCGGGGGCGGTGCCGCCCCCGGCACGGGCGCCGCTACTTTGCGGGCGCGTAGTTGTAGATGGACGGAACGGCCTGCTGCAGTTCGGGCTGGACGTCGATCTTCTTGTTGCTGTAGTACATCTGGTTCAGGCGGAACATGGGGATGAACCAGGCATTCTTGGTCACGTACTCGTTGACCTTCTTGGCCAGCTCGCCGCTTTGCTCGCCGCCGTTCTGCACCGCCTTGATCAGCGCCGTCAGCTCCGGGTCCTCGGATTTGAAGGGGTTGTAGAGTGCGCTGGTGGAGATCATCTGGTTGATGGCCACCCACGGCTCACCCTGGTACAGCTGGAACGTTGCGGCCGCATACTTGCCGCCAGCCATGTCGGCCACCAGGTTGGCCGGCGGGATCGTTTCGGTTTCCAGCTTGATGCCCACGTCGGAGAGCTGTTGCTTGAACACGGCGTTGATGGAGTCGAATCCTGCCACCGTCGGGATCTTCAGGGTGAATCCGTTCGGATAGCCTGCTTCGGCCAGAAGGGCCTTCGCCTTGGCGGGATCGTAGGGGTAGCTGTTGTCGAGGGCGGGGACGTAGGCGCCGCTCTCCGGGCCGAACACCTGGTTCGTCACGGTGCCCTCGTTCAGGTACTGCTGGGCCAGGATCGTCTTGCGGTCAAAGGCGTAGTTCATGGCCTGGCGGACCTTGACGTTGGCCAGTGCGGGGTTGATCTTGCCGGTGCGGTCGTAGAGCAGGATGCCCTGCCAGTCCACCTGGCTCTTGTGGGCCACCATGCCCGCGCCTTCGGCCTGCTTGCCGGTCTTGGGGTCCAGCAGCGCCGCGTCCACCTGGCCGGAGACCAGGGCGTTGGTGCGGGCGGTCAGGTCCACCAGGTACTTGATGGTGATCTTGTCAAATTTCTGCAGGTCCTTGTCCCAGTAGCCGGAGCGCTTGGTGAAGACGTACTGCGAGCCCTTGACGGAGCTCTTGGCGTCGTACACGTAGGGGCCGGAACCGTCGGGATCGGTCTTGATGCCCGGCGTCCCGATGGCCTTGGGGCTGGCCACCAGGCCCAGGGCCTGGGTCAGGTAATAGGTAAAGGCCGGGTCGGGGGCGCCCAGGGTGATGGAGATCGTCGAGGGGTCCACCACCGCAACGCCTTTGATCGAGGCGGCCTGGTAGGCGTCGGTGCCTTGGGCTTCCTTGAAATGGTCCAGGTTGGCCTTGGCGGCCGCCGCGTCGAACTTGGTCCCGTCGCTGAAGGTGACGCCAGTGCGCAACTTCAACGTCAACACGGTGTGATCCTTGTTATACGACCACTCCGTGGCCAACATGGGGTCAAGCTTTCCGTCGGGTGCCCGGCGGATCAACGTGTCGTAGGCGGCCTGGTAAAACGGCATGGTGTGGCCGATGTGGGCGTCCGTGGGGTCGAAGGTCTTGAGGTCTGAGACGCTGCCCAGGGTGAGCGTCGTGGCGGCCGCGCTGCCGCCGCCTCCCCCGGCGCTCGTGCCGCCGCCACAGGCGGTCAAGGCAATGGCCGCGGCGGCAAAGATTGCCAGTGCGGAGGATTTTGGACCAAACTTCATCGTTGGCTCCTAAGGGTTGGAAAGCGGTCTTTAGCCGGTCGTCGTAAACGCCACTAGGTGTGGCACAGGTCTCACAGTAGCCCGGTTGCCATAACTTGGCAACCGATTGTCAAACATTTCATGGTCACGATCCCGTCACGCTGCATGGCCGGTCACGGCCGGTGGTCCAGGGTGGCGGTGTAGCTGGGGGGCACTGGGCGGGGGGCCCGGCGGCCGGGCTGGGCCCGCCACAACAGGGAACCGCGGGGTCAGGCGACCTCTGCCGGCCGGTCCGGATAGCTCTGCGCGTACACATCCTTGATGATGCGCAGGGTCTTCAACGCTTCCTGCGGGTCGATCCAAAAGGGCCCGTCCTGGCCCAGTTGCGCGTAAAAGTCGGCAATGTAGAGCTGGTGTGAGACGCCCCAGTAGTCCCGGCCGCCGGATGCTGCCCGGCGTTCCCGGACAACCTCCACCCGGCCGTCGCCATGCGTGATGGTCAGGTCCCCGCGGAGGTGGAAGTCCGCCTTCTCGGTAACAATGTCCACCGTGACGGGGGCGTTGACCGTGTTGGCCAGGGTCGCGTAGAAAACGCTGCGTGCCCCGCCCGTGTGGGTCAGGACCAGCTCGGCCGTGTCCTCCACCTCGATGGCGTCCGCGAGGGCATGGGTGGCCGCGTGCCCGGCGACGCCCGCCACTTCCCCCATCAGCCACTGCAGGAGGTCCAGCGTGTGGATGGCCTGGTTCATCAGCAGCCCCCCGCCGCCACCGGCCCAGGTGCCGCGCCAGGGCCGGCTGGCGTAGTAGGCGGCGTCACGGTGCCACATCACCGTCCCCGAACCGCCGAGGACGGCGCCAAACTCTCCGCTGGAGAGCCGCCCGTGCAGGGCCTGGACGGCCGCGTTGTAGCGGTTTTGGAAACAGATGCCGATCCGCGCCGGGCTGGCGGCCGCCGCGGCTGCCAGCCGCAAGGCATCCGCCAGGGTGCTGGCCAGCGGCTTCTCACTGATCACGTTGATCCCGCGCCCCAGCGCCGCAATGGCCGGGTCGGCGTGCTGGTGGTGGGGCGTGCAGACGTGCACGACGTCGGGACGCACCTCCTCGAGCATGCGCACGTGGTCGCTGTAGCCGGGCACCCCGTGCGCACCTTCGGCCAGGGCGAGCCGCTCCGGATCGCTGTCACACACGGCCACCAGCTCCGCGTCCCCCAGCGCGGCAATCGCCTCGAAGTGGACGGTTGCTACGTCCCCGCAACCAATGACGGCAACTCTTGGCATGGTGTGGCTCCTTTGACGGGTGATGCGGGGCTGGTGATCCGGTGCTGGTGGTGCGGGGCGGGCGGGGGCTAGGCCAGCGTCACGCCGATGGCGTCGGTGGCCGAGCGGAAGGCCCGCGCCGCCTCGCCAAACGCGGTGGGGCCCGAGAAGCCGCCAAGTTCATGCTGGGCGGCCAGGTGCGGTTCCAGCGAGGCGAAGCCGGCGTAGCCGTCATCGCGCAGCGCCGTCAGTGTTTCCACGAGCTGTCCGTCGCCCTTGCCGGTGGGCACCACCTCGCCGCTTCCTGCGATGGCGTCCTTGACCTGCAGGTATTCCAGGTACGGGCGCAGCATGGCGTAGGCGTCGGTGTGGGGCTTCACGCCCACCTGGACAAAGTTGGCGTTGTCCCATGCCGCACGCAGGGCCGGGGAGTTGACGGTCTGCAGGATGTCCAGGACCCGTTCGGGGGTGTCGCCGTAGATGTCCTTTTCGTTTTCATGGATCAGGACCACGCCGGCCTGCTCGGCCTCGGCAGCCAACAGCGCGAGCCGCTCCATGACGGCGTCGCGGATTTCTTCAGGGGTCTGCTCCGGGGCACGGAAGAAGGAGAACATGCGGATGTACTTCGTCTCCAGCGCCTTGGCCACCTCAATGATGCGGCGCAGCCGTTCCACCTCGAGGGTGGCCGGAAGGCTGATGTCCACCTTGCCGATGGGGCTTGCCACGGCGGACACCTTCAGCCCGGCGCCGTCAAGGATGGACTTGAGCTCAGCGACCTGGGCATCATCCAGTTCCACCACGTTGGTCCCCCACGCGCTGCGCACCTCAATGTACTGCGCGCCCAGGGCCAGCATGACGGCCGCCTGGATCTTGGGGTCCGGGTCGATTTCATCGCCGAACCCGGAAAGGGTCCACGTCGGGTTGATGGTGGGCATTGGTCCTCCAGAATAGGCACTACGGGGTGGTTCGGCACCGAACCCGGCCGCCCCGGGGGACCCGCGTTCGGTGACCTGATTCACAGGTCATCTCTCACTACAGAAGCCTAACGCCAATGCAAACTCTTGACAACCGATTGCCAAAATTCTCCGCAGACCGTAGTCTGGCATCGACGGACAGTGTTGTCAGTCACAAACATGCCCCTGCCCGCAGGCGCGTCTCCGCGCCGAACTGCCCGCAGCCCCAGCCATCGGCCCGACGGGCCAGTTTCCCACAAGGATGTGTCCGAATGACGGCTCCCCCAGGCGTTTCGCCACAGCGTCCAGCAACAATCCACGACGTCGCAGCACTCTCGGGCGTTGCCGCGTCAACGGTCTCACGGGCCTTGTCCACGCCCGGCCGCGTCAACTTCCGCACCCGTGCCCGCATCGAGGCGGCCGCAGCGCAACTGAAATACATTCCCAATGCCCAGGCGAAGGCGCTCAGCTCGGGGCGCACCAAGGCCGTGGCCGTGCTCGTTGCGGACATCACCAACCCGTTTTACTTTGACATCATCCGCGGCACGCAGCTTCAGTTGAAGGCGGCCGGATACACCCAGCTGCTGGTGGACACCGAGGAATCCGACGAAGTCGAGGTCAACACGGTGGAGCAGTTGCGCCAGACGGCCGACGGCGTCATCCTGACCGCGTCCCGCCTCAGCGACGCCGCCCTTGCCGCCGTGGCGGCGAAGATGCCCGTGGTCACCATCAACCGCGACATTGACGGCGTGCCGTCCGTCCTGCTGGACACCCCGACGGCCACCAACCAGGCCCTTGACCACCTCATCTCCCTGGGCCACTCCCACGTTGCCTACCTGGGGGGTCCGGAGACGTCGAGTTCAAACACGCGCCGTTGGGCTGCGCTGTCCGAGGCCGCGAAGGAACGCGGCGTGAAGGTGGTGCGGCTTGGCCCGTTTGCCCCGCGCACCCACTCCGGTGCCGCGGCCGCCGATGCGCTGGTCCATTCCGGCGCCACGGCCGGAATCGCGTTCAACGACTTGGTGGCGATCGGCATGTTGCAGCGTCTCCGGGAGCGCGGGGTCCGGGTGCCCGAGGACGTCAGCATCGTCGGCTGCGACGACATTTTTGGGGCCGACTTCTGCAGCCCCCCGCTGACCACGGTGACGGCGCCGGTGGAACAGGCAGGCCGGGTGGCCGTTGCCATGCTCCTGGGCAAGCTCGATGCCGCCCAGGGAAACCTCCCGCGCACCCAGACCATCCTCCCCACCTACCTGACCATCCGCGGTTCCACCGGGCCGGCCCCCGCGGCCCGGTAGCCGGCCAGGAACCGCCCGCCGGCCCTGCGGCTACCAGCTGTGCGCCAGCGGGCGCCCTTCCTCGTAGCCGGCGGCGGACTGCACGCCCACCACGGTGCGTTCCCGGAACTCGGCCAGGGAGGCTGCGCCGGCGTAGGTGAACGAGCTGCGCAGGCCGGCCGTGATCATGTCCAGCAGGTCCTCCACGCCCGGCCGGGCCGGGTCCAGGTACATCTTGGAGGTGGAAATGCCCTCCTCAAACAGGCCCTTGCGGGCACGCTCAAAGGCGAGGTCGCCGGAGGTGCGGTTTTGCACGGCACGCGCCGAGGCCATGCCAAAGCTTTCCTTGTAGCGGCGCCCGCCCGCGTCCACCTGCAGGTCCCCCGGGCTCTCGTAGGTGCCGGCGAACCAGGAGCCGATCATGACCTGGCTCGCACCGGCGGCCAGTGCCAGGGCAACGTCGCGCGGGTACCGCACCCCGCCGTCGGCCCAGACGTGGGCACCCACGGCCGCGGCCGCCGTCGCGCATTCCAGCACGGCGGAGAACTGCGGGCGCCCCACGGCGGTCATCATGCGGGTGGTGCACATGGCTCCCGGGCCCACACCCACCTTGAGGATGTCGGCGCCGGCCTCCACCAGGTCGCGGACGCCGTCGGCGCTCACCACGTTGCCGGCCGCCACGGGCACGGAGGGGGAAAGTGCACGGACGGCCCGCAGCGCCTCGAGCATCTTGTTCTGGTGGCCGTGGGCGGTGTCCACCACCAGGGCGTCCACCCCGTAGTCCAGCAGCGCCTGCGCCTTGCCCGCCACATCGCCGTTGATGCCCACGGCCACCCCGACGCGCAGGCGGCCCGAGGTGTCGACGGCAGGCCGGTAGATGGTGGAGCGCAGGGCGCCGGTGCGGGTCAGGGCACCCACCACGACGCCGGACCTCAGCACGGGGGCAAAGTCCGTCCCGGCCGCATCGAGGACGGCGAAGGCCTCGCGCAGCGCCGCCACCGTGGCCTCGCGGGCGTCGGCGGCGGACAGTGTGCCATCGTCGGCCCGGGCGCGGATGTCGTCAAAGGGCTCCGCGTCAAGGGTGAGGACGTTGCTGCGCATCACCGAGGCCAGCGAGGCAAAGCGGTCCACGCCCTCGCAGTCCGAGCCGCGCACCACACCGGCAAAGCGGCCGTCGGCCACCACCACCACGGCATTGTGGGCCCGTTTGGGCAGCAGGTGCACGGCGTCCACCACAATGTCCGCCGGCCCCATGATGAGCGGGGTCTCAAACAGCGTGTCGCGCATCTTGACCCACCCGGTGACGGCGCCCAGGACCTCCAGGGGAACATCCTGGGGCAGGATGGCCAGGCCGCCGCGCCGGGCCACGGTTTCCGCCATGCGCTTGCCGGAGACGGCAGTCATGTTGGAAACCACCAGCGGGATGGTGGTCCCCGTGCCGTCACCGCTGGAGAGGTCCACATCCAACCGGGAGGTGACGGTGGAGTGCGAAGGAACCAGGAAAACGTCGGAATAAGTCAGGTCGGTGGTGGGCTGGGTGAGAAAACGCACGGGCACTCCCAATATGAAGGAAACTGTCGGGCAGAACGGCTGTCCGGGTCTAGGTTCGGGCCGCCACGGAGCAGTCTAGCCAGCCAAACGATGCGCCCGCGCCATAAACGTTCCCAAAATCACATCCCGGACCGGGCGCGCCGCCGCACAGATTGGCCTGCATGCAGATTTGATCACTAGACTTACAGGCGGCAAGGTTTTGAAGAAACCCATCCATCGATCAAATAGGTCTTGCGGTCCGTGCACCGTTCGCACCCGTCCAGGCGGGTGGAAACGCACCGTGCGGCCTATGCACAGCGGGCAATCAAACTCATGGAAGAGGCGTATTACACGTGCCAGAGCAATCCATCCACCGTCTACCCGAGGAATTTGGCGGAAACGAGTGGCTCGTCGATGAACTCTACGAGCGGTACCAGGCCGACAAGAACTCAGTGGACACAAAGTGGTGGCCGCTCTTCAAGTCGTTCGACGCCGAAGAATCCGCCGCCACCAACGGACGCCACACAGCCCCCAACGCCAGCCCGGTAACGGCGCAGATCCCCGTGGTTCCGGTCCCCGCCGCTCGCCCGGCGGCACCCGCCGCAGCCGCCCCGGCCGCACCTGCGCCGGCCCCCAGCGCAGCCCCCGCCCCCAGCGCAGCGGCCCCGGCTGCAGCCGCCCCTGCCGCGGCACCCGCCAAGGCACCTGCCGCCCCGCCGCGCCCGCCGGCCCCCGCCAAGGACGCCGCCCGCACCGGCACCACGCCCATCCCGGCGCAGCTGCCCAAGACCGCCAAGGACACCTCGATCCCCGACGAGGCCGTGAACACGATCCTGCGCGGACCGGCCAAGGCCATCGCCACGAACATGATCACCAGCCTCGAGGTGCCCACCGCCACCAGCGTGCGCGCCATCCCGGCCAAGCTGCTCATTGACAACCGAGTGGTCATCAACTCCAACCTTGCCCGCGCCCGCGGCGGCAAGGTCTCCTTCACGCACCTGATTGGCTACGCCGTCATCCGTGCGCTGAGCCAGTTCCCTTCCATGAACGTCTACTACGACGTGGTGGACGGCAAGCCCGTTGCCGTCCAGCCCCCGCACGTGAACTTCGGCATCGCGATCGACATGCCCAAGCCGGACGGCAGCCGCCTGCTCATGGTGCCGAACATCAAGAAGGCCGAGACCCTCAGCTTTGCCGAGTTCTGGCACACCTACGAGGACCTGATCAAGCGTGCCCGCGCCGGCAAGCTCACCGCCGACGACCACGCCGGCACCACCGTCTCCCTGACCAACCCCGGCGGCATCGGCACCGTGCACTCCGTGCCCCGCCTGTCCAAGGGCCAGGCGGCCATCATCGGCGTCGGCGCGCTGGACTACCCGGCCGAGTTCCAGGGCGCCAGCGCCAAGATCATCGCCAAGAACGCCGTGTCCAAGATCCTGACGCTGACCTCCACCTATGACCACCGCGTCATCCAGGGTGCCGGGTCCGGGGAGTTCCTGAAGAAGGTCCACCAGCTGCTGCTCGGCGCCGAGAACTTCTATGACGACATCTTCGAAGACCTGCGCATCCCCTACGAGCCCATCCGCTGGAGCCTGGACCTCCAGGTGGACCCGGCCGATGAGATCAACAAGGTCGCCCGGATCCAGCAGCTGATCCACTCCTACCGTGTGCGCGGCCACCTCATGGCCGACACCGACCCGCTGGAATTCCGCCAGCGCAAGCACCCCGACCTGGACGTGCTCACCTACGGCCTGACCCTGTGGGACCTGGACCGCGAGTGGCCCACCGGCGGCTTCGGCGGCAAGCCCAAGCTGCTGCTGCGTGACATCCTCGGCGTACTGCGTGACGCCTACTGCCGCACCACCGGCATCGAATACATGCACATCCAGGAACCCGAGCAGCGCAAGTGGTTCCAGGACGAGCTGGAGCACCCCTATTCCAAGCCGAGCCGGGAAGAGCAGATCCGCATCGTCTCCAAGCTGAACTCTGCCGAGGCGTTTGAGACGTTCCTGCAGACCAAGTTCGTTGGCCAGAAGCGCTTCTCCCTGGAAGGCGGCGAGTCCCTGATCCCGCTGCTGGACTCCATCATCTCCGACGCCGCCGACGACGGCCTGGACGAAGTGGCCATCGGCATGGCCCACCGCGGCCGCCTGAACGTGCTGACCAACATCGCCGGCAAGACCTACGCCCAGGTGTTCCGTGAGTTCGAGGGCACGCTGGATTCCCGCAGCGTGCAGGGCTCCGGCGACGTGAAGTACCACCTCGGCACCGAGGGCACCTTCACCTCCGACGCCGGCAACGAGACGAAGGTCTACCTGGCCGCCAACCCCTCGCACCTGGAAGCCGTCGACGCCGTGCTTGAGGGAATTGTCCGGGCCAAGCAGGACCGCCTCGACCAGGGCGAGAACTTCCCCGTGCTGCCCATCATGGTCCACGGCGACGCCGCCTTTGCCGGCCAGGGCGTGGTGGCGGAAACGCTGAACCTGTCCCAGCTGCGTGGCTACCGCACCGGCGGCACCATCCACGTGGTGGTCAACAACCAGGTCGGCTTCACGACGGCGCCGTCCTCCTCGCGCTCTTCGGTGTACTCCACCGACGTGGCCAAGATGATCCAGGCACCGGTCTTCCATGTCAACGGCGACGACCCCGAAGCCGTGGTGCGTGTGGCCCAGCTGGCCTACCAGTTCCAGCAGCGCTTCCGCAAGGACGTAGTCATCGACATGGTCTGCTACCGCCGCCGCGGGCACAACGAGGGCGACGACCCCTCGATGACCCAGCCGCTGATGTACAACCTGATCGAGGCCAAGCGTTCCGTGCGCCGCCTGTACACCGAGGCCCTGATCGGCCGCGGGGACATCACCGAGGATGAGGCCTCGCAGCTGCTGCGCGACTACCAGGAACGCCTGGAGCGCGTCTTCGCCGAGACCCACGCGGCCCAGACCTCGCCCATCCCGATCATCACCAAGGACACGCACGCCGTCTCCGACCTGGAACGCCCCATGGCGCAGCAGGCCGATTCCGGCGTCAACGACCCCAAGAACACGGCCATCACCGCGGACACGCTGGCACGCATCGGCGCCATCCACACCGCGGTCCCGGAAGGCTTTACGGTCCACCAGAAGCTGAAGTCCCTGCTGGAAAAGCGCGAGGCCATGTCCCGCAACGGCGGCATCGACTGGGGCTTTGGCGAACTCGCCGCGTTTGGTTCGCTCCTGCTGGAAGGCGTCCCGATCCGCATGGCCGGACAGGACTCGCGCCGCGGCACGTTCGTCCAGCGCCACGCCGTGTTCCACGACCGTGCCACGGGCAAGGTCTGGACCCCCATCGCGGGCCTCAGCGAGGACCAGGCCAAGCTGTGGATCTATGATTCCCTGCTGAGCGAATACGCGGCCATGGGATTTGAGTACGGCTACTCGGTGGAACGCCCGGACGCGCTGGTCATCTGGGAAGCCCAATTTGGTGACTTCGCCAACGGCGCCCAGACAGTCATGGATGAGTTCATCTCCTCCGCCGAGCAGAAGTGGGGCCAGCGTTCCTCGCTGGTGCTGATGCTGCCGCACGGCTACGAGGGCCAGGGCCCGGACCATTCCTCGGCCCGGATCGAACGCTACCTGCAGATGTGCGCGGAACAGAACATGGTGGTGGCCAACCCGACCACGCCGGCGTCGCACTTCCACCTGCTGCGCCGCCAGGCATACAGTCGCCCACGCAAGCCACTGATCATCTTCACGCCCAAGCAGCTGCTGCGCCTGAAGGCCGCCGCGTCCGCCGTGGAGGACTTCACCACGGGCGGCTTCCGCCCGGTCATCGGTGAGCATGCCGCCCAGGACGCCAACGCCGTCGACCGCGTGCTGCTGGTCTCCGGCCGGCTGTACTACGACCTCCTCGCCGCCCGCGACAAGGCCGGGGACTCCAGGACCGCCATCGTGCGCGTCGAGCAGCTGTACCCGCTGCCTGAGGCGGAAATCAAGGCGGAACTGGCCAAGTACCCGAACGCGGAAGTCATCTGGGCGCAGGACGAGCCGGCCAACCAGGGTCCGTGGCCGTTCATGGCCCTGAACCTGGCACCGGTGCTGGAGAAGCGGCTGGGCCGGGTGTCGCGCCCCGCCTCCGCGGCAACGTCCACCGGTTCGGCGAAGATCCACGCCGTGGAGCAGACACTGCTCGTCAAGCAAGCCTTCGAACGCAACTAAGGCGCCTTGGATGCCCGGCCTGCCCAACAGGCCGGGCATCCTTCATTTGATGTGAGAAACGAAAGGGGCACCGTGGACAAGCGGGAGCTGCGAATTGTGGCCATCGGGGACGAACTGGTGGCGGGGGTCGGTGATCCCCGCGCGCTGGGCTGGCTGGGCCGCGTACTGGCCAGGACCCCCCAGGAGAACGTCTCGGTGGCGCCGTTTGTGCTCGCCACGCCCCACGAGGGCACCGAGGCACTGGCGGGGCGGTGGCTGCAGGAGGCGGGCCGGCGCTTTGACGACTTCCACGAAAACCGGCTGGTGGTGGGCCTGTCCGGACGGGACATCGAGTTTGGCCTGACCACGGCGCGCAGCCGGCTCAACCTGGCCAACATCCTCGACGGCGCCACCCAGCTGAACATTCCGGTGTTCGTGGTGGGCCCTCCGCCGTCGCTGGACCCGGCCCTGAACCGCAAGCTGGCGGAACTGAACACTGCCTTCGCCGACGTCACCACGCGCCGCAAGCACCACTACGTTGACACGTTCTCGCCGCTGCAAAACCATGAGCAGTGGCGCAACGACGTCGCGGCGAATGCCGGCTCCCCGGGCCAGGCCGGCTACGGGCTGATGGCCTGGCTGGTGCTGCACCGCGGCTGGTACCAGTGGCTGGACCTTCCCGAGGCTGCCTGACCCCGGGCCGGCGGCCGTGCTGCCGCCGCTTCCGCCACGGGCGGCGGCCTGCCCGCCGCCCGGTTAGGTTCGCAAGTGCCGTTTATGGGAGACTAGAGGGCAGATCTTATTCGGATCTTTGTGAAAGATTGGAGGCAGCTATGTCAAAGCGTTCACGCAAGCGTCGGGACCGCAAGAATGGCGGCGCAAACCACGGTAAGCGCCCCAACACCTGAGTCTTGACCGACCCACGCACGGACCCGTCCCACCTCCATGGTGGGGCGGGTCCTTGCGTTGTGGCGCCGGTCCCTGCAGCCACGGACATTAAGCACGGAAAGAGTTGTGTTTATTGATATGCTGGAGGCGCTCCCCGCACCGGACCGTTGTGACAAGAAAAGTCGTGACAAGAAAGCCGTTCCATGCCCGCCGTCGTTTTACTCACCATGCTTCCCTTCACCTGGTTTGGCATGGTGGCCGCCATTTCCTTCCTGGAGACCCCGTTGAAGTTCCGGGCCCCCGGCATGACCCACGCCCTGGGAGTAGGGATCGGCCGGCTGGTCTTCAAGGCCCTGAACTCGATTGAGGCGGTGCTCGCGCTGGCGGTCCTGGCCGCATGGCTGCTGTCCCCCGCCACGGTCACCCCGGCGGCGGGCGTGCTGCTCGTGGTCGCCATGGCCGCCCTGGCCCTGCAGCTGCTGGTCCTGCGCCCCGCCATGGCCAAGCGCACCGCGGCCCTGTCCCGCACGGCCCTCACGCACGACGGCGGCACGGCCGTCAAGGCGAAGGTCGGTACGTCCACGCACATCGCCTACATCAGCTCGGAGGCGGTCAAGGTGCTGGCCCTGCCGGTTGCCGGCATCCTCATCGTCCTCGGCGTGGCAGGGTAGGCACCGGTGGACACCCCGCGACCCGTGCGCCGGCACGCGAACTCCGGCAGGACGGCGTCGAACCTGGATGCCTACACGCCCATGGCCCCCGGCAACGGGGAGCTGGCGGACATTGCGGGCCGGGAGGACATCCTGCACCTGGTCCGCACCTTTTACACCCGGGCCTTTGCGGACCGGCTGATCGGGCCGATCTTCACCGAGGTGGTGCACATGGACCTGGCACGGCACATGCCCATCATGGCTGACTTCTGGCAGACCGTGTTGTTCAAGGCCGGCCTCTACAGCCGCAACGCCCTGGCGATCCACTTTGACATCCATGCCAAGGCACCCCTCGGGCTGGAGCACTTCAACCGGTGGCTGCAGCTGTGGACCAACACGGTGGACGAGCTGTTCGCCGGAGAGAAGGCGGAGATGGCCAAGGTGCAGGCGCACCTGATTGCCGGTTCGCTGCACCGGCGCGTGACGGGCCGCCCGGCCAGCCAATACAGCACCATTTCGATGCGTCCGCCGGAATCCGGCACCGCAGCGGGGCGGGGCTAGACTTCGGCGGGACTGAACTTCGCCGGGACTAGACCCCGGCGGGACGGCCTTCATGCAGGCGGGCCAGGATCGCGCTTTTAAGCGTCTCGGGGGCGGCTTCCTTGCAGGAGCGCTTCACCACCGAGCGGATCACGCACTCAAGGTCGTACTCATGGGCGCAGTCGGTGCACCCGTCCAGGTGGGCCTTGATCTCCACGAGGTCCTCGCGGGACAGCGCGCCGTCGAGGTACTCGTAAATACGGGCAATCCGTTTGTCGTCGCAGTCACCCAGGCTCTGGCAATCGCCCATGGTCAGTTCTCCGTTTCCTTAAGTTCATTCCCGGCTTCCTTGAGGTAGCCGCGGTCCACTGCATAGTCCGAGAGCATGTCCCGGAGCAGCTTTCTCCCCCGGTGCAGCCGTGACATCACGGTGCCGATGGGGGTGTTCATGATTTCTGATATTTCCTTGTACGCAAAGCCTTCAACGTCGGCGAAGTACACCGCCAGCCGGAACTCCTCCGGAATGGCCTGCAACGCGCTCTTCACATCCGAGTCCGGCAGGTGGTCCAGCGCGTCGGCCTCGGCCGAGCGCAGACCGCGGGAAGTGTGCGATTCCGCCCGGGCCAGCTGCCAATCCTCAATCACATCCGCATTGGACTGCAGGGGTTCGCGCTGGCGCTTGCGGTACAGGTTGATGTAGGTGTTCGTCAGGATCCGGTACAGCCACGCCTTCAGGTTGGTGCCGGGCTTGTACTGGTGGAACGCCGAAAACGCCTTGGTGTACGCCTCCTGGACCAGGTCCTCGGCATCGCTGGGATTGCGTGCCATGCGCATGGCCGCCGAGTACAGCTGGTCCACGTATTGCATGGCGTCCCGCTCAAACCGGGCACGGCGTGCCTCGACACTTTCCGTGGCGACGTCAACCGTGGCGACGTCGGTGTTTTCCACCGCCGCCTTGCGCTCCGCCGTCACAGCGGTGGAGGGCCGTGCAGCGGTGTCATGGGCTTGCTCAGGCTCGGAAATGTTCATCACAGACGAGTCTACTGTCAGTGCCTGCATTGCCGCCTTTCCGAGGGTGTGCCAGTCCGTTCCATACCAATGCAAACCCGGCCCCGCCGCGGTATATTCCGCAATGCTGCGCCAAAGTGCGAGACTTGTTGAAAGCAGGAACACCCCCGTCCGCGGCCTGCGCTGCGGGAAGGGACGTTTACGGCACAAAATCAGGAGGCCTCCTTGACCATCGTTCGCGCACTCGCCCGCCCCATGCTCGCCTCGTCCTTCATCCTTTCCGGCCTGGACAGCCTGCGGAATGTGGACCGGACCACCCGGCAGTTGGACCCCGTCCTTGACCGCGTCTCGGCGGCACTGCCCTTTGACGCCAGCGAAAAGACGCTGGCACGCGCCATCGCCGGGGCCCAGGTGGGTGCCGGCGTCCTGCTGGCCACCGGCAAGTTCGCCCGCCCGGCCGCGCTGCTGCTGACCGCCACCGCTGCCGTCACCACCTTTGTCGAGTACCGCAGCTCCGCCACGGACACCAAGGAGGCCAAGGCCCACCGCCGCAGCCAGCTGGCCAGGAACATCGGCCTCCTCGGAGGGGCCCTCCTGGCCAGCGTTGACACGGCCGGCCGCCCCGGCCTGGCCTGGCGGGCCGGGAAACTGATCGAATCCGGCAGGAAGGGCACCAACCGGCGCATCAAGGCCGCCGACAGGAACGCCCGGGCCCTCGCCCACGACGTGACGGGACAATAAGCACCGATGACCGCCGCCTCCTGGCCCGCACCGTTTGCCGCAACACCCCTTGACGCCACCGTCACCATCCCCGCCTCCAAGTCGCTGACCAACCGGTATCTGGTCCTGGCCGCCCTGGCCGCGGGCCCCTCCCGGCTCCGGGCGCCGCTGCAGTCCCGCGACTCCGACCTCATGGTCGGTGCGCTGCGCGCCCTGGGCTCCGGCATCGAGGAGGTGCCCGGCACAGGGTCCGTGCCGGACCTGGCGGTCACCCCGATCCCCGCCGGACACGCCGTCCACACCGCCGTTGATTGCGGCCTGGCCGGCACCGTCATGCGTTTTGTGCCGCCGATCGCCGCGCTCCTGCGGGGTGCCGTGGCGTTCGACGGCGACCCCGCCGCCCGCGTGCGGCCAATGGCGCCGGTCCTGGCAGCCCTCCGGGGCCTCGGCGTCCGCGTCGAGGGCGGCACGGACGGCTTCATGCCGTTCACGGTCCACGGCACCGGCACCGTGGCCGGCGGACACGTGGCCATCGACGCCGGCGGCTCCTCGCAGTTCATCTCGGCACTCCTGCTGGCCGCCGCCCGCTTCGAGGGCGGACTGCACCTGGAACACACCGGCACGTCGGTGCCCAGCATCGACCACATTTCGATGACGGTCAAGGTCCTGCGCTCCCTGGGCGTCAGGGTGGACGATTCCACCCCCAACCACTGGATCGTGGAACCCGGACCCATCGCCGCGTTTGACGTGCAGCTGGAACAGGACCTCTCCAACGCCGGGCCGTTCCTGGCGGCAGCCCTGGCCACCCGCGGCACGGTGCGCATCCCCCACTGGCCGGCGGACACCACCCAGGTGGGTGACAAGTGGCGGACCATCCTCCCGCAACTGGGCGCCACCGTCACGCTGGAGGACGGCGTGCTCACCGTGACCGGCGGGCCGCAGATCCTTGGTGCCGAGCTTTCCGACACCAGCGAGCTGGCACCGTCGGTGGCCGCCCTGTGCGCACTGGCGTCCACGCCGTCGCGCCTGCGCGGGATCGCCCACCTGCGCGGCCACGAGACCGACCGGCTCGCCGCCCTGGTGGCCGAGATCAACGCCCTCGGCGGGGACGCCGTCGAAACGGAGGACGGGCTCATCATCAACCCGGCCCCGCTGCACGGCGGGCTGTTCCACAGTTACGAGGACCACCGCATGGCCACTGCCGGCGCCATCATCGGGCTGGCCGTGCCCGGCGTCGAGGTTGAAAACATCGCCACCACGGCCAAGACCATGCCAGACTTCCCGCACATGTGGGCGGACATGCTTGCCCAGACGGCCGCGGTGGGGACTGCCGGGCGTGGCTAGGGACTACAGCAACTGGGACGAATCCGATGTGCGCGTCCGCGCCAACAAAAAGGGCAGCCGGCCGCGCACCAAGGACCGGCCCGCCCACGAGGACGCCGTGATCGGGCGCATCACCACCGTGGACCGCGGCCGGTACACGGCCATCGTGGACGAGGACACGCCGGCCGAACGGGTGGTCATTGCCGCACGCGCCCGCGAGCTGCGCCGCTCCCCCGTGGTGGCCGGGGACTTTGTGGCGCTGGTGGGCGACACCACGGGCACGCCGGACACCCTGGCCCGCCTGGTGCGCGTGGAGAAACGCCGCACCCTGTTGCGCCGCAGCGCGGACGACACCGACCCCGTGGAGCGCGTGGTGGTGGCCAACGCCGACCAGCTGGTCATCGTCGTGGCGGCGGCGAACCCGGAACCTCGCACTGGCTTCATCGACCGCGCCCTGGTGGCCGCCTACGACGCCGGCATTGCCCCCATCCTGCTGATCACCAAGGCGGACATCAAGGACCCGTCCGGGCTGCTCGCCAATTATGACAACCTGGACATGACGGTCATCATCAGCCGCACGGCCTCCGCCGGTGCGCCCGACGCCGCCTCCGCCATTGACGCCCGCAGCGACGACGGCGACTCCGCCCTCCTGGCGGGGGGTGCCGTCGAACAACTGCGCGGGCACCTGGACGGCAGGGTCAGCGTGCTGGTGGGCCACTCCGGCGTCGGCAAATCCACCATGGTCAACGCCCTGACCGGTTCGCAACGGGCCACGGGGGGCGTCAACGCGGTCACGGGGCGCGGCCGGCACACTTCTTCCTCCGCCCTGGCGCTGCGGCTGCAGGACGGCGAGGCCGGCTCGTGGATCATCGACACCCCCGGCATCCGCTCCTTCGGGCTGGCCCACGTGGACGCGGACCGGATCCTGCATGCCTTCCCGGACCTGGAGCCCGGCACCGACGACTGCGAACGCGGCTGCAAGCACGACGACGCCGCCGTCAACTGCGGGCTGGACGCCTGGGTGGCCGGCGGCCATGCCGGGGATGCGGGCCCGGCCCGGCTCGCGTCCCTCCGCCGCCTGCTGGGCACCAGCACCCGCACCGAGGGCCGCGCCGAGGCCAAGGAGCTTGGCACCCTGGCGTAGCGCACATGCGGGTGGAGGGCGTCATCCCGCACTTTGGCCCCATCTACCGATAGCGTGTTGCCTATGACTGTCCAACCCCAGACGTACAATGACGACCTCCGCCTGGCCCACGTCCTGGCTGACACCGTCGACTCCCTGACGATGTCACGCTTCAAGGCCCTTGACCTGAAGATTGAAACCAAGCCGGACCTGACCCCGGTCACGGACGCGGACAAGGCGGCCGAGGAATCCATCCGCAGCCAGCTGTCCCGGGTGCGCCCGCGCGATGCCGTGCTGGGCGAGGAGTTTGGCAGCAGCGGCCACGGCTCGCGCCGGTGGATCATCGACCCGATCGACGGGACCAAGAACTTTGTGCGCGGCGTGCCGGTCTGGGCCACGCTGATTGCGCTGGTGGACGAGGGCCGGCCCGTGGTGGGCGTGGTCAGCGCCCCCGCCCTGGGCAAGCGCTGGTGGGCGGCCGAGGGCACGGGCGCGTATACGGGCAAGTCGCTCGCGTCCGCCACGCGCATCCGCGTCTCCAACGTCTCCGAGCTGGCCGACGCGTCCCTGTCCTACTCCTCGCTGACCGGCTGGGCGGCCCGCGGCAACCGGGAGGAGTTCCTGGGCCTGACCGACGACGTCTGGCGAACCCGGGCCTACGGCGATTTCTGGTCCTACTGCCTCGTCGCGGAAGGGTCCGTGGACATTGCCTGCGAGCCCGAACTGAACCTGTACGACATGGCCGCCCTGGTGCCCATCGTGACCGAAGCCGGCGGCCGCTTCACCTCCCTGGACGGAGTGGACGGCCCCTTCGGTGGCAACGCCCTGGCCACCAACTCCATCCTGCACACCGAGGTGCTGCGCCGGTTAAACCCCGGCTGGGACGACCTCCTCTCCTAAGCGGCCCGGCACCCGCGCAGGTTGTTGCACAGCGGCCGGTCGCGGGCCCGGCCCGAACCGGTGGTGCAGCAAATGCGGGTTGGAACCCAGGCGCCAAACCGGTGGTGCAGCAAATGCGGGTTGCAGCCGGGCTTGCCCGCATGTGCTGCACCGCCGAATGCCCCGACGGGGCACAAGTCGCCCCATCTGCACCGCCGAATTCCATGGCTGGGAAAATGAGGGCTGGAACCCGCCGGCCCGAACCGGTGGTGCAGCAAATGCGGGTTGCAGCCCCGCCCCAACGAGCCGCAGCAATGTGTCGTAACAAATGCGCACGCTGCCGCGGCTGGGCTAGCCTTTTGGGCATAGGTCACGAGTGCCAGCGCTAAACCCCGGTTTGCTGGCCGGCAACCCTCCTTTCGCGGCGGGGTGCCCCGGGTGACGACCTGGCCAGGCCGGAACGGTCTTGGCAAGCGCGGACATTTTTTCGTTCCCGGCGGCTTCGCCGCGACGGAATGGTCCCTTCCTTTTGGGAGCCCCCATGAGTTCTGCAACCCTTGAAACAGCCCGCCTTTCCGACGCACCCCTGCTGCCCGTGGCGGGCCGCGACCTGGCAGCGCCGTTGATCCACGGCGGCACCGCCAGGTATGCCAACCTGGACTACGCGGCGTCGGCGCCGGCCGTGGACGAGGTGGCCGCGCACCTGGCCGAGGTGCTGCCGTACTACGCCAGCGTGCACCGGGGCGCCGGCTTTGCCTCCCAGGTCAGCACCTCACTATACGAAAACGCCCGACGCACGGTGGCCGACTTCGTCGGTGCACGCCCCGGGGACACCGTCATTTTCACCCGCAACACGACCGATTCGCTGAACCTGCTCGCAGCTTGCGTGGAGTCGCTCCTGGCGGGGCAGGGGCGCACCGGGGGCCCTTCCAACGACCATGGCGAGGTGCTGTACCTGGACATCGAGCACCACGCCAACCTGCTGCCGTGGCAGGGGCTGCCGCACCGCTCCGTGGTGGCCGGACACACCCTCGAGTCCACCCTGGGCCGGGTCGCGACGCAGTTGCGTGCCGGCAACGTGGTGCTGCTGGCCGTCACGGGCGCCTCCAACGTCACCGGCGAGGTGCTGCCGATCGCCGAGCTCGCGGCCCTGGCCCACCGGCACGGTGCGCGGATCGTGGTCGATGCCGCCCAGCTGGCCCCGCACCGGCGCCTCGACCTGGCCCGCGACGGGATCGACTACGTGGCCTTTTCCGGCCACAAGCTCTATGCCCCGTTTGGTGCGGGCGTGCTGGTGGGCCGTCCCGACTGGCTCGACGCCGGCCGCCCGCACCTGGCCGGCGGCGGCGCCGTGAAGGACGTGCGGCTGGAGTCCGTGCTCTGGACCGACGGCCCGGCCCGCCACGAAGCCGGTTCGCCCAATGTGCTCGGCGCCGCCACGCTGGCGAAGGCCGCCGAGGTGCTGGCCGCCCTGGATGCCGAAACGTGGCACGCCCACGAGCAGGAACTGCGCTCGCACCTGGTGGCCGGGCTGGAGGCGCTCGACGGCGTCACCGTCCACCAACTGTTCGCCGACTCCGGCTCGTACCCCGGCAGCGGCACCATCGGCGTCGTCAACTTTTCCGTGGAGGGGTACGACGCCGGCCTGGCCGCGGCCTACCTGTCCGCCGAGCACGGCGTGGGCGTGCGGGACGGCAGGTTCTGCGCCCACCCCCTGCTGCGCCGGGTGGGCCTGGCCTCGGGCTCGCTGCGCGCCAGCTTCGGGGTGGGTTCCCGCCGCACCGACGCCGACCGGCTCATTGACGGCGTGGCCGCCCTGCTCCGCGACGGCCTGGGCTGGGACTACGTCGTGGACGCCGGACGCTGGGTGCCCGCCAACGACACCCGCAGCTTCCCCTCCTGGGCGCCCAACACGCCCGGCACGGCCGGTGCCGCCCCCTGCTCCACCCGCTGAGCCCGCCGTCGAACGCTTCCGCCGCGGTAGAGTGGAGCGGCGGAATCGGCACAAGCAAACAGGCGGAGGACAATGGCAGGCGCGGGCGGACCGGTTTTTGACGACGTGCGGCGGCTCGAGTTGGCCGGCGCCTTCCAGGAGGGCGGGGAGCACTATGACAAGGTGCGCCCGGGCTACCCCGGCGAGTCGCTGGCGTGGCTGGCCGCCGGCCTCGACGTCCGCGACGCCCTGGACGTAGGCGCGGGGACCGGCAAGTACACCCACCTGCTGGCCGCACGCGGCTGGCGGGTCAGCGCCGTCGACCCGTCCGGTGACATGCTCGTCCAGCTGCGCCGCAACCTGCCCGGCGTCGCGGTGCGGCAGGGCACGGCCGAGGACACCGGCCTGGGCGCGGCGTCCATCGACCTGGCGGTGGCCGCCCAGGCCTGGCACTGGTGCGATCCCCTGGCGGCGAGCACGGAAATGGCACGGGTCCTGCGCCCCGGCGGCGTCCTGGGACTGGTCTGGAACCAGCTGGACGTCAGCGTGCCCTGGGTGCACCGGCTGTCGCGGATCATGCATGCCGGCGACGTCCACAAGCCCGGTTTCCGTCCGCATGTCGGTCCCGAATTCCACGGCCTCAGCGTGCACGGGACCCGGTGGGAGCAGGCCGTCACCCCGGAAGAACTGCTGGAGCTGGCCAAGTCGCGCAGCTACTACCTCAAGGCTGACGCCGCCATCCGCGCCAAGGTGCTGGGCAACCTGCGCTGGTACCTGTTCGAGCACCTGGGCCACACCCCCGGCCAGGAGCTGGCGCTCCCGTACTTCTGCCAGACCTGGCGCGCCCACACCCAGCAGCGCCTGCGTGACGTCCCCTCGACACCCGGCCCCTGGCCGCGCTAGAATTTCGGCATACCTAAACTTGGGGTTTAGGGCTAGCGAAGGGGCGGAAATTGCTGGAGACCGGCACTGCCAGGAAGCGCCTGCCGCGGCGCGACCGCGGCAGGGGGCTTTTTCTTCTGGGCCCTGCCTTCGTGGCGGCAATCGCCTACGTGGACCCCGGGAATGTCGCCGCAAACCTGACCTCCGGCGCCCGCTACGGCTACCTGCTCGTGTGGGTGCTGGTAGCGGCCAACCTCATGGCCATGCTGGTGCAGTACCAGTCCGCCAAGCTTGGGGTGGTGACCGGCCGGTCGCTGCCGGAACTGCTCGGAAAGCGGTTCGGCACCGCCGGGCGCCGGCTGTACTGGGCACAGGCGGAACTGGTGGCCATGGCCACGGACCTGGCCGAGGTCGTGGGCGGCGCCATAGCCCTGAACCTGCTCTTCCACGTGCCGCTGCCCGTCGGCGGGGTGATCGTGGGCGTCGCCTCCATGGCGCTGCTGGCCGTGCAAAACCGCCATGGGCAGCGCCACTTTGAAACCATCATCATTTTCCTGCTGGTCGTCATCACCGTGGGGTTCCTGGCCGGGCTGGTGCTCAGCCCGCCGGATCCGGCCGGCGTCGTCTCCGGCCTGGTGCCACGGTTCGAGGGCAGCAACAGCCTCCTGCTGGCCGCCGGGATGCTCGGCGCCACCGTGATGCCCCACGCCATCTACCTGCACTCCCAGCTGGCCAAGGACCGGCACACCGGGGCCCGCCGCACGCCGGAGTCCCTGCGCCGCATTGTCCGGGCCACGCGCTGGGACGTGGTCTCAGCCCTGCTCCTGGCCGGGGCCGTCAACATCGGCATGCTGCTGCTCGCCGCGTCCACGCTGGGAGGGGTCCCCGGCACCGACACCATTGAGGGCGCCCATGCGGCCATTGCCGCCACCCTGGGCCCGGTGGTCGGCGTGGTGTTCGCCGTCGGGCTGCTGGCCTCCGGCCTGGCCTCCACCTCCGTGGGCGCGTACGCCGGCGCCGCCATCATGCACGGCCTGCTCCACGTCCACATCCCGCTCATGGCACGGCGCGTGGTCAGCCTGGTCCCGGCCATCGTCCTGCTGACCATCGGCACCGACCCCACGTGGGCGCTGATCGTCAGCCAGGTGGTGCTGAGCTTCGGCATCCCCTTTGCGCTGGTTCCGCTGCTGCGCCTGACCGCCAACAAGGCGCTGATGGGCGAACACCGGGACGGGCTGCCGCTGCGGATTGCCGCCCTGGCCAGTGCCGCGCTGATCGTTGCGCTGAACGCGGTCCTGCTGTGGCTGACCGCCACCGGGGTTGCGTAGCCGGTAGGCTGGTGCACGTGAAAGCCACCCCCACCTCCTCCAGCATTGAGGACTACGTCAAGGTCATTTACTCTTTCACGGAGTGGCAGGACAAGCCCATCACGTCCACCCAGCTGGCCGTGCGGCTGGGCGTGGCCAACTCCTCCGTCTCGGAGATGGTCCGCAAGCTCAAGGACCAGGACCTGGTGGAGCACGAACCCTACAGCCCCATCCGCCTCACCGAATCCGGCCTGGCCCTGGCACTGTCCATGGTCCGCCGCCACCGGCTGCTGGAGACGTACCTGGTCCGCGAACTCGGCTACACCTGGGACGAGGTCCATGAGGAGGCCGAACGGCTCGAACACGCCGTCTCGGAAACGTTCATCGGGCGCATGTCCGCGAAACTGGGCAACCCCACGCGCGACCCCCACGGCGATCCCATCCCGGATGCCGGCGGCCACATCACCATGCCGCCCTCGCACCGTCTCGACGAGCTTGACGCCGGCCACCACGGCCGCGTCAGCCGCATCAGCGACCACGACCCCGAACTGCTGCGCTATCTTGAACAGCACGGCATCGGCGTGGACACCGAGCTGGAAGTCGTGGGCAGGCGCCCCTTTGGCGGCACCCTGGAGGTGGCCCGGCTCCCCTCCCCCAATGCCCCTGCAGGCACGGACGACGCCGGCCGCCTCGACCTGGGCGACGAGGCGGCGGTTTCGCTGTGGCTGGTCACCGTCGGCACCCACCCGGGCTGCACCGTCCAGGAACCCGCCGGAGGATCCCTCATGGGCCCCCACACGGCCGATGGTTGAGCCGGTCCGACCCACCCGGCCGCCGCGACCACGTCACGCCCGCGGAGCCGGCATTTTTTGTAGTCCGGCGTCAGGGAGGCCCGGACGATGGGGCAGGGCGCTCCGACCAGCGGCAGGTCCGGTGTTTCCGTAGCCCGCGTAAAGGAGACGCCAAAGGCCGCTTGCGGCCGTGGTGTCGGATGGCCGCCGGAAAAATGCCGGACCGCCGGCATCGGAATTAGGCCGGCTGCACCACACGGGACGCGGCGAACCAGGCGGCGGCGACCACCATCAGGGCAATGCCCGGGGCTGTGGCCCCGGCGGCCAGCAGGGCGCCGCCTGCGAGCAGGAACAGCGCCAAGGACGCCAGCGACACCACGTTCAACGGCAGCCGTCGGGCACTTTTCGGGGCCAGGAAGATGCCCCACAGGACCACCACCGCGGCCGGAATGCCAAGGCCGAGAATGAAGTTCCAGGGGCCGGCCTGGCGGAACCCCCAGTAGACGAAGGACGCCAGCATGGCCACCTCCAGGGCAAAGCCGACGGCCGGAAGGACCATGCCTTCCGTGGCGGCCTGGAGGCCGGCAAGCCGGCTGGCCGTGTTTTTGGCGGTGCGACGTCCCATGGTTCCTTGTCCGTTCAGTCGCCCGGTGCCGCGGCAGCCAGGTCGCGGCGCAGCACGAAGCGCTGCACCTTCCCGCTGGGCGTCTTGGGCAGTTCAGCCATGAAATGCACGCGCCGCGGGTATGCGTGCGCGGCAAACTTCTCCTTCACCAGCTGCTGCAGCTCGGCGGCCAGCGCCGGCGTCCCGTCATGGCCGGCGTTGAGGACCACACAGGCCTCGAGCACCTCGCCGCGCAGGCTGTCCGGCACGCCCACCACGGCGGATTCGGCCACGGCGGGGTGGGCGGCCAGGACGGATTCGACGTCGAACGGGCCGATGCGGTAGCCGGCCATGATGATGACGTCGTCGTCGCGGGAGGTGAAGTAAAGGTTCCCGTCGGCGTCGCGGCGGCCGGCGTCGCCGGTCAGGTACCACGCGCCGTCGGCCGTGAATCGTTCCGCAGTTTTCTCCGGGGCACCCGCATAGCCGGTGAACCAGAAGAAGGGGCTGCCCGCGACATTGACGGCCACGCGCCCGGATTCGCCGTCGGCGGCCCGGGTGTCGGCGGCATCGGCCAGCACGTCCACGCTCCAGCCCGGCAGCGCGGCCCCCATGGAGCCGGGCTGCAGCGGCCGGCGCAGCCCGTCGTGCCACGCGTTGCCGGCCACCATGCCAAGCTCCGTCTGGCCGTACTGGTCGCGCACCTCCTGGCCGAAGGCGCCGCGACCCCATTCAACGACGTCGGGCGTGAGCGGTTCGCCGGCACTGGAGGCCCGGCGCAGGGCGTGGTGCCGGCCGGCGGCGGAGCCGGCGCGCAAGGCACGGTACACGGTGGGGGCGGCGGCAAAATTGGAGACCTGGAACTTGTCCATGACGGCCCAGGAAAGTTCGGGGCTGAAGCCGGCGGAGAGCAGCAGCGTGCGGGTGCCGGTGGCCAGGGGCGCCATCAGGGCAAAGTAGAGCCCGTAGGCCCAGCCGGGATCGGCCATGTTCCAGAAAACATCGTCGGGGCGCACATCCAGCCCGAACTCCTGGTAGCCCACAAAGGAGGCCACGGCACCCAGGGTGACGGGCACGCCCTTGGGGCTGCCGGTCGTCCCCGAGGTGAACAACTGCACCAGGGTGCCGTTGCCGCCCACGGCGACCGGTCCGGCGTCGTCCGCCAACAGATCGGCAAAGGCGCCGGTGCCGGCCGTCATTTCGGAAAATGCCACGTCGTAGCCGAAGGCCTCGCCGCGGGCCACGACCACCAGGGGCGAGGCGTCGTTGGGCACCCCGCCCGGCGGGACCAGCTTGCGGCGCTGGTCGGCGTCGCAGATGACCAGCTTCGCGCCGGTGGCCTGAAGGCGGAAGGCGATGGCGTCGTGGGCGAAGGCCGTGAACAGGGGCACGTCGACGGCCCCGAGCCGCCACAGGCCCAGCAGCGCCACCACCAGCTCGGCGGACTTGCCCATCAGGGTGGCCACGTGATCTCCGCGGCGCACCCCCATGGAGCCCAGGGCGGCGGCGAACCGCGTGGACTGCTCGCGCAGTTCGCCGTACGTCACGTCCTTAAAGCCCAAATCGGACCCCACCACGGTGAATGCGGTGCGGTCCGCCGGATGCCTGTCGCAGAACAGCTCCGCGGCATTGGCCCCGGGCACGGCAAAGGCATCCAGGAGCTCCTGGACCCTTTCCCGTGCCGTGAATGTCATTGCAGGATCAACCTTCGCAGTCCTTGCAGTAAAGCAGGCCGTTCTTTTCACGGGCCACCTGGCTGCGGTGCCGGACCAGGAAGCAGGAGGCACAGGTGAATTCGTCTTCCTGCGCCGGGATGACTTGGATGATCAGTTCTTCGTTGGAGAGGTCCGCGCCCGGCAGGTCCGCGCCTTCGGCCGTGTCCGAGTCCTCGACGTCAATGTGCGCCGTCTGGGCACCGCCGCGCTGGACCTGGAGAGCCTGGAGCGACTCTGTCTCGTGGTCTTCGTCCTTGTTGCGGGGTGCGTCGTAGTCGGTTGCCATGCGGTTTTCAAGCTCCTGGTGTTCGTGGTTTTGGCGGGGTATTTCAGCGCCCCATCCTAGCCCCTGAAAGCACGATTAGTGCCCTTAAATTCCCAATGTTTTCCCACAGCATAGGGTATGGTGGCCCAATTTCCATGCCGGAAGGCCATTTAACCCGGATTTTGCCTGCATAAAACATTCGATTGTGCCATTTGTCACCTTGGGAGCGGCCCGTGGCGGCCTGAACCGTGTGCGCTGCGTTGTGCCGGACGGGGTGCCGGACCGGGTGCCGGACCGGGTGCCCCGCCGGGCGCCGGACCGGGGCACGGCGTCGCCGGCGCCCGCGGAACGCCCTATCCTTGTAGGGATATGGTAAACAACTCCGCTGCTGCAAATCCGTCCCTCAACCGCCGGCAAGTGGCCCAGGCTTTGAACATTCCCCCGGAAATGGCCGCGCGGAACGGCATCCCGTCGCGCATGCTGGCGTCCGCCGTCGCTGAAATCGATGCCAATCCGCCCGCCTGGCTGGCCCAGTCCCGGGCCAACTCGACCGGAAAGCGGCCCGTCTGGGTTGAATTGCGCTGCTACGTTTGCGATTTCCACGAACTGGCGCGGCCCAAGAAGTGGTGGCCGGAATTCAGCTACGTGATGTGCGACTTCCACAGCGACCGGGACCTCCCTGCCCCCGCGGCGGGAGTGCGCCGCAGCAAGTTCGACGGCGTGGGCAGCCGGTTCTGCGGTTTCACCGACACGCGGGACGACGCCTAGCGCCCCCGCTTCTTCATCCACCGCACCCGGCCCCACGCCGGGGGCACGAACCAAGGAGAGCCGCGCCGTGACCGTTCCGGCAAAGGTCTTTTTACGCTGGCTTGACGGGGTGGCCGGCGGCGCCAGCCACGCCGCCGTGTGCCGCGCCGCCGGGATCAAGCGTTCCACGCTGGGCCAGCAGCTGGTGCGTGGGCGGGTCACCCTGGCCACCGTGGCTGCTGTCAGCCGTTCCCTGCGGCTTCCCGTCGTCGAGTCCCTTTCCACCTTCGCCCCGTACCAGGGCCTGGCCGCCGGCGTGGCACAGCCCACCGATGCCGAACTGCTCAGCCAGGTCTCCGACATGGACCTCCTGCGCGAAATCCTGTACCGGTCCGCCCGGGCGGAGAACGGCTCGGCACCCCCGCCGGCGGGACTCTCCCCCATCCCCCACCGGGCCTCCGTGCGCGCCTGGCTGGACGCCGTCGACCCTTCCGAGCTGCGCCAGAGTGTGGCAAGGGACGCCGGGATTGCCCCGCAAAACCTGTCCGCCCAAATCACAGCCAACCGGTTGACGCCCGAACTGGCCATCAGGTCCGCGGAACTGGCGGGCGTGGGGCTGGCCAACGGCCTGGTGGCCACCGGATTCCTGACTGCCGCGGAGGCCGGCTGGCGGCCGGGCTCCCGCAGCGCAGCACTTCGCCGGACGCCCAGCAGCATGCTGGTTTCGCTGACCGCCGAACGGCTCGATGCCCTGGGCCGCACCCTGCGGCGCACGGAGCAGGATTCTGCCGCTGCACAAACGATCTGGGAGAACCTCGCATGACAACAGGTCTCCAATGGGCGGTCCTGGCTGTATGTGTCGGCTGCTCCCTGTGGCGGCTTCCCGCAGCCGCCAAGGGCCGCAACCGGGGCCTCTTCTGGTCATTCCTGCTGGTCTCCCTGGCCGTGGCGCTGAGCATTCCGGCCATCTACGTTCAGGTCGACGGGGTCCTTGGCCGGGAGAACCTTGCCAATGTGGTGCTGCGATTGAGCCTTTTTGCCGTGTTCTTTCTGCTCGCGGCCAAGATCGCCGCCGCCTACAAGGCGCCCGTAGCGCGGCGGCTTATTCGCGGCCCGGTGGGCCTGGCCGTCGTGTCGGCCAGTTCGGCCGGGATCCTGGCCATGTACTTCCTGTCCGAGCTGCACGGCTCAAGCCCCGGGCTGGCCGCGTTTTTCGACCAGCCGACGGTCGTGGCCTACATGTGGATCGGACGCGGGTACCAGGCGTACGTGGCGGCCTGCCTGGTGCCTGCCACGGGCCGCGCCGCGTTTTCGCGGCTCCCCGCCCTGGACCGTTCTGCAGCCCTGTCCATGTGCCTGGGCTTTGCCGGCGTCTGCCTCACCCTGGTGGTCCAGGCCACCGGGTGGCACGGCGCCGCCCTGATGACGGCACTCTCCTTCGGCTCCATCCTGCTCGTGGCAGCCGGACTGGTCCTTGTCTGGGTGTCGTATATGCGCCGGCCCGTGAAACATTGAGAAGCCCATGTACACATTTCCATTAGCGTCTGGCATACTAATGATTGTGTGAACGCCACAGCGGCTGGGTTCGACACAATTCCTTTGGGGGTAAGTGGTGGCTGGACGCTGTTCCGGCCACCACTTAGCATTTTAAGTCCACCGTTTGGACAAGCCCTCCGCCACTCCGGTTCCTGGCGGCCCCTTTGCCGGGCAGGACGTTGCGGGGCATATGTTGCGGCGCATATGTTGTTGGGCAGACGTTGTTGGGCAAAACGAAGGGCCCGCCCCCGCCGCGATGGCTGGAAACGGGCCCCAACAGGGGTGTGGAGATGGGGAGAATTGAACTCCCGTCCGATGTTGTTTCATCAGGGCTTCTCCGGGTGCAGTTTGCGTCGGTTTTTCTCGGCCCCAGCTGTCTTGCAAACAAGCAGCTGCCAGGCCCAGTTGCATAAGAGTCCCCCAAACGCCTGCAACGGGCGTTTAGGGCAGTGGCCCTCTAAATGACGCCAGGATCCGGGACGAGAGCATTCCCGGGCTGACGGACTGTCTTACTGCTTAGGCAGCAAGAGCGAAGTCAGTGCGATTTGATTCAGCACTTATTGTTTTACAGAGATCGTTTACGAGATAACCCTGTATCCTCGACCCGCTTCACCTGTCTCGACAAACACCGTCGAAACCGATCATCCCCTATTGTGTTTTCAAACCCACGCCATGCCGGCCGTGGACTACCCATCATAGCGCATGCACGGGCCCAAATATTCCCTAGCGGGCCACCATGCCCCTGGCCGCCTTGGCCTCCAGCACCAGCAGTGCGGCAGCGTCAATCTTGCGGGCAAACGCAGGGTCCGCCTGCGCGGCGTCCACCATGCCCTGGTACATGGCCGGCGCCACGGCCTGGTCGGTGCACAGGACCATGGTGCCGCCGGCGTTGATGAAGTCCACGCCGCGCCGGGACACCGGCACGGCGGCCACCTGGCGGGCGTCGCAGATGTCGTCGCTGACGATGATGCCGTTGAAGCCAAGGTCGCCGCGGACCATGCCCTGGACAACCACGTGGGAAAACGGGCCCAGGTCCTGCGTGTCAATTTTCGGGTAGTAGGCGTTGGAGACCATCAGCCACGGCACGCCGGCGTCCACGGCATCGCGGAAGGGGGCCACATACGGGTCGTTGCGGACCGTGACGTTGTCCGTGACGCCCGCGGTCACGTCGGTGTTTCCGGTGACGCGCCCCAGGCCCGGGAAATGCTTCACCGTGGGGTCCACCCCGGCGGCCAGCATGCCACGGGCGAACGCAACGCCGTGGCTGGAGACGGTGCCGGGCGTGTACCCGTATTCGCGGCCAAACGCGCCAATCGGGGCGTTCTGCGGCGCGAACGCGGGCGACGGCACGGTGTCCAGGACAGGGGCCAGGTTGACATTGACGCCGGCGGCGGCCAGCTGGCGCCCCCAGCGTGTGGCATCCGCCTGCAGCGTGGCCGGTGCGAGCTGTCCCTGTTCGATGGCCTGCGGGATGGCGTCGAAGCCGTGCCCCTGCATGATCTGCACAAACCCGCCTTCCTGGTCGGTCGCCACAAAGGGGCGGACCCCCAGCTCGAGCCCGTGCCCCGCGGCGGTGGCGACCACCGACGCGATGGCGTCCACACCGGCGGTGCTGCGTCCCTTCATGAACACGTTGCCTACGTGCAGCGACTCGAGCACGTAGGTGGACTGCGGATCGGCACCGGTCACGGGCGTGGACACCATGAACGCCTGGCCCACTCGCTGGCCGAGTGTCATCGCGGCCAGTTTTTGCCGGGCCAGGTCCTTCGCCGGGGCGGACGACGGCGGCGCCTGTGTTGCGCTTGCAGGCGGCGGCGCCGCCGTGGCCGGCACGGAGGCGGTTGCGGTTCCTCCGCGACCGGCTGTGGAGGGGCCGGCCGTGGGCGTTGCGGAAGGCGGGGCGGTTGTCGGTGACGCGGAGGACGGCGCGGGTGCCGGCGTCGTGCGTGGCGGGGAGGAGAAGGTCAGGACCATGACAACAACGACTCCCAGGACGGCGGCGGACACGCCGATCCCCCACCAGTGGCGCGCCCCCAGAGCCATGGCGTCAGTCCCTCAGGTGGAGGTGGGCGGCGTTCAGCTCATCCATTTGCTCATCGGTGAGCTCGTCGAGAATTTTGCGTTCACCCTTGTCCGACTTTGAAAACCGGACAAAGAGCAGGATCATGACCGGCAGGTCCATGATTTCGGCAATGAACCACAGGAAGTCCCCGCCCAGCTGCTGGTCGCGAAGGGCACCGGGGAACCAGGCGGGCACCGGCCCGGACAGGGCGCCGGCACCGTCGAAGATGGTAGGCACCAGGCGCATGATGAGCCCCGGGGCTGCGTCCCCCAGCAGCTCGATGAAGGCAAACACAAACTCGAGCATGATCAGGGCCGTGCTGACCCGGGTTTTCTCCTCGACCATGGGCAGCACCATGAGCAGCCCCAGCAACGGCATGGCGAGGGTCAGCAGGCCTTCCAGCAGGGGGCTCACCCGGGAAATGCCGGCCAGCGGGGTCAGCATCATGGACAGGACCACCAGGCCCGCCACCGGTGCCACGGCACTGTTGCCGAACAGTTTCATGGGGCCGCGGGACACGGTGGCGAGGAAGGTCCGCAGGCGTCCCGGGCGGACCGTCTGGCGGGCCAGGCCCACCGGCAGGCCGAGTGCCAGGCCCGCCGGGACCACAAAGACCATCATGGCGATGCGGACGGAAAACGCCCAGCGCAGCTGGGGCGAATACGTGCCCAGGAAGCCAAAGTTGACGAACGCGTACAGGCCCAGGCCCAGCACATAGAAGCACGCCGCACGCCAGGCCGGCCAGCGGACGCCGGCGGCGGCTGCGCGCGCCAGTCCCCAGGCGTAGAGGCCGCCGGCGGCAACGATCAGGGCCAGGGCCCACAGGTCCAGGCTCCAGGTGCCAAGGAAAACGCCCCACGGTGGCATCGGCTAGCCGCGGTTCTTCTCGCGCATGGCCCGCAGCGCCTCGCGGTTGTCCTGCTTTTCGCGCAGTGACTGGCGTTTGTCGTAGTCCTTCTTGCCCCGGGCAATGGCAATTTCCACCTTGGCCCGGCTGTCCAGGAAGTACAGCTGGAGCGGCACAATGGTGAATCCGGATTCCCGGGTCTTGTGTGCGATCTTCTCCAGTTCCTCGCGGTGCAGCAGGAGCTTGCGGCGGCGCCGGGCCGTATGGTTGGTCCAGCTGCCGTTGAGGTACTCGGGGATGTAGACGGCCTCCAGCCAGAGTTCGTCGTTGTAGAAGGTGGCAAAGCCGTCCACGAGGGAGGCCCGGCCTTCCCGCAGCGACTTGACCTCGGTGCCCATCAGGACCAGCCCTGCCTCATAGGTGTCCAGGATGTGGTAGTCGTGCCGGGCCTTGCGATTGGTGGCCACAACCTTCAGGCCACTTTCCTTGGGCACTGTACGGCTCCTTCACGGGTGGTTCGGCACTGCCTGTGCGGTGCGCCCTCTAGTCTAGCAACTTTGGCCGTGCGAAAATTTGACGCCGTGCACACTCGCCCGGCACCGGCGTCCTTGCACTACAGCAGCGTCATGGGGTCCACGGCAACGCCGTTGAGCCACGTTTCAAAGTGGGCGTGGCAGCCGGTGGAGTTTCCGGTCCCGCCGGAGATGGCGATGAGCTGTCCGCGGTTCACGTGCTGGCCGGCGGAAACCTGCACCGAGGTGTTGTGGTAGTAGGCGGTCAGCAGGGCATTGCCCTGGATGACGCCGTGGGAGATCTTCACGCCGTTGCCGCCTCCCCACACGTCCCAGCCGGCGAAGACCACGGTTCCGGCCGCCGCCGCGTAGACGGGCGTGCCGCAGGGGGCGCCGAAGTCGATGCCGGTGTGGACGTACCCGCCGGTGCCGTAAAAGTCGATGGTCCCCGGCGGGGTCTGGCGCCAGCCGAAGCCGGAGGTGATGGGGACGGAGCTGGCGAAGGGGTGCTGCAGGCCAAAGGCCGACGGGTTGCCCGGTGCCGGCGGCACGTAGGGCGGAGGGACAAAGTTGTTGTCGCCCGCCGCCTTCGCCGCGGCCGCCTGCTGGCGGGCAAGGCGCTCGGCTGCCGCCTTGGCGGCCGCCGCGGCAGCCTCGCGTTCCTTGCGCTGGCGTTCGGCGATCTGGGCAGCCACCGTGTCCTGCTGCTTCTTGACCGCCGCAACCTTCGCCTGGATCTGCGGCTTCTGCTTTTCCAGCCTGGCGTTGATGGCCGCCGAATCGCTGATCAGCTTGTCCACCGCGGACTTCTTCGCCGCAGCCTCGTCGCGGGCCGCCTGCTCGGCCACAAGGGCCGCATCCGCCCGCACCTTCAGGTCCTTGATCTCGGCCTCGACGGCCGCCAGCCGGGCCTGCGCGTTTTGGTTCGTGGCCTTTTGGCTGGTCAGCTGTGCCAGCGCCGCATTCTGGCTGCGCATGGCCTGCTCGGCCAGGTCGATCGAGTTGGCCAGATCCTCGGAGGTGCCCGCGCCAAGGACCAGCGCCAGGTTGGCGGGGATGCCGCCAGCCTTGTAGGACTGCGCGGCGATCTGCCCGATCATGCTCTTGGCTTCCGCCTGTTTCTTCGAATCCAGGGCGATCTGGGCGGTGATCCTGTCCTTGCCGGCCTGTGCCAGTTCTATGCGTGCCGCGAGGGAGCCGACCAGCTCGGTGGCCGCACCCACGCGGTTTTGGGCGTCCATGAGGGCTGCCTGCGCACCGGGCAGCCGGCCCTGGTACATGACAAGGTCCGAGGCGGACTTTGCCAGCCCTGCGTCAACGAATTCGAGGGCGGAGGCGGCATCGGCGGCCTGCTGCTTCAGCGCGGCTGCCTGGTCGTCGAGCTTGTCTGCGTGCGCGGCCGGAACCACGCCCAGCAGCCCGGCCACCAGCACGGCCGCCAGCCCCGCGCCGAGGCAGCGGGCGACGGCGCGCCCCGTGGTCCGGCGTCGCAGCGGCCCGGCCGGGCCTGCTGCCACGCTTCCCCCGGAAGACAACGAATCCATGCTCAAACAGCTCCTTGCATCGTGGCGCTTGGGACGTGGGGCCGGACGGGCAGTGATCGGACCCGTCGCACGTGAATCAAACCTTGAGGTTCTTTCGCAGTGAGACCGCCGACGCGATGCCGGCCAGCACCACGCCCAGCACAATCAGGACAGGGTAGATCACCAGGGCCTGGGTGGTGGAAATGATGGGCGTGCCGCTGTTTCCGCCGGCCAGGTAGCGACCCAGGAAGAATTCCACGATCGACCACACCGCCCCGGAGGCAAGCAGTGCCCCGATCGTGGCGGCGATCACCCCCTCGAGCACAAAGGGCAGCTGAATCACCGTCTTGGACGCGCCCACCAGCCTCATGATGTCGATTTCCTTGGCGCGCGACTGGGCGGAGAGCCTGATGGTGGTGGCAATGAGCAGGGCCGCGCAGACAATCATCAGCACCGCAACGCCCACCGCAACGATCGTCGCAATGTTCATCCACGAAAACAGCGATTCGAGCACCTTCCGCTGGTCCACCACCGAATCCACCCCGGGCGTGGCGGAGAAGGACTCGTTGATGATCTGGTACTTTTCGGGGTCCGTCAGCTTGATCCGGAACGAGGACGGCAGGTTGCCGGCCTCCACCGAGTCCACCATGGGTGAGTTGGCGAACTGCTCCTTGAAGTGGACCAGGGCCTCCGCCTGGCTTTCAAACGTCCACTTTTCCACGTATGGCTTGACGGCGGGCGAGTCCAGCATGGCCTCGATGGTCTTCTTCTGGCCGTCGGTAACGGGGCCGGAGACACAGTTGGCATTGGTGGGCACGTCGTTGCACAGGTAGATGGTGACCTGGACCTTGTCATACCAATACCCCTTCAGCTGGCCGATCTGAAGCTGCAGGACCCCGGCCGCGCCAACGAAGGTCAGGGACACGAAGGTCACCAAAATGACGGAGATGACCATGGTCAGGTTGCGGCGCAGCCCGCTGCCGAGCTCGCTGAGGATGAAGGCAAGTCTCATGGCTGGACCCCGTTCCGGGTGGATTCTTCGGCGTTTCCGGCCGGGTACACGCGGCCCCTGTTGCGCTCAAGCCGGGGCGGCATCGCTTCGTCCGCAGCGTCGCCGGCGGCCGCCGCGGCACTCACGGCGCGCTGGCGGCGGGTCTGGGGTGCGTCGTCGTCCACGGCGGGCACGACGCCGGACGCGTCGCCGGACGCTTCCGGCGCGGCGGCGGGAATGATCGGGAGCATGGAGGTGTACTGGGCGCGGGCCTCGTCGCGCACCACCCTGCCGAGGCGCAGTTCGATGACGCGCTTGCGCATCGAGTTGACGATGTCGTCATCGTGGGTGGCCATGACCACGGTGGTGCCGTTTTGGTTGATCTTGTCCAGGATTTCCATGATGCCGGCGCTTGTCGTGGGGTCAAGGTTGCCGGTGGGTTCGTCCGCCAGCAGGATGCCAGGCTGGTTGACGATGGCACGGGCGATGGCCACGCGCTGCTGCTCGCCGCCGGAAAGTTCGGTGGGCAGGCGCCGCTCCTTGCCTTCGAGCCCGACGAGTTCGAGGACGCGGGGAACCTCGGTGCGGATGGCGGCGCGGGACTTGCCGATCACCTGCATGGCGTAGGCGACGTTGGCGAAAACGGTCTTGGTGTTGATGAGGCGGAAGTCCTGGAACACGATGCCGATGCCCCGGCGGAACTTGGGCACGCGCCAGCTGGGCACGTTGGCCACATTTTGGCCTGCCACGTACACCTGGCCCTGCCCGGTCTTGTATTCACGCAGGACCAGGCGCAGGAACGTTGACTTCCCGGAGCCGGAGGAACCGACCAGGAACACAAACTCGCCGCGGTTGACCTCCAGCGAGACGTCATCAAGGGCGGGTTTGCTTTTTCGGTCGTAAGCTATGCTCACATTTTCAAAACGAATCATGGTTTTACGTTGCCCTTCCAGCGAACGGTACTGGCATGCCGGTGCCTGGGCTTGGGGTTGGGGAGGAAACCACCAGCGTATCGACTATAGGCGCCATTCCGCGCCTTTTTGCGCTCCTGCACGGTGTGTCGGGCAGGGGCCTGGCTGTGAAAGCCGGCGCCGGCCGTGGTTCCCCTACTGGTTTTCGGCGTTGCGGTTGTCCGCGCGCCAGCGGATGCCGGCGTCGATGAAGTCGTCAATTTCGCCGTCCAGGACCGCGGCGGTGTTGCCAACCTCGTGCTCGGTGCGCAGGTCCTTGACCATCTGGTACGGGTTGAGCACGTAGGAGCGCATCTGGTCTCCCCAGGACGCCTTGACGTCGCCGGCCATGGCCTTCTTGGTGGCATCCTCCTCCGCCTTTTTCAGCAGCAGCAGGCGGGACTGGAGCACGCGCATGGCCGCGGCCCGGTTCTGGATCTGCGACTTTTCGTTTTGCATCGACACCACGGTGCCGGTGGGCAGGTGGGTCAGGCGGACGGCGGAGTCGGTGGTGTTGACCGACTGCCCGCCGGGGCCGGAGGAGCGGAACACGTCCACGCGGATCTCGTTGTCGGGAATCTCGATGCTGTCGGTCTGTTCGATCAGCGGGATGACCTCGACGGCGGCAAAGGAGGTCTGGCGGCGGCCCTGGTTGTCGAACGGGCTGATGCGCACCAGCCGGTGCGTGCCGGCCTCCACGCTGAGCGTGCCGAAGGCGTAGGGCGCCTTGACCTCGAAGGTGGCGGACTTCAGCCCGGCCTCTTCCGCGTAGGAGGTGTCCAGGACCGCTGTGGGGTAGCCGTGGCGTTCGGCCCAGCGCAGGTACATGCGCAGCAGCATCTCGGCAAAGTCGGCCGCGTCCACGCCGCCGGCGCCGGAACGGATGGTCACCACGGCCTCGCGCTCGTCGTACTCCCCGGCCAGGAGCGTGACGATTTCCAGGTCCTTGAGCGACTTTTGCAGGGTGGGAAGTTCCTTGGCCGCCTCGGCGAGGGAATCGGCGTCGCCCTCTTCCTGGGCCAGTTCCACCAGGACTTCCAGGTCGTCGATGCGGGCCTCAAGCGTGCGCAGCTTCTCCAGCTTGGACTGGGCGTGGCTGAGCCGCGAGGTCACCTTTTGGGCCGCTGCCGGGTCGTCCCAGAGGTTGGGCGAACCTGCCTGGTCCGATAAATCCTCGATGTCCTCCAGCAGCTTGTCCACCTCGGACACCTGTTCGATGGAGACGTAGGTGGCGCGCAGCGCCTTGATTTCTGCGGAAAAGTCGATCTCAGCCATGATGTTCAAGCCTACGGCATGCCCGGGGCTCCCCCGTCGGGCACCCCGCCCGGCCGTTACAGGACCAGGTGTGCCCGTGCCGTTCCGGTCACCGTCAGCCTGATCCCGTCCGGGACCAGGAAGTTGATGAACATCGGGTGCACGATGCCGGTCACGCGGACTTCGGCGGTCCGGCCGTCCGGCGTTCCAGTGCCCGCGGCCAGCTGTACGCCGGAGAGTGCACGGGGAACGTCGGCGCCGGAAAGGTATTCAACGGCCGCTGCATTGATGCCGCGTCCCGTCAGCACCGTGCCGGGGGCGTTTTCCGCCGAGCCTCCGGCCAGGGTGAAGGTGTCTGCGGCCGCAAGTGCGGCGCCGTCAGCCAGGGAGAGCAGCCTTTTGTGGCCGATGTACAGGCTGGAGCCCGCCGCCACGACCGTCATGAGGAGCAGGGCAATCAGCACGTAGCCGATCATGAGCACCATGACATGGCCGTCCTGCTGCGGTGTGGCCCGGTCCCGGCGGTGCGGCCGGTGTTGGTCGGCAGGCCTGTCGTGAAGATTTGCCGGGGTCACTTGAAGCGGCCCACCTTCTGCGCGGCCGAGGACTCCACCTCGGCGGCGGACAGCCGCGTTCCGGGGATGCCGCCCACCAGGGGAAGCTCCACACGCAGGGTCACGTGCGCGCGCACCATGGTGCCCGGGGTGAGACAGCCGGCGTCACAGGAGATGGTGAGGGAGGCGTCGGCGGGGTCAAAGCCCATGTCGGTGACGGCCAGCGCCACCGCCGCTTCGGCGGCCTGCCGGGCGGCACCGGCGTCGGGCTGGAGGACAAACACCTTCGCGGCCTGGTCGGCGGCACCCACCACAGCGTACGAACCGCCCTGCAGGGAACCCACGGTGAGGATCAGGTACGCCACCGGCACCATCAGCAGCACGGCCAGGAAGACGAACTCGACGACAGCGCTGCCCTGCTCCGCCGCTGCGCCCGTCGCGGACGGGCACTTATTTGTCGACGACGGCATGGCCGCTCATTTCCAGTGTGCGTCCCGGCCCCCACAGTCCCATCAGCGGCAGCGGTGCCGTGACGGAAACCGTCAGGATGCGGACCCCGTTGGACGACGTCACGCCCGCGCTCACCTCACGGCTGTAGCCGTCGCCCAGGGCGGAACCGATCAGGAGGTCGGCGCGGTCCCGGGCATCCTGGGCGGTGCGGTCGGCGAGCGCGCCGTACCGTGCCGCGGACGATGCCGCATCGGCCACCGTGTTGCGCACATGCAGCACCAGTGCCAGCTGGAGCAGCGCCAGAAAAATGACTGTCACGATGGCGGAAACCAGCACAAAGTCGACCACCGCGGCACCGCGCTCCCCCGGGTGCCCGGTCGGCCCGGTCGGCCTGTGTGTCAGGGATGGACCTGGTCCATGGCTTCGTTGAACATCTTGGCCAAGGCCGGTCCGGCGATGGCGAGGAGCCCGGCGACGAGCACCGCCGACATCAAGGTGATCAGGACCCAGCCGGGAACGTCGCCGCGGGTCCTGCCGGCGGCCGGCCGGAGCCTGAAGTGCCGCGGCCCGGCCAGCCAGCCTGACAGCCAACGGGCCAGAAGGCGTTGCCCTGCCACCATGAGGGTGAGCGCTTGTCCGGCCAAAGGATGGATCTTTTCCATGGTGAGTCCCCTCGTTCTTGATTTCCCCATGCGGGTTTTCGTGCCGTATGTGTTCAAACCGGGTTTGTTCCTCATGTGCCGGTCCGTCGCAGCCCCGTCCGCCCCGCTCGCGCGGACGGACCGTGCGCGGCGGGTGCTGTGGCGGCTGGCCGGCAGGCATCAGAAGCCGAACTGCAACAGGGCCAGGCCGGGAAAGACGGCAAAGATGACAGTCAGCGGAAGCACGCCGAAGACCAGGGGAACCATCATGGCAATTTCCTTGCGCCCGGCGGCTTCCATGAGTTCGCGCTTGGCCACGTCGCGCACGTCCTGGGCCTGGGCGCGCAGCACATCGGCCAGGGGCGTGCCCCGGTTGACCGCCACGCTGATGCCGTCGACAAAGCGGGCCAGGGCGGGGATGGCCAGTCGGTCGGAAAAGCTGCCCAGCGCCTCCACCAACGGCGTCCCCGCCCGGGTTTGGGCCACGATCCGGGAAAACTCGCCGGATAGCTCCCCGTGGGACTGCCGGGCCACCCGGTCCAGGGCGCTGCCGGCACTTTCGCCGGCGCCCACGGCCAGGGCCATGAGTTCGGCCAGGGCGGGAAATTCCGCCATGATCAGGGCCTGCCGGCGCTTGATCCGTGCTCCGAGCAGGTAGTCGCAGCCCAGGTAGCCGCCCAGCATGAGCACGCCGGTCAGCGCCAGCCCGCCCATGGCGTTGGTGCGGCCCTGCCACACGAGGGCCAGCGAGAGGGCCAGTCCGGCGACCATGCCCGCACCCGTCCACAGCAGCTGGACGGCACGGAACTCCAGCGGCGATTCGCTCCGTCCTGCGCGTTCCAGCCGTGCGGCCAGGCCCTTGACACTGATGTTGAAACGGCCCAGCCGGGTGACGGCGTCGGAAACCAGCAGGCGCAGGATCCTTTCCAGCGGGCCGAAGAGCGCGCCGGCGTCCTCCTGGATGAGCAGTCCCGAGCGGCTGGCAACGCTGCGCAGCTGCGGTTCCACACGTTCGGCAAAAGTGGCGCGGCGCATGGCGGGCAGGCGGACAAACACCAGCCACAGGCCAAGGCCCAGGCCCACCCCGGCCGCCAGGGTTGCCGCGGCATGGCCGTTCATTGCAGCACCCGCCGTTCCCCCGGCAGCTTTCCAATCCGCAGCATGAGGCGGTAGCAGACCACCGAGACCAGCAGCCCGCCGCCCAACACCAGCCAGCCGGCGGCGGAATTGTAGGCGGCGATGGCCTCGGGCCGGGTGGCCATGAGCACCAGCACGATCCAGGGCGCGGCGACGGCGAGCCGGGCGGCGTTGACCGTCCAGGACTGGCGCGCTTCCAGCTCGCTGCGGGTGCGGGCATGGTCGCGGAGGAATTCCGACAAGGTGCCCAGGAGCCGCCCCAGGTCGGTGCCGCCCACATCGCGGGTCAGGCGCAGCGCCTCCATGATACGGTCCGCGACGGGGTCCGCCAGCCGGTCCTTGAGTCTTTCCAGTGCCGCCTCGAACTGGCCGGAGGAACGGTAGTCGGCCCCAAATCCGGCAAACTCGCCACGCAGTTCCATGGGGCCCTTGCTGCCCAGCTGGATAAGGGCCTCGGGCAAGGGCAGCCCCGCCCGGATGGCCGAGCGCAGGTGGTCCACGACGTCGGGCCAGAGTTCACGCAGGACGGCCGAGCGGCGTCGTGCCCGCCAACGCAGCAGGGCCAGGGGGACATAGCCGGCAAACAGGCCCAGGCACAAGGCGATGGGCGCCGCCCCGGTCACGACCATCACCAGCAGCGCGGCCAGGACGGCGAACCCCAGGGTGCTGGCGATCAGCGACGCCGGGGTCACCTGGGCCACGCCTGCCTGTTGAAGCAGGTCCTCGAGCCTGCTGCGCCGCGCCGGCCGGGCGGCCTGTTCGGGCGTGTCCCAACAGGCCGTCCAGACAAGGAACAGTCCCAGCCCGGCCAGCAGTCCCACGAGCGCGGACATCAGGATTCCGCCATCAGGGCGGCCACGCTGTACCCGGCGGCGGCGAACTTTTCCGGCGACGGCATGGCGGAGGCGGAGGGTGTGAGGCGTCCGTCGACGGTGTCGAACGCCATGCCGGACTCGATGACGCCGTTTTCCACGCGGCGGCCCAGGGAGAGGATCTGGCCAACCCGCCGCTTGCCGTTGGGCAGCCTGACGCAGTGCACCACCAGGTCAATGCAGGCAGCCACGGTGGGCACCACGAAGGCGGCACTGATGTTTTCCCCGGCCAGCAGGGGCAGCGTGCAAATCTTGACGACGGCGTCAGTGGCGTGTACGAAAAAGCGTGCACTTTTTCCCCGTAATTCCGCGGATCTTGCAGGGCATCGGGAGCCTCATCCAAGCTTCTCACATCGGGGCGCAATCACCGCCCGCGGCGGCCCCCCGAAGACCCTCTCTCCCACCGCCGCACACATTCCACTATGCTGTACATAACGTACAGGCGGAACGAAGGCAGGGGCGGCACAGCATGGCAGCGAAGAAGAAGGAACCGAAGTGGCTGGAGCCTCTCGAATTCGCGATCGAGGAGCTCACTGAAGTCCGGGATCAGGCAACCGAAGGCCGCTTGCATACAGCTTCCGAGCTCCTTTCCGCCGCCCGCCGCGTCGAGGACGCCGTAAATGCTTTGGAGCCCTCCACTTCCCGCTTTGAAATTGACACCCCCTCGGTCACCACCGGGCTGGTCCGCGAAGCCCGCGCTCTGCCTGCAGGCGAGCGCCCCACCTGGGAGGCTGTCGCCGAAGCACTCGGGCTCTCCATGGCCCAACGCGCCTTCGACCGCCACGCCCCCGGCGGCGCGGCACGGCGGCAAGCCACTCGCGAGCGCGTTTACGCCGCGCGTACCCCCCACCCACGCCAGGAACTCCCCGGCCTCTCAACTGCCGAGGCCGAAGCGCACTTTAACGCAAGCAGAACCAAGGTCCGATCCCTCGTGGAGCAAGGACTACTCCACGCCTATCCCCACCTGAACGAAGACGGCACCCCCGTCACCGTCCGTCGCGCCGGAAAGGACATCGTCCAGCTCCGCTACTACACCGAGGGCTCCACCATCGAACAGGCTGCCAACGCGCTCAACGTGACGCCGGCCGAAGTGAAGGCCATGGCGGCGGCCGGGGAGATCGGATCTGCGCCGGTTCTCGATGCTGAGCATAAGCCGGTCATTGATTCGGCCACGGGGGAAACTGTGCGCTGGTACTGGCCGGAGCACACGCCTGTGGCTGCGGAGGAGTAGCCCGCACGCCGGAGAGGTTTCCAGCGGCCGCCTCACACATGACAAGCGACCGAGGCACACGCTAAGCTTTCATTAGCGTAGTACCGGATGTACTTTTTCGAGGAGCCCGCATTGAAAACACCCGCCCGCATCACCGCCGCAGCCCTGGCCAGCATGATCCTGCTCGGCGGCGGCGCTGCCGCAGCCCTGGCCGAAGACGGCGTAACCTCGCCGGCTGTACAGGAGCAGCAGAGCAACATCGGCTTGGTCGACGCAGATTTCACCGAGGAGATCACCCTCAAGGCACCCACGGGCGCCTATGAAAAGCCCAGCCGTGCGGAGGATTCCATCTACCAGGTGCGGAACGCACCGGCACCGGAAGGCTATCCGATGCCCGCAACGCCCACTTTCAAGGGCGCGGATGGCTTCGCGTGGGTAGCCGTAACTGACTATGCCTACGGGAAGTACGGCGGGCAGTTTTACATCCCCGCATCCGCCGTAGCTTTATCCGCACCGGCAGGCACCTTCCAAGCCGCCCGGGATGCAGAGGCTGAAACCCTCGCTGCCGCCCATGCAATCCACATGAAGGCCTTTTCCGGGACGGGCATCGTAAAGCCTGGCGCAGGCTGGCGGGCCACCGAGGACGCCTCCGCACAGCCCGTCGCGGTCGCGCAGTTTCCCGGCCTCGAGGCACCGATGAGCGAGCCATACTCGGTAGGCAGCGAAAAGTGGCGAAAGTTGCACGGCACGGATACAGCAGGCAAGGATGCCGTCTTCTTCGTGCGCGACGCCGACGTGAAGAACTTCAAGACGGACGCACCCGCCACCCCCACCGCCGCCCCAGAGGTCGTCCCGGAGGGCATCCAGTCCGCCGATGCGGTGAGCTCCACAGTGGGTGCCGGCCAGCCGAACAACCTCGGCGTGGCATTTGCCCTGGGCGGCTTTGTTCTGGTGGCAGGCGGCGGGTACTGGACCTGGGACCGGAAGCGGAAGGCGGTGACGCAAAAGGCAGGAGGAGCAGAGGAAGCCGCAGGCCAGGAAAGCTAAACAACCAACAGACAAGAAAGGCGAGTCGCAACGCGGCTCGCCTTTCTTGTGCCCGCGGGCCGTTATTACAAAAAGTTGCGGCCAAACGGGGTCCCGGATTAAACTAGATACAAACGTACAACCGGATGTATCTCGCGAACGGAAGCCAGCCGCATGAAACCTCTCTCCAGGGCAGTCACCACAGCTGCCGTCACCGCAGTCCTGCTGCTGGCTGGCCCGGCTGGCCTGGCATTGGCTGCAGACAGCACTGCGTCGGCAACCGCCCCCGAGCCCCTCCAATCTGAAAATAGTCTTCTGGAGGAGATCACCCTCAAGCGCGGCACAGTGCAGGTCTACGACCGGTACGGCCTCCCCCGCGCCGATCAGACGCCTGGCCTGCCAATTCTGGAGGGGCCAAGTACTGCAGCGCCGCTCCAAATCGCGGCGAGTGCGCCTTTCCAGTCACTCGACGGGACCTCCTGGCGGGCAGTGAGCCTCAAGACCGCATGCGTCAGCGGCAGCTACGCCGCGTTCTTCATTCCTGAGGCCGTCGTGGCTACCTCGGCGCCTGCGACCGCGCCGGCCACCGAGCTGCGTGCGGACCGCAACGGCGGCGTGCCGACCGTGCCCTGCACACCCAACGCAGCCGTGCCCTTTGCCCCGACCCCCGACACCTCCACCGTCGCCTCCGTCCACAAGGCCGCCACAGAGGCAGCCGTTTACAACCAGATGCTCCACGCCGCCAACCTCGCCATTGTTGATGCCCGCGACGCAAACGCCACGGACAACGCCAAGGACGTCGTCGAGGCTGAGCGGGGCGGCATGGGACCGGCCGGCGTGGCCATGGTCACCGGCGGGGCCTTGATTCTGGGCGCGCTGGCGACCGGCATTGCTGTGGCGGGGATTCGTGGAAAGAAGGTTCAGCGATGAGCGACCCGAAGGTTGTTCGCGTCAAGGTTGAGACGGTTTCGCCGCAGCAGCGAACGATCTTCCTGCTCCTGATGGGTGCTGGAATCCTCATCTTCGGAATGGTGGGCCAAGCATACGGCGTGCTGGATGCGATCGTCTCGGTTCTCGTGGTGGCCGCTTTCCACCTAGCGATGAATTGGAAGGATCCCTCCGGTTCCGCCGTTGCACGCCCGTCTCGAATGGCCGGCACTCTGGCCCAGGCGCAAACCGATGCCCCGGTCCTCTCGCTCCTCCTCAACCGCGGCAGCCGGCTCCTGGAACTGGCCAAGGGCCTGGCCAAGGGCGCTCTTTTCCTGGCTGCCAAGGCCGTCTTCTTCCACGGCTACAAGATCCTGCTGACGCCGATCAATATCGTCAACCAGCCACTTCCGTGGGCGGGGTTCGCCGTCCTCCTGGTAGCCGCCGCGGCCGCCTGGCATTGGGAAGGCGTCATGACCGCGGTCCGGCCTCTCCTGCGCATGCGTCCCACTCGCACTGAGACACCCGCAACCACGAAGGACTCCGACAATGCGTAAGCTCCCCCGCCACCTCGCCGTTGCCGTTCTCATGGCCGGTATCCTCACCGCCTACGTGCCGCTCGGCGCCCAGGCTGCTGAAGAGCCGGTGCCGACCGCGAGCGCAAGCGCTGAGGCCGGTTCGTCCAACACCGCTGCTGCAACGGCAACAGTCAGCAAGGATGCGCCAGTAACCGTCGGGGAGGGCGAGCTGATTGCCATCGGCAAGGTCCAGGTTCTGGAGCCGGGCACCGACAAGTCCATCGCCCAACTCGCAATCGGCGATCACATCAAATACACGAGCTTCGACCGCCGCGACGAATTCAACGCGAGCTACACGGTCACTACGGACCTGGGCCAGCACGGAAGCGTCGGCGACACCTTCGTCGTGTCCATGCCAGCGAAGGGGCTCGCTCTCGATCAGCGAGTGGTAATCAACAAGACCGCCGCGGCGAAATCCGATGTGCTTTCCATGATGGGAGGTCCACTCGGTGCTGCCGCCTACGACATATACTCGGCCCCCACCGGCGAAGCCGAGGTGATCGGAAGACTACTGCCCGGCCAGAAGTACCTGGCTTCGAAGCCCCAGGCGGGGGCCACATCCCTCTTCGGTAGTAGCCAGTGGATTGCCATTCTCACTGATCCCGCCACGGGCGCCTACGGGTGGATCCACGCCGAATCTGCCGCCATCGACGAGCACCCTGATGAGGCTGCGGTAGTGACCACGCCCGAGCCGGCAGACGCGGCCACAGCTGAGGCAACCGAGATCGCTGCTGAAACCCCTACACCCGAGGTGACGGCAAGCTCCACCCCCACCCCCGCTGTCGCCGCTCCGGCCGCCCAAGTGCCTGCCGTCAAGAAGAACACGACGCCGGTCATTGGCCTGGGTGCCGGGGCTGTCGTGCTGATTGTGGCTGGGGCGACTGTTGCTGCCAAGCGGAAGCGCAGGGCTGAGGAAGAGGACGGGGACGAAGTTGTTCCGGCCGAGGTGGCCGCGGCCGTGACCGTGGCACCTGAGGCCCCTGCTGAGGCCGCCTCTGCTGAGGTCGAAGACCCCGCCTCCTACTGGGAGGAGGAGGACTAGGCCATGGGCATCGTCAAAGGCGTCGCAACAGGAATCGCAAAGCAGGCAGTCCGCCGATCTGTGTTCTACATGATCGCCAAGGTCGTGGGATTCTTCCTGGCGATCGGCTTCGGTTGGTGGGGTGATCAGTGGTGGAAGGTCGCGAAGGATCCGCACTCGGAGAGTCCTTTTGCCCGGGCTGTCCAGTGGACCAGCTACGTGGCCTGGATGCTGATTTCGCTGGGCGCTGTGACGGTCTTCGGATACAAGGCGCTTCCTTTGGTGGCCTTCAGTGCCTGGGTGGTCACGCTCAGGATGTGTGCCATCGCCGGGATCGGCCTCCGGCCTACCGCCTTCATCCGCGTGTGGACGGCAGCCTTTGGCAACCCATTCGCCGGCGGCTTGCTGCTGGTCTTTGGCGTCCTGCTCCCCGTGGCCGCCGGATACCTCGTCTGGCCCCTCGCAACAGAAGTCCTATGGGCAGCTTGGTGTGTCTGGATCGCATCCAGCCACACCGTTGGGATCCTGCGCGCCAACCGGCACCGCATCGACCGTGAACTGACATCGCACCTGGGGCCAGCTCTGGCCACCGTGTGCGCTGTGTCGGTCCAGCAGTTCGACGACCAGACCGAATTCCGGCGGGAGAAGTCAACGGGTGCGATCATTCTGGAGCCGGCTCCGGCAAGCGTGACTTCGAAGAGGAATAACAGCAGCTTGGAGGCTGCCCTGGCCTTGTCAATGCCCGACTGGGTGGTCGACACCAAGCGCTCAAACCACCGCCGCCTCGTCCTCCGCCCAGCCGACTTCGCGACCCAGGAGCGCAGGCACATGCTCCTGGAGTCCGGTGGCCTCATGGACCGCGCCACCGTCGTGCACGACGTCGACCGCAGCCACCCCGTACCGCTCCCGGCCGGCATCGACGTCACCACGGTCGACGGCCACGCAGCCCTGCAGGCAAAGATCACTGCGAGGAAGGGCGAAGGCTGGACCGTCGGCGCCGTCGAGGGCTCGACCGCTTTCCTGATGAAGGGCGAATCGCCTGTGCGCCCCGGGGAAACAGTTTGGCACCTGGGCGCTGAAAGCCTCGGGGAAAAAGATGCTGCCCGCCTGGCCCAGGCCCGGGCTAAAGCCCTCAATGTCGACATCGTCGAGTGGGATTACGACTCCAAGACGGCAACCGTGGCCCGACTCCTACCAGCCGTCAAACACTTGCGCAACCGTCTCGCCCAACACATGGGCGTCCTGCGGCACGAGGTTGAACTCAAGGCGACCTTCGGCGTCGATGACTCCGGCGCCGGCATCCTGGCCGCCGTGGAGATATTCCGTGCCAAGACCCCTTCCGGCTCCTCGGCCAACCGTTCGCTGTGGTGGATCGACATTGCCTCGACAATCGTCGGGTCTGCCGGCTGGACTGTCCGCGAGGATCCGAAAACTGGTCACGTCCATATGCTCCACGGCGTGCCGCGCAAGCTGCCGGCCCGCGTACCGATGCAGGGATTGCTGCCCGAGTGCCAGGCACCCGCGGACTGGGCAACGCTGCCGCTCGGCCTGGACGCGACCGGCTCCGTCGTCGGCGTGGACCTGGAGCTTGGCCCGCACACGCTGGCCGCCGGCCCGACCGGATCGGGGAAGACGATCTTCCTGACCCAGCTGATCATGAGCGCCAAGATGCGCGGGCACGATGTGATCATGGTCGACTGCGTCAAGGAAGGCGCAGACTTCGAGGCCATCCGCCCCTGGTGCTCCGGCTGGATCGAAAATCTCTACGACGCCGCCGAGATGATCCAGAGCGTCTACGCCGAACTCACCCGCCGCAAAAAGCTCGTCAAGCAGCACAAAGTCCGCTTCTGGGCCGACCTGCCCGCGAGCGTCCGGGAAACGGAGAACGTTCGTCCGGTGCTGCTGGTGATCGACGAGTACTTTTCCCTGATCCTCCAGGTGAAGGTCGACAAGCTCCTCGCCAACACCTTGCTCGGCGACGAGCTGGAGAAGCAGAATACGCAGAAGGCAATCTTTGCGACATACGTCCAGAAGATCGCCCGCGAGGCCCGCTTCGTGGGAATACACCTCGCCATCGCCATGCAGCGCCCGGACGCTGCGGTCATCGGCGGGGAATTCCGGTCAAACCTTACCTCGGCCGTTCAGCTGGCCAAACCCGGCTCGCTGCCCGACCGGGCCTCCATCGCCATGATCTTCTCGGGCGACCAGGTCGACGCGGCCAGCGCAGAGCTCGCCGAACTGGACGACGCCCGGTCGCGCGGCCTGGCAGTCATGGGTGCTGACGGCGGCGGCGTGAGCGGCTTCCGCGTCGGCTGGGCCGAAGCGACCGCGATGCCGGAGCTGCTCCAGGCGCGCGGCATCCCGACCGCAACCCCTTGGGGCAGTCAGCCACACAACGTGCTGGGCGAAAAATACGAGGAGGCTTTCGACTACACCAAAAAGGCCGTCGTGGAGCTGGAATCCATGGATCTGGACGGGCTGGACTTGGACGATCTGGTGATGGAGGTCGACAACGGAGACGCGCGGAACGATTCCCCCGCATCTGCCGCCGCTTTCGATGTCGACGACCTCGGCCTCCCTGAACACCTCTCCCCCGCACCCATCGGCACTCCAACCACCGACCCCGACCCGTTCGCCGAACCGACCAACGGCGCGGCACCGAAGCGTCCGGCCCTTGTGATCGAGGACGACGAGGCCTTCGACGAGGGGCCGGCTGCGGTGAAGCCGAAGTTGGTCCCGGCGGGGTTGCCGCTGCCATTCGACCCCGACGACCCGTTCGCCTGACAGATCCATCAACAACCTACCCAACAACAACTGCAACACCGATCGAAAGGACACAAAATGTGCCGATCCATTGCCGAGACTGGCCGCCGATGCGCTGCCCACTCCCCCGAGAACCGTGCCGCCGAGCGCGCCCAGGTCCGCCTGGACTTCACTTTTGAGGATCACCTCGAGAGGCTCCAGGCTGAGACTGCCAGCCTCCGTGAGGTTGTGGCCGGCGGCGAGCCAACCGCCATCGGGGCCGCCGTCGCCGCATGGCTCAAAGCCTGGCGGGAGCTCATGGCTGCCATGGCCAAGGCGTACACCCGGGCACGGGCCAAGGCCGAGCGGGCCGCAACTGTCCTCGGTGAGCACCAGGCCGAGCGCCTGCAGCGGATCCTGGACGGCGAGCGCCGCGAGTTCGCCGAGAAGGCCGTCAAGGCCCACGCTGACGCTGTGGTGGCCCTGCGCCGGGCCGAGCAGCGCCGGCGGGAACTCCTGATCCAGGTGGAGATGGATGCCGCGGCGCAGGATCTTGGCACCCAGCACGACCTAGCCAAAATGGCATTGGAGGAGGCCGTCCAGCAGCTCACCCTCATGCACGCGGAGAGCGAGCGCCTTCGCCGCATCATCTTGCCGGCCGACGAGACTACTGCGAGCTCGGGGCCGCGCCGGGGGTTGCCCGGGCCGACCATGCTTGCCTTTCTTGAGGCCAAGCGCCGGGAGGATTTTTGGGCCGGCCAGCACACCCAGCTTACCCGCAAACTCCGGGAGACCCCCTCGAAGGAGGCCACTCTGCGCATGCTGGCAGCGGTCACCGAGGCATGCGAGGCCGGGCGGCAGTACGTGGCCGCCTGCGCGGAAACCAAGGAGGGGCTGCTCAACATCGGCCGCCCGCGCTCCACCGCAACCGAGTCCGAGCTGCTAGCCGCATAGCCGGCCGGTGCGCAGTACAAGAAGGGCCCTGCCGGTTGGTGGGGCCCTTTTCGTGCGTGATAGCGGATTGGCGGGATGCGGCCCGGGTCCCGTAGAATTATACATACCGTAGTTCGTTCGTATTTTATCGAAAGGCCGCCTCATGGTCCCCGCCCGCAACACCCGCAAAACACGATCGGCACATGTTCTCTCCGCAGCGGCGCTGGCCGGTGCGCTCCTCGTGGCGCCGCTGGTAGCTGCCGCTGCAGCCCCCGGCACCGTGCCGACGGCCTTCTCCCAGCAGGCCACTTTCACTGCCCCCGTACTGGCCGGCGATCCGGTGATCGCGGAGAGCAGCCCGGGCGATTTTTATGTGAATTTCCGCGAGGGAATCTCCAACATGCGCACCTCATACCAGTGGATGAGCGGCGGGCAGCCTATCCCGGGCGCCAACGGCCTGAGTTACGAGCCCACCGCGGCTGACCTCACCGCCGGTCTCTCCGTGGAGATTCGCGGAGAAATCCACCGCAACGGCATCGACGCGCCCGATGCCGGCCAGTGGACCCTGTCGATCCCGGCGGGCGGCTCGCGGGCCGATCAGACCGCCACCGGCGGTATCACGCCCGCGGTCATCACCACCCGGCCCACGCTCTCTGGCACGGCAGGCATTGGGCGCTCCGTCACCGTGGATCCGCAGGGCTGGGCAGGCTACTCCCTCAGCCATGAGTGGCTCTGCGACGGGCACGGAGCCGGTGAGGCGGCCAGCTACACGGCGACCGAGACTTGCGGCGCGGTGAGTGTCACCGTGAGGGCGTCCTCGGCATATGGCAGCGATCAGGTGACGCTGGCCGCGGAGATCGCACCCACGGTGAAGAATAGCCTGGCGCCGAGCGTGACCGGCGGCCGCATGGTCGGGGATGTACTGACCGCGCACCCCGGGGTGTGGTCTGCCGGCACCGTTCTGACGTACCAGTGGACTCGGGGTGGCGTGGAAATCCCGGGCGCCACGGGATCGACCTACACGCAGACGGCCGGTGACGCCGGCTTCTTCCTCGGCGTGCGCGTGACTGGCACGCACGGCGATGACGTGCCGCTGACCGTGGAGCCGGCCGACAACGGCGTGAGTGCCACCGGGGCCCTGGCGCCGCAGCTTGAGAAGCCGCCCGCCCCGCCTCGCGGTGACAACCTCGTGCTCGATCATGGCGGCGTCAATGGCGGCGTTCAGCCGCCACCCGCCCCGGTCGTCGATGAGTTGGGCGTGAAGCCCGGTGCAAAGCCGGTAGCAGTGAAACCCGCCGTGAAGCAGCCTGAAGCGAAGCAGGAAGTGAAGCAGGAAGTGAAGCGGCAGGGGGTGGAGAAGCCGGCCGTCCTGGCCGACGGCGTCGAGCCGGTCATCACGACGAATGCGCTGCCGCCGGTGGACGAATCCAAGCCTCAGCCGCAGGCCGCTGGCTCCCTGGCGCCGGCGGCTGGAGCTCTCGGCAGTCTGACCGGCATCCTGGCGGCAATGGCCAGCGGCGTCGCCCGGCTCCGGAAGCAATAGCCCCAAGAGAAACTAAACGCCCGCCTCATCGGTTTCGACGAGGCGGGCGTTTGTTTGGCATAAAAAGGCCCCGCAGCTTGGGGGAAGCCGCGGGGCCAAGCAACAATATTAGCCGACCGGAGGTTACTTGACGGTTACCACCGTCCCCGGCTTTACACCGCGCGCCAGCAGCTCCGCCACGGCGGAATCGGAGATCACCGTGCAACCGGGTGTCCTGCCACTCAGCAGAGTGATCTTGCAGCCCCAGGAGAAGCCGTGCAGCGCCTGCAGGGCCGCGCCCTCCCCCTCGAGATACTCATCCGCCCCCTGCGACTGATGCGCCGTCACGATCAGCGGCTGCTCCGAACACTGCTCGGATGCCGCCGTCTTGTACACGCCCACTACGAAAGTGCGTCCCCGCACCGAGTCTGTCCCGCCATCCATCTCAATGGCCGTAGAGTAAACCGCCTTGCCGGCATCGAGCAGGGTGACCGTCTTGGCCACCTGGTCGACGACGATCTCGAGCGGGGCTTTGGTGGTAGTGACCGCGGCTGATTGGATCCAGCCGGAGGCGTGATTGACCGAGGCTGGGGATGGCGCGACCGAGGGGAGGTGACGGCGGCTGGGCAAGAGCACGTGCAGCCAGCCTGAGGAGGTGCCGATGACCGGAAGGGCAGTGAGCTCGCCCAGGGTCTTGAGAGGCAGATAAGCCACCGGCGTGAAGCATGACGACGGGCCGGCGAAGACCGCAGTGCCTTCCTGCCGGGGCGTCGCAGTTTGACCCGCGTAAGGCGTCCCAGAGTCCTCAGGAGCTGCCGGCGTGGCCTGGCGGACCGTGGCCCAGGGCAGGCTGGCCGGGACCGCTGTGGGGCACGTGGCTGGTGTCGCGGACGCCGCCGGCATGGCAGCCGGAGAACCCGTTGCGGTCACCTCCGCGCTCTGCTCAGGGACAACTGCGGCACCGGTGGTGGTCCCGGCGCCGCAGGAGGCAATGCTGAGGCAGAGCAGGCCCACCAACAGGAGCCTGCGCACGTCTAGCCCTTCCGCAGCCGGCTGAAACCGGTCCCCAGGGCCGCCAGGAGGCCCGCCATCGCACCGAGCATGCCGGCGGATGGTGCCAGCGAGCCAGCAGCCTGAGGCTGAGGCTTGGCGTCACCTTCAACCGGAGCCTGCGCGTTCGTCGCAATGATCCCCGACTTCGCTGCCGACACCACGTCCACCGCGACCTTTGCCACCGGCACGGTCAGCGGATCGATGGCCACGGCGGGCTTCTCGACGGGCGCGACCGGCTTGACGCCCAGCGTGATGACCTCCGGCTCGCCGACGATGGCCGGCTTCAGGACCGGCGCCGAGGGCTTCAAAACGGGCACAACCGGCTTCTGAGCCACAGGGGCGGCAGGTTGTGCCGCCTCCAGCTGCGGACCCAGCGGCTCCGGGATCGGCGGGGCCACGGGGTTGGGCGGGAAGACCGGTTCGGGCGCTGCAATCGCTGGCGGGGGTTCCGGGGCGGGCTCTTCGACGGCGGGCGGGACCGGCGGGGCAGGTTCTTCGGCGGCCGGTGGGACCGGTGCCGCGGCCGCATAGGCGATCTGCCAGCTGGCCTGCTGCAGCGTCAGGGCATCCACGACAGTCCCGGAGAGGGTGTCCACGGACCCAGCGCGTTCGGGCACAGTGATCGTAAAAAGAGCCGCGCCGGCAGAATCGGCAGTCTGCCGTGCCAGCTCAACTCCACCCGAGGTGACAACGGCTTCCTTGCCGGGGCTCAGCTCGGTGACCGCGATGGCGGCCGTGTCGCCCGGCGTGAATTCCATCGAGGGCACCGCGGGGATCGGCTTGATCGGCAGCCCCTTGAAAACGTTGATTTTCAGGTTGGCAGTCTTGCCGCCAATGGCCTCCTGGACGGTCAGCGGGACCTGGCCAAGCCAGTCCGTATACCCGCCAGGCCCGTCGTGATATCGGACCGGGGCGCGCAGGATGGTCTCGAAGGCGCCGGCCGCGTCGGTGACCACTTGGACCGGCTCCAGTCCCGCCAGCGTGAGGGTCAGCGTATCGCCTGGCAGGTAATCGGTGCCGCGGAGCATCAGCGCACCGCCTTGGTCCAGTCCGCCGTCGGCTCCATTCATACGCAGGCTGGAAGGCCCTTGGGGAATCGGACAGCCTGTGCCGGTGAGCGCGCCGGCCGTCAGGGGCGGGCACGACCTGACGCTCATGGACATGACGGTCGGGGCGGCGGCTCCGGTGAGCGCGGGAGTGGCGGTCAGGAGGAGGGCCGCGATGCCTGCTGCGGCGAGGGTCTTGAACTTCGGAGTGGATTTTTGGTGCATGGGACGGGCTGCCTTTCAAGCGAATGGATCGAGTGATGGTGGCGGCTCGTGGCGATCTCTGAAATTTTGTGGATGAATCATTCATGTACTACGGTACGTATATTTCTAGCCTAAGGGACGTCCATTCGGCCTGTCGAATCGTGTAACAGGCCAGGCGACGAGGTCAGTGTCAGCCCCCTCCGGCAGAATGTTCCCATGCCTTCCGATGCACCCGAACATTCCCCCGTCACCCCGATCCGCTCCCCGACCGGCGACCCGGTCAGCGTCGTGATTGCGGGGCGAACATGGACGGTGGTGGGCGAGCCCGTGCGCTGGTTTGAGAGGCGGGAGAGGTGGTGGGAGCACACTCCGCGGCTGCCGTGGGGTACTGGGGCCGGGGTCATAGACCGCGCCGTGATTCGCGTCGAAGCCCGCCTGGGCCGGAATCCGCGCAGCGCCACTCAGACCTTCGAACTTGTGGCTGAGGCTGATGGGGCCTGGGCCGTCAGGGACGTGCTGCGCGCTGCCTGAGCTCGCGGGCGTGGCACGTCAGGACCCCAGCGACATCCGCAGCCGCTCGACGCCCGGACCAGCTTCCGGCATCATGTCCACCCACTTTGGCTCAGTCACCAGTTTTCCCAACATGTTAGCCATATGAGCACGGGCGGCAGGTTGATACTTGTAGCCACGCAGGTCGCGCGCTGTAACCACAGATGCCAAGGTGAGAAAATCCGTGACATGCCGTTCGCGGCCGGGGTCGTCGATAATTGCTAGCGCGCCGGCCTTACCCACTAGCGCTGCCATTAAAGTTGGGCGATTGACTTTGCCCGAGGATGCCCCCGCGTCCACCTCCACGACCTCCGCTTGTTCGACGGCCTGCTGGACGGCCGGCGCGGCGAGCGTTGTGCCGCCTGTGGCGCCCAGTCGACTCTCACTTCGCTCCCCGGTGTACCTGGGGATGAGAACGTCCACAACGGCATTGCCCCTGATCCACCGATGCTGGTGACCCGCCGGAGACTGGCCGGCTGACTCGAAACCGAGGCCCAGGAGCGCGGTCGTGAACGCCTTGAGGTGGTGCGGGTATGCGCGAATATCCAACGCGAAATCTGCATCCTTGGTCGGTCGCGGCGCAGTGGCCCCGCGCTCGACGGCGTGGAGGAAGACGGATTGGCCGCCGATGAGAATCCACCCGTGTGACAGGGCTTCGTAGATCTCAAAGATGGCCCGCCACGACTCCTCTTGCTCGGGAAGCATAGCGGGCAGTTTAATCGGCATGGAGAACCTGCCTGAGGATCGAATCGGCCGCCGCCTGCTCCCTTGGCCCGGGGCGCTCGGCCAGGTCCATGGCAGAAAAGACCGCGGGGACCTCTAATGGAAGGCAATCGACGGCACGAAGCTTCACGTTCGCCTGGATGCCTGGGCCGGCGGGGACCATGAACCACGCCTTTTTAAGGACAGGGAGGTCTTTCTTGGCCACGTAGGCCTCCACTTCGTCGCCCGGGAGCAACCCGGAGCGCGGATCCGAGACGCCTGAGAGACGGATCGCCGGGTCCTCACGCAGTTCTGCGATGTCCTCGTGGCTGACGGAAAAGTCCAGCGCTTCAGCTCTACCTGCCAACCACGCCTGCAGTTGGCCCTTCGGATGCTCGTGGGCGGCCAAGTTTCGAATATGCCCCTGCAGACGGTGTCGCTCTACGGCACTCAGCTCGGGCGGCTCGTCACCCTCCAGCTCCAGGGCCAGGGCCAATGCGCTCTTTGGCGCCATGGGCCGTCCGGCGGCCTTGATCCAGACTTTGTTCGCCACGGCCGCTTCGTCGATAACCCACTGACTGCCGACTTTTTCGGCTTCCAGGCGCCCGTCATGAATGAGCTCACGCACGCGCATGGAGCTCACACCCAGCTTCTTCGCGACTTCTTTCACTCCCATTGCCATTACACAATCCTATCGGAGTCGAAAGGATTGTGTAACCGGCTGAGATTGATCACTTCTAGAATGCGTCGCTTCATCGAGATGTCACCAAGCCCGTACCAGTGAAGCCGGCCGTGGCCTCCGCGGCCGTGGCCGTGGCCACCATCGTCGCCACCGGCATCGTCATTACGAAGCTGGGAGCGGCCGCCGGGGCCGTGGCCGGGCGTCCGGCCAGATCCCGACATCTCCGCCGCCGCATCCCGCGCCACGGCAAGAACCCCGCTCTGAAGTAAACCGCCCCGCCAGCGATCAGCCGATCAGCGGAACATGCTTCTGGATCCGGAAATCATCTTTCATCCGCGTCAACCTCAACATTGCCCGCCCGACCTCCGGCATGATGAACGGGGCGCTCACAATTCGACGGAAGCCGGACCGATGTACAGCAGACGCGGAGAAACTCGGCTACACCTCGCCCGACGCCGCAACCAGCTCATCTTCGATACGCTGGCGCCGGGTCCGCCGGACCTTGGCAACCACAACCAAGGCCACGATGGCCAGGCCGAAGACCGGACCGACTGCCGGGATGAAGCACACAAAGAGCGTCACCAAGCCCAGAAGCATCCACCGGGAAAAGACGGCGCCCCGGTTGATGAAGCGACTGGCGCGCCCGGAAGTCCAAAGTGGTTCCGCTGGTTCCCCGACTCGAGCAAGAATCTGCACCGCCTGGCCGACGGTCAGCTGCTTCAGGCTCGGCCGGACACCCGTTTTGGAAGCAACCTTGGCGCGCACGTATTCGCGCTGGAAGGTCATGGCCAGAGCCTCGCCGTCTGGCGCCAGCAGCTCTCGCCACTCCGCGTTACCGATCGGCTCCGCGGCAGTGGCACGTGAGGCTGCCGCGGGACGGCCGGGGCGAGTGCCGACACCGCGGGGTGAATTCGGGTGGCCGCCGGCGCCACTCGTGTGCACGTAGGAGATCCCGGTCCCGGGAATCCGTGCAGTGTGGTTGATCTTGCCGTCAGCCCTTCGGGTGACGCGGAGTGGCCCCTTGCCAACGCTGGCGCTCAACCCGCGCTTGGACGCTGTGATCCGTATAGGCCCAAAGCTCTTCGATTTCCGAATCCTAAAACTGCCCATGCCGGCCGCCCCTTTTGAATGAAGTTGTCTGTTGGGGCTGAGCATATCGCTCCTGGCCGACATTAAAAGAGGTCCGCGGCACACTGCGCGCCGCCTGAGGGCCTCGCAGCCCCTCCACGTCTACCGCTCCGTCAGAGCGATTTGGTCGGCCGTGGAGGGGCTGTGGGCGGGGCTACCAGTCGCCTGATCCCCGCGCGTCCAGCTGAGCGATCCAAATGGCCGCCTCGTCCTCGACCTTGCGCGCAGCCTTGGCGCGAGCCGACGCGCCGGCATCCTCATTCGACGAGTCTGTGGGCGTCTGACTCTCGCATGAGGATGCCGGGGAGCCGAGGGTCGCTCAGGCTGAAAAATCCAACCTGGTCCCGTGTCATCTCGCGAAGGCTGCCGTCCGACTGCGGCAGATAGCAGGTTGGCACGAATTCGTCATCGTGCCCGCCCAGGTTGTAGGCCAGGTCGGTGAAATTGCCGGGATCATAACCGGTGATCCCCTCGGCCTCGGCCAGCGTGATCATGCGGGCTTCGGGGGCGGGGGTGATGTTGTCCATGGTCGTGCCTTTCGATTGCGAATTGTTGGGCTGGAAGCTTGCTGCTGAGCTGTGCGTCGTCATGGCGTCAGGCGGCCATTGCGTAGGTGCGGGCGGGGGCCAGGCCGGCATCCAGCTCGGCCACCAGGGCGGCGTGGGCCTCGGCGCGGAGCTCGCGGAGGGCACGCAATGTAGCCGTTTCCAAGCGTTCCGCGACCAGATCTGCACTCCAGGCGATCACCGTGCGGGGATCGACCGACACGACCTGCAGGCCGTCGGAGTCGCAGAGGGTGAAGCCCCCTCCGGAGAGACGGCGGTGCAGCACGCCCTGCACCACGCGGATCTTGCCGTGGACGGCGAGGGCCAGTGTGAGCTGCCGGCCGAGCACGTGCTGGTGATCTGCGGGCTTCAGGGCGAACCGTTCCGCGAGCTCGTAGGCCTCGGCCGTGCGGTCAAAGCCGGCCAGGGCGTTAATGCGGACTGCGGGGGCGGTGGTGGGCTTGGTGGCTAAAAGGTTGCGCATGTTCTTTCCTAACGGTGCGGTGTTGCTTTTTGGGCCGGTCCGGGGTCCCGGGGGCTTGCCCCTTCCCATGCGTAGACGGGGGGCCCCTTTTCTGGGAAATGTGGTGAAGATCATAGAGGGCTACTTTCGCGCCCCAAAAACGCCAGGAACCCCGCATCAATCGATCTCGATGCGGGGTTCTGTTCGGTGAGCGGGTGGGCGGGGGTCAGGCGGCCTCGGTGGCCGTGGATTGCAGGGTGGGCTTGAGGCTGGCGATGCGGTCGGGCTGGAAGCCGCTCCAGTGATCGACCAGGATGCCGGTGGCGGAGTCGCGGACAAGGACCACTGGAGCCTGGCTGTGGCCCAGGGAGAGGGCCAGAGCGTGATCGGGGCTGAAGACATCCTCGTCAATCGCATGGGGGATGCTGTGCCTCGCCAGGTCGCGATAAGTGGCTTTGCACTGCACGCACCTTGGATTGGAAACGATCGTGACGGACGCGCTGGCGGGGTTGTTGCTCACGGATGCCCTCCTGGGGCTGGTAGGTGGCGCTGGCCGATTGACCGGCACCGTCTTTGTGGTGGTGAGCTTGTGGGGCCCTCAGGCGTTCCTATGCGGCCTCGGTGGCCTCGAGGTACTCCGCTGCCCAGTCGGTGCCGTCGTCCGGGCAGAAGTCATCTGCATCCAGCGACACCGGGCCGGCCGGCATCGCGACCTCCGGCTCCACGTCCTCTCGTTCAGCGGCCGCCGTCGCGGGAGCCTTGGTGGTCAGGGCGCGGGTGTTCTCGGTGAGGTAGCCGTAGCGGCAGGCAGTTTCGCCGATGTAGAAGATGGCGCCGAGGCCAAGAATTGTCTCCTGCTTGGTGGCACCGGAGCGCAGGTGGACGGTGATGGGGCCGACTTCGGTGATCTGGTCTGCCGGGCCGAAGACGACGAAGTCTTCCTGCTTTTGGCGGCGTCGGTACATGGGCCGGACTGGGGCAGGGATGGCCATGGTGGGGGTTCCTTTGCGGTTGTTGCCGAAATGTTGCGTGGTGTCAGTGCCCGGCAGACGGGTCGGTGGGCGGCTTGCCTGCCGGGGGTGTGGGGTCTAGATGCCTAGCTCGAAGCCGGCGCGGACAAGGGCGGCGCGGGCGGCTGCGAGGTCGGTGGCCTCTTCTTCGGCGGTCTGATTGCCCCAGAGGAGCTCGTACTGCCGCGTGCGGGAGCCTGGCCAGTGGCGGTTGATGAGCTTGGTGCGGAGGCCGACGCTGAGGAGTGCGGCGCGGGCAGCCTCGGCGTGTGCGACGTCGACCTTCAAGACGCTGGAGTTCATTTCGACAAGGCGGTCATCGACGAAGTCGACGTTGCCATCGGTGAGGTGGACGGAGGGGGTGTGGGCGGTTTTCATGGCGGGAGTGCCTTTCGGGGATGAAGGGTTGGTGTAGCGGGAAATCAGGCGGCGATCTTGAGTGCGTCCTTGACGCGGCGGGTAGGAAGCGAGTCGAGCTGCGGTTGGAGACCGGCCAGGCTGAGGGGGATGACATTCGAGCGGTCCGGGCCCTGCGCCAGGAAGCCGAGGGCATCCATCTGGAACCGGACGGCCGTGCCGTTTTTCTTGACCAGGTTGGCCTGGGCGTATCGGCGGCCATCTGCCTCGTGGCCCAGCTCCACGGAGTCGATGATGCTGACAGTCTCCGTGCCGCCTGCGTCCCGGCGGTCCTTGTAGACCAGGACCGTGCAGGGGTAAGCCGCGGGGGTGTCCATGCAGGCCTTGAGAAGGTCGATGACCCAGGACTTGTGAACCCGCAGGCCCTTCTTCAGCGCCGATCCGTCCACAATCCATATCGTGCCCATCATGCCGGCGGCGCGGTGTGCGGCATGGCGGGCCAGGATTGTTTCGCGATCGATCGGCGAGTGTTGGACCTCCACCGCGAATCGGTTTTGGGTGTTCTTCCGCCGGATCACCACATCCGCGATGGCACTCTGCATCCGCCACTCGTGGGCGAAGGCGTTCTTGAAGACCTCGTACTGCATCCGCAGGTGCCAGGCTCCAGCCGAACCCGTGAATCCCTCGCAGCCGGCCGCAGAGGCGTTGAGGTGGTAGAAGTGCGGCGCGATCTCCTCCCCCTCGCGGTAGAACAGTGGCGCGGAGCAACCAGAAGACCCACACCGGAGGACACGCGTGGCGGCGAGCGCACGGGCAGCCGTGCCGTCGAGCAGCGTGGCGTATTCCTGGACGTCGGCCGGGGCGGTCATCAGGGCGATGAGGCGGTTGTCTTCCGTGACTGCTGCGTAGCTCATTTGCGGGGCTCCTTAGGGGTTTCGGGTGGAGTTAGAGGCAGGCGCCGGCAGGCGTGTCGAGTCCCTGATCGCGGAACCATCGGGCGGGGATGTAGATCCGAGACCCTACGCGGGTCGTCTCAATGTCACCTGCCGTGATTGCCTGGTACGCCGCATGAGGGGTGATGCCGAGAGACTTGGCGGTCTCTGCGACGGAAAATCCGGCCCGGTGGACGATGGTCTTGCTCATGACGTTCTCCTTGGGGTTTGCACTGCACCGTTGCTACTGATACATACTCTACAGTAAACAATGGTGCAGCGCAAACTTGTTTCTTAGAAATTGTCTTCGTCTTCGTTGATTGCAGCCTGGAGTGGTGTCTGCGTTGCTGCCACGGCGGCTGCCAGCGCCGCCGCGGGGGTGACGGCGCTGGCTTGCGTATGCTTGGCCGGAGTACCCGCAACGCCTGCTAGAAATCGTCGTCTACGTCGTTGAATTCTTGAGGCGCACTATCAGCAGGTGTCGGAGCCTGCGTCGCGGCCGCAGTTGGCATCGCAAACGTAACCTTCGGCTGCTTGGCCGGAGCGTCCAGACCGATGGTCTCGATGGCGAAGATGAAGCCGCGAGGGCGCCCGACTCCCATGGCCGTGGGAGCCTCCTGATTAGGCTTAGTGCCGTTCGCCAGGTACTCCTGCAAGACCAGCCCGAACTGGCTGGCGCTCATGGTGTTGCCCAGGCGCTTCTTGATCGCCCGCATGAAAGCCGGGTAGATAAGGACCTGGCTGCGGTCCTCTGAGAGGACGCCCATGAGGTCGCGGTTCTTGGTGCCCCAGGTGTTGTAATCTGGGTCCTGAATCCACCCATAGACTGAGGAATCGCCGGCCGGCCGCAGCTTGCGGTGGTCCTCGAGGTAACCCAAGCCGCCGGCCAGGTAGTCACCGATCTCATGGACGATCTGACGACCGTAGCCGACCTCGGCTACCGACTCGTTGTTGGACTCGACCAGGGTGCTGAGCTCACGAGAGACGACCTCCATGCTCGGGAGCATGTCCGAGATGCCTTCCTCTGCCGCCCACTCGTGCAAGCGCAGCCAGCCGACTGCCAGCGTGGCTGAGTTCTCAGAGGCGCGGGACTGCCCGCGAGAGGAAGCCCATTCGCCCTTCATGCGGTCGTTCTCGGCACGGAAGGCCAGGACGCCGCCCGCTGCGTCGAGCTGGCGCATCATCCAGCGGATGAAATTGGCAAAGAACGAACGAGCCACCCCGGTGTTGCCGAACTGGTTCTTGAAATCGTCGATGGGCGAGTAGTGCATAGGCGAGATTGCAATGTCACCAGGTTGGAATTCGATTGCAACGATGCGGTTGATAATGGCCGGGCCGGACGGCGGGGCGCCCTCTCCGGAGATGAATGTCAGGGTGCTGATCGCGCTACCGCCCTTGAGGCCTCGCGCCTGCGTGCCCTTCGTCCCGGAGTCCGCGCCGTAGGACGCCTGGATCACCGCACCGACCGCGGCGCGCATGGCCTTGTCAGCGTCATGATCGCCCTCGAACCTAAAGTCGTCAGCAATGAACGGCGTGCTGTTTGCCCAGCCCATGGCAATCTCGGCCCCCACCCTGGAAGCGTTCTGAAAGCTCATGGAGAAGTCAGAACCGGTAATGCCAACCCCGGAGAAGAACGACTGCCCGCAGGAGAGAAGCCAGCTCTTACCCGAGCCAGAGGCGCCCAGGAGGAGGACGCTGGTCTTTCGGGAGAGAGGCAGGAACGCCGCAGCTACACCGCCCAGGAGTGCGAGCGCAGCGCTGGGCCGGTTCGGAACCGTGGCGAGCAGCGCCGGGATGCATTTGGCCGCGGCACGCAGTTCATCGCCTTCAGCGATCCGGTCGAAGCCGGTGGCTTCCTGTGCCGGCTTGAGCGCGCCTTCTTCCGAGTGTGCGGGCGCGGTGACCGTAAAGTCACGGCTGATTCCGTCTGCGGTCATCGACCCTGCGGGCAGCATGAGGACGTGCTTTCCGCCGGGCCGGAGGTACAAGCCTGTGGAGGTGAATTCCTGGCTTTTCAACTGCGCGTCGTGCCACCCCAAGGTCAAAAGCATGTTGTTGATCCGAGCCCGGTCATCGAGCTTGATGGGCAGGGCAATGCCGGCGTTGGCCTTCTCCAGGATCTTCCGACAGTCCACGGACTCGGCCGCCGTCAGGTCGTGCAGCTCAATTACGTAGCCGGATGCCGTGACGATCGTGACCGTGAAGAAGGCCTCTCCAACGGGGCGGGCCTCGCCGGTCACCTTCAGGAGCAGCTGCTGGGTCGAACGAGACCGGAACGCGATCCAGTTGGTGATCGGGACGTCGATCGGGTATGACTCGCCGTCGGGGCGCGTGGCCATCCGCGTCACATAGTAACCGGTCTGCGGGCCACCGACCTGGACGAACTCGCCGTCAGTAGGGTTCCCCATTGCCAGGCGGACTGTCTTGCCGGGGACCAGGCCATCCATGACCGTCGGCGCGGTTTTGGGGGCGGGTTCGGCTATCGTGCCGGCCACTGGCCCCACAGCCATGGTTGCGACTGGGTCGGTAGTGACACCGTCGACAGCGGCTGCCTTCACCACAGCCATAAGCGGCACTGCAATGTCCGTGACGGTGTCGGGTGCCCATGACGGCTCGGGCGCGAGGCGGATCGGGAGGGCGGATCGCAAGTCGTCGACTGACGGCTGCCCGACCAGCAGGTCGACCAGGCCTTTCAGGTCGTCGGTGTCCAGGAAGTGGGCTGCAACCCTGGCGGCCAAGCGGGTGTCGCCCTCGCAGAATGCCCTGATCAGAAAGCTGAAGGTGGAGTGCGAGCCGTCGTCCGGCTCCACGCCCAGACACTGGGCGGTGTACTCGCCGTAGACCGTGGCGCGCTCGATGCCATCATCGTCAACCGGGTGAAGGAGGACGTGGCGCTTGCCGTGCTCGTGGCCGCCGGCGCCGTCGGGGAATGTCATGCCGCCGACGTTGAGCTGCATGTCAAACACCCGCTCCAAAAACTCCGAGACCGGAAATGCCAAGTCGAGACGGGTGCCAGGGAGAGCTTCACGCTCGACGGTAGAGTACGCACGGCCGCTTCCGGCGAGACCGGAGCCAGCGGGAACAGAGCGGAGAGTGACAGCCCGGTTGGCCTTGGCCTCGGCGGCGAGGCGTTCTTTCTCGAGCGTCACGGCGGGGAGTTCCTGGAAGTCGGTGATGGCGAAAGCGTTTGACATGGTGTCCTTAAGTTGGAGTCGTAAGTCAGTATCGACGGACAGTAAGAGTTAGATTCGGAGTGTTGAGTCTTGGGGCAGATGGCTGTCTGCCCCAAGCCGGAAGGGCTAAAAGTCGTTGGCCTCATACCTGTGTTCAGTGAGCGACTTCAGGGCCGCTTCAACCAAATGGGTGGCCTCGTCAACCGGGTAGCCGAGCGCGAGCGCGAGCTGGATGACGTCGTCCAGCCTGGACCTGACCGACCAGAAGTCCGCCTCTTCACGTGCGCAGTTTCGGGCTTCCTCGGCCTCGGCCTTCATGGTCTGCACGAGAGGAGCCTCTGGCAGCTTCTGAAAGTCGGTGACGCTGAAGGCGCTCGTCGCGGCCGGCTGGCGAGCCGCGGGCACCTCTCTCGAAGCCGATTCGCGACGAAGGACAACATCTGGCAAGCCTTGGAATTCGGCTATCCCGAATACGGCGGCCACCCTCAGTTCACCTCGACGATCGAGATGGGGTTCAGGTTGCCGTTCTTTCCGATAAGCGAGCCTCCGGCCCGCAGGATCCGGAGTGGCTCTAGGACACCTCCGTCGAAGTGTTTCCCGTCCTGCTCGGCCCGATGGAGCCACCATCGCTTTGTTTTCAGGAGCATCTCCGCCTGCTCATCAGCGGTGGGAAGCTCGTCCAGGGCCCACCACGCGTGGTAGCCGCCACCGGTGTTGAACAGGATGGTTGGCTTGAGGGGGAAGTCCCGGAGCCACTGATCAGCTTCCTCCCAGGTGGGGAGGTTGTCGCTCTTGTGGGTTCCGGACCGGACGTCGATGTCGGCGAAGATGGCCGGGATCGGATAGACCTCGGACTTTTTGCCGCGGCGCCACCGGCCGTTCTGTTTGGCCTCCAGCACGATTGGCATGCGAGGGGCGATGCCAATATAGGCGGCACGGTCCTTGCCGACACGTTGGATGACTTCCCAAACGGCATCAGGATCGGCGAGCGGGACGTGGATGGACGGCATCATGCCGTTGTCTTCCAGCCAGTTGACCGTGAGCAGCGCATCTTCGGGGTAATCGTGACGTCCCCAGATGAGGTCGTAGTGGGTCTGCCAGTCTGTGGCGTTGAACCCGGTTGTCGCGAGGGCCATGGTGGACCTTTCATTGGGAGGAGCAACTAAGAACCACACTACACGTAACAGCAATAATCAGCAAATGAAAGTGTTACGCGGGAGTTTTTCGGCACAAAAAAAGGCCCGCCACATGGGCGGACCCTCAGGGTTGCTTGCTAGGAATTACGTGGGTCGCGGGTGCTGAGCACCCGGGTGATCCCGATTTCGTTTTGCGCTGCCTGTATCCTGCCCTCGTCGATCCAGGCGTACACGGTCTTGCGGGATACGCCGACCGTGCGTGCGTACTCGGTGACGCTCATGCCGGGGCCCTGACCGGGACGGGGACCGGTCCTGTCCTTCTTTTCCGATTCAGGGACCAACGCCTTGAGCCGGTTCGCACGGACAGACGGGTCGTAGCGGTGCAGCCTCCAGCGGACCTGGGGCTCGGTCAGTCCTGTGAGTTCGGCGAGCATGGCCCAGGAGACCCCCAGTCGCCTAGACGTGTCGATCTCGATCTCCATGAGGTTCTCGGCGGCAGCCAGCTCTTCCTTCGCCAGCCGCTCCCGGAGCGCAGCTGCTGCCACGCGGGAGATTGCGAGTGTTTTTTGTGCCTGAGGGTCTATGTCGGGGCTCGGGGTGGAGTTCATATAACCAGTATCCCCTACAATTCCGCATAAATTGCTTTGTGACGTCAGCGTGTCGCTCCGCAGAAGACTTCTGAGCGTCTCCACAGAACTCCGCAGCCGTTTCCGCACTTTTCAAACGCCCGTCGCGCTCCTACTTCCCTTTGTTTACAAGGATTTTGAAGATTTTCCGCAGTTCCGCAGGTTTTGGCGTCCGGGGAAGAGAGACATATATATAGAGGGAGAGACGTACTTGTAAAGATGGGGTACCTATATACATATACATATCCTCTTAATATATATATCTGTGGAAACTGTGGAAACATGCCTACATCCTTTGTTTGCAAGGAAATTGGCATGTGTGGAAGATCTGCGATTCCACGGAAACCAACTGCGGAAGGAGATTGGACGGCTAGGGTACAGTGTTGCGGAGCAATGCTGGTTGCCGGACGCGGCAAGGGGCGGCCCCGTTGCCGAACCGCCCTCTGCTTGCCATTCCGTTGTTTTGCCCCGGCTACCGCACTGTCGGGCTGATCACGTCAAGCGCAAGGTCTGCCAGGACTTCGGTGAGCCCGGCGCCCACCAGGATCGCCTTCAGCATTTCCACTACCGCATCGGCCGTGGCGGTAGTGGAAGCCAACGTTTCATGGGCGGCAATCGCGGCAGGGAGTTCGGCTATGGCCGCGGCGGACGCTGAGATCAATGCGAGCGTTTCGATAGTAGCGGACATGGTGACCTGGGGCTTCTTAAATGTGTTCACTGTGGCTTCTATGCCCCAGGCTCGCCACGGGTGTCGTTCCACCAAACCGGGCCCCACCCCACACCGCCCACCGCAGCGTCCATCGGACCGGCTGCCTCGCAGGCAGTGGTGGCACGGGGCCGCGTGCCGATATGTGCGGCACGAGGACACCTCCTGTACGAGCTGACGCCGCTTTAATTCCTGTTGAGGCCGAACTGCCGGGTGAGCAGGATCCGCTTGTAGTGGGACTCTGCTGCATCCACTTCCGCCATTGATGCACCCGGGTCGAAGACACGCAGAATGCTGAACTGAAAGTGCTGCCGATGGGTTGGGTCCAGCTTGTCCAAGTCACGCAGGCCGACGTTTCCGCCATGGCCCGTCTTCGCGTACTGACTCCAGCGTCCCAGCATGCGTTCGGCGCCATCGGCCTTCCCCACATAAAGCTGTCCGGTCTTGGTGTCAGCAATCAGGTAGATACCTTGGACCGAGCTCAAAGCCTGGCGCCATCGCCCGTAGCGCGAGTCCTCCATTACCGCCAAGAGTTCGATAAAGGGGAGCACCAAACCGTCAAAACCTGGGAAGGGTTCGGGGCGGGCGTCAGCGACCTCCGTGACCAAGAATCCGCCGCAGTCCAACGCCGGCTTCGCCCAGTTCACAGCGTCCTTCGACCACTCAACGACCAAGCGGCCCTCAAGATCGCTAAGGAACGGCGATGGCCGAAGATCGAAGCAGCGCATGTCCGCCGTCCGCATATCCTTAATTTCCCCATTGTTCTCGTACGCAAAGAGGAACCGAGACCGGCGGCCGCCAGCGGCAACGAAATTCAGCCAATACTTGGGCGGCGTTTTCCCGACTTTATTTCGAACTCCTTGCCAGCGCACGGACTCATGTATTTTTTCCGGGGTCAAGTCCGCGGGACCCGCCAGCCCGTCGGCATTGTATGTGTGACGCAGCAGCAAAATCTCACGCGGATCGACTCCGGAAGCCTCAACGATGTCACCGAAGGTTAGCCGCCCCGTGAACGGTGTAGTTATTGTCACCCAGCTGAGTCTAGCGGCGTCCTCGAAAAGGCACACCCGCGCCTTGCGCTGCATACTCAGCAGGCACCACGTCACACACCGCCCGGATTCGCACCCCAAAATCCGTCACGCGCATTGATTGCTGTGTGAACGGCGGTGGTGAGCAGTGCGAGTGGCCGTACGACGTCGGGGGCTGTGGCATGCTCGATTCATGCACAGTTTGGACCAAGAAGTCGAGAGCAGTACTCGCCTGCAGTTCACCATAGAGGGCCTATGCGCCGCGGGATTCAAGGGGTTCGTGCCGTTCGGGGCGCTTCAGGGGCACGCTGACGAAACATGGGGAAGGCCTGGCGTCTACGTCGTGATCCGGGAATGGCCGACCGACGTCCAGCTCATGGAGTTCAACCCCACGTTCGAGTATAAGGACCACAGTCCTATGCTCCCGCTCGAAGAGTTGCAGGCCGCCTGGGACCTGCCTACACCTGTCCTGTACATCGGCAAGGCCGGCGAGCTGAATCGAGGCGTCAGTCTCAAGGACCGGCTCAGTCTGTACCGCCGGTACGGTGCCGGGACAGCAGACAACCACGCCGGTGGCAGGGCAATCTGGCAGGTGCCCAACGCGGACAAGGACCTTCTCGTTTGCTGGATGGCGACCCCGAATGTCTACCCCGTCTGCATCGAGGAACAATTGCTGCGGCAATTCATAGCCGAATTCGGCATGCTGCCGATGGCTAACAGAAGAAATGAGTCCCCCTGCAAGCACCTAACGCCTTGCCACTGGGAGCCGGCGGGCCTATCCGACGCCGACCATTGTCCCAATCCGCCTCCCGCCGCGCCCACCGTCTCTACCTGGCCACTCTGACACTCAACAGCCGCGAACCCTCAGGAACTGTTCGTCGCAGTTGGTCGAATCCGGCTGCGTAGCCCTGGCATTCCACCTCGGTGTGCTCAATGGCGTCCGTCTCGATGGTTTCCAGGGTGGCCGTGATGATCATGATCCAAGGATAGGCCAGCCTGCCAGCTATGTACTATGTCAGACCACCGGAACATACTTTTCCCGTGAATAAATCCGACTTACGATTCCAGTGAGATGGGATCCGTGTGTTTTTGATCGGAGCCGGTGTGTAGCCTCAGCTGTGCGGCTGGGGACCAAAGGCTGTTGGTCCTTGTTCCGTTGTCGTTGCTTTGATGGTCGTAGATTTCACGGTAGCTGCGTTTCGGGTGCCCTTGGTGCTTGATCAAGTGGGCACGGATGGCGGTTGCGTAATCCGAGGGGTTGTCGGCGCGGAGCAGGGCGAGCCGGAAAAGTTCCAGCAGCAGGTTCAGGCGGGCTCGGTTGCGGTAGGAGAACTCACGCTCTCCGATGATGGTTCGTACGCGGGTGAGTGCGTTTTCAAGTGCTCCATTGGAGTAGACCGGAGGGATTGAGCTCCTGCGTGTGGTTTGCCGTCGGACCTGCTCGCCATGAATCAATACCCAGGTTTGCAAGGGCAACGGGCCCGTTGTCTTCACGGCAGTTTCAAAGGAATCCCACGCTTCCCTGCTGGTCAGCGCGTTGTGGAACAGGCCCCGCAGTTCGCTGGCGACGGCCGTCCGGCTCAGTACCTGGGAACCGCTGGCGTATAGATGATATTCACAGGAGTGGTACCGTTCCCTCCAGAAATCGGCACCCCACCTGGCTATGATCGCTCCCCGAATGGCAGCGTCCTCATCAGCGACAATTGACATCGGCTCTCCTGGGAGGTGGGAGAAGAATTCGCACCATGCCGCCGCATTCTGTGCTGGATGGGCTTCCAGCCGCCACAGCCTGCCATTCTTCCCCTCTCGGTCATAGCCATAAGCAGCCAGTACCGAGTACAGCGGTGTACTCGTCTTGATCTCGCCGGTTCCTCGCCACCAGAACCACAAGGAGTCCAGAACGAGGACTTCCGGCCAGCTTTCCTGCGCCTGCGGTGCGGCCACCACCGGCACGAAATCAGCCATCCATTCAGCCACGGTTTGGCCGTTCTTGACCTCATGCTTCAGCTTCAATGGAGAGTTCCCCATCGCCTGCATATGCACGCGTCTGGCCGCGTCGGTGTAGCTACTCCCTCGGCCAACATCGACCAGAGCGCCGGCAATCTCACGAATCAGATATTCAAATTGGGCCGGTGCCGCGGGCCCTTCGTAAGCGGCAATGTGGTTCTCACACTCAACACACGTCTCCAGGCTCGTACGTGTCCGACTGACCACACCAAGGAAGCGGTGAAACTCACCTCCTGGAAGAATGCACCGCCAGCGCTGCCGAGGACGCCCGCCATCCTTCTGGATACCATCACGAACAACCCGACCCTCCGGATGCCCACGAGGGCAAACCGGGACTTCACCAGCCATATGGCAATTTTACGCCTGACCCATCTCACTGAAATCGTAAGTCGGGAATAAATTCGATCCAGAAAATAATGCAATCCTTATGTCCATCGTCGATGCCGAGGACCGCCATCCGAAACTTGCTGATGGGCCGACGCGCCGTTTGCCGGTCTGGGAGATGCCGCTGGTGAATGTCGGTGAGGTGTACGGCCGCGCGGTCGCCTACACCCGCTCTTTCGGCCTCATTAGTTGGCGGGACGACGCCAGCGGGCAACGCATGGAATGGTTCCCCGCCGACGCGATTCATCGGGTTGAGCGAAGTGACCGGCATGGTCGGTGAGGACCCGGGCGCGGGTGGGCCGGCCCGGAGGCCCGACGGAAGTCGGGTTAGTCTTTACGGCGCGCCGATCACCCTGCGCTTGAGCATCTGGAACTCGTCGGCGGTGATGGCACCCTGGTCGCGGAGGGTCGCCAGCCTCATCAGCTCCGCTGAGGCGCTGGCGACCGGTTGTTGCCCGACCACGACTGGCGGCCGTTGAGCCACAGAGTTGAGGACGATTCCGAGAATTACGATGGCCGCCCCGAAGCCAATGATCGCCCAGTACACCCCCATCTGTGCCGGAGCCGCCGCGGCGCAGGCGTCAGCCACGTGAGTCAATTTCCCATTCATGGCATTGGCAATATCTTCACCTGCGGCCTTCGTGTTGCTGCCAGCGAAAGCTCCACCGCAGTTTCTCCCTACAGGGACGGTGTAGCCCATGATGGCACCCACCACAATGACACCAATCCCCAAAACGAAGGGCCATGCCGGGCCTGACGTCTTCCCACCCCGCCGAGCCGGAGACGGGGCAGGCGAGCCCAGGGGCACGGCCTCTGCTGGCAGTGGTGGAGACGGCTCCGTGCCGCCAAATCCCGGCTGTAGGAATTCCGGCAACGGCTCGCCGGGGTAGGTCGCGAGGCGCAACCGCCGGTATGGCTCGACAGCACGCTCGTACTGAGCGTCAAGCTCGCCCAGTGCGCGCAGGTACTCGGCCCTCAGTTCCGGGGTCTCTTGGCCTAGCTGCACAGCCTGATGTGAGTACCAGGCGCGCACGTCCGCTATGCCGGCCTGTCGCTTTCTACTCGCTGCCGAGGCGGCTTCGGTAGCTGATACGGAATCGTCCTTCATGGTGCTCCCCCGGAGTGATAGATATCTGAAATCTGATCATAGGTGGTGCACCCAACATCAACAGCGTCGACATTCAATTCTCCATCCGAACACATGCCACTTATCTGAAAACCACCGCGGTTTTCGGAGCGTACATACAGGGACGGGTTTCGTGACACAGCCAGGCGATTTCAGCATCCCGGCACTCCCTGTCACCTAATCGTTCGTTTTAGTGATGCGACAAAATCAAGGAGAAAATCACATGTTGGTCGGCTACGCACGCGTTTCAAAATCAGACGGCTCCCAGTCAACCGACCTGCAGCGGGACGCTCTCCTGGCCGCCGGCGTCGAGCCCGGCTCCATATATGAGGATCATGCCAGCGGCAAGCGTGATGACCGGCCGCAGTTGGCAGCGGCCCTCAAAGCCCTCCGCGACGGCGACGCGCTGGTGGTCTGGAAGCTCGACCGGCTCGGCCGCTCACTGAAGCACTTGGTCACCACGGTGGAAGATTTGACCGAGAGGGGGATCGGCCTGAGGGTTCTGACCGGCCAGGGCGCCGCCATCGACACCACGACCGCCTCCGGCAAGCTGGTCTTCGGAATTTTTGCGTCCCTGGCCGAATTTGAGCGCGAACTGATCCGCGAGCGAACTGCTGCAGGCTTGGCCTCAGCAAGGGCCCGCGGCCGCGTAGGAGGTCGGCCGCCGAAGATGACGCCGGCGAAGCTGCGGCTGGCAGTCGCGTCGATGGGCAGGCCGGGGACCGTAGTGGGTGAGCTGTGCGCCGAGCTCGGTGTTACCCGGCAGACGCTGTACAGGCATGTGGGGCCGACGGGTGAGCTTCGGCCGGATGGGGAAAGGGTGTTGGCGGGGAAGTGAGGTGAGTGTTGCTTTCTAGTAGTGTGGCGAGCAACTAGGAAGGCGGGTCATGGCTAAGCGGCAAGCTGTCCTATTCCGGAGCCCCATCCGAGGGCAATCTGCCGTGACTCTTGAAGATGTTCGCCAAATCTTTGCTGAACTTCTGGGTGACGTCGGCGACAACTGTGGCGGCGAGATTCCGAAGTCGCAGGTCGGCACCGACGCTTAGGTCAGGGCTGCAGTCCTCAAGGTTGAAATACACATCTGCACCCGCGTCGTGTTGGATTGCTAGTGGCGGGTGACCACTCAAGTCGGTATATCCGCACTGAACGCTTGTCCTCGTTTCGTGCTTGTCAACTTCGTCAGCGCTGAGTATTACCTCAACGTCTCCATAAATATTTGTGTAGGCATAGTCGAGGATTGCCCGCTCGGAGGCTTTTGATACTGAGTAGCTCTCCACATAGGCCACGTTGAATCTGACCTTTGTGCCATCGAACCGTCTTGTGCATTCATTCTCGATTGCTTGGAACATTGCCTCCTTAAGTCGCTCGGCAGCTTCCATGCTCGTTTCCAACGGTTCATCACCGCTGCGTAAGAGGCGTTCGATATCGCCGAGGATGTTCTCATTTGAATCCGCAGCCTTCGCGCCCTCCATTAGTTCGGCCAGCCAGGAATAGGTTTCGAGAGCCCTGGCAGCAACGTAGTCCACCATTTCCTGGTGCGCATGCCGGTCCGCTGCTTCCAGCGCCTGGAGGTACAGCCTCTTACGCCCAGCAAACACGACCAAAGGTATGCCAAATTCTGCGAGCAACGGGATGGAACCGACGACACGGGCCATCCTTCCGTTTCCATCCGCGAATGGATGAACGTGCGCTACTGCCCAGTGGACGTAAGCACATTGGATAACGGGGTGAGATGCACGAAATGATTCTGTGCGCATGGTATCCACAAGACGCTTCATCTCCGGTGCGACATCTTCAACTGGCGCGTAATGGAAAATTGTGCCGGCACGATTTCTTACGTGATTAGGCTTGGTCTTATACGCGCCGGGCTCATATGGTTGCTGCTGGACGCCAACCACGGTCTGGACAGGGTGCGTCCGCTGGGAGCGCGTAGCCACCCGATGCAGCTCCCGGATATCAGTCTCGGCAAGAGGTCGACCAAGATCCGCGGACGCTAAGTCTCGAACCGCCAGGTAGGCGGCGAGCTGGTCCTCGAAGTGCTGACCCGCACCGTCCCCGCTGTCGGCCAATTCCTGTTCCCAGCCGTCGGATTCCATGGCGACGCTCTGAGTTGCACCCTCGTCGTAGAGATCCTCCACGGCACCTGTCTCGAAGGCTGTTGCGCGCAGTATCCTGTCCTGAGCCCACCGCAGGCCCTTGCCACCTCCGGGATCCCCCGCCGCACGCAGCCGTTTCAAGAGGACTTCAAACTTAACTGCATCGACATTGAGCGTTGCCCAATCGTCAAAATTGCAGATGCTCTCGTATGAGACATGCGGGACGGTACTGGGCAGCGAGGGCTCGGTCATGGAAACCACTCTATGGGACGGACTACAGCGATCAGCTAACACCCAATGTCCAGTTAGGGTCTGGGCCATCCGCCAGATGTGTCAGTCTGTCCTCCCAGAGGACCCTATCTCGATGCTCTGCCGCTGCTGTGCCTACGTCCAGATAACCTGTACCCCAGCTGGGCACCATGTGTGCGGAGGCGGGGGTGTTGCTGCCCGGAAGGGCTAGCAACGCGGCACAAGCGCGACGACTGGGCGGCGCAACAGCCCGATGTCATCGCTCAGTGGGATACTTGGGCCGTGAGGGACGACACCGAGGACAAGCCAGAACCCAAGACAGAGCCCGGGAAGTCGGCGCCGGAACGAGAGGAAGCCAACAAAGCCCTCGAAGGACGCGAGAAGGAACCGCCGTCACTCTCTTCCCAGGTCGCACTTAGTCGTGAGCTCACGCCAGAGGTGCTCGCTCAGTTTCGGAGTATGGTCTCCCAACCGTGGATGCGTGCCGACGCAGCGTCAAGCATCGCGCACAGTGTCTTGGCGTTTCAGGCTGCACCCGCTCTTCGCGATTTCCAAAAGACGATCCGGGACATCGCCGCCCTTTCTCCCCCGGCGACCTCCGCTTGGTCAATTACTCAGATGGCAGCTGCAGGCGCTGCACTGCCCAGCGGACTTCGTGATGCACTCCGCAACGTTGGGGAATCAGTGGACCGATCAGTACTCAGTTCGCTGACTCCCTCGGCCGCTAGCATCGCGGCTATGGTGGCTGTCCTCACAAGTGCCGCGCGTGGCGCGTTGCTGCCAGATTTTGCGACGAAGACCCAGGCGTTCCTGACCACCGATAAGCAGCTTCGCTACCGTAGAAATTGGCCGGTGTGGCACTACACGAATGGGCACGCATTGCTCTCCATCCTTGAGACAGGGCAACTCTGGGCGTCAAACCCCCAGAACCTCAATGACGCTTCCGAGATGACTCACGGTTTCGGCGTCATTAGGGATGCATTCGCCGAGCAGGCGGCATTGTCGAAGAGCTCTGCGCGGAGCGGTTCGGACAACTGGGCGTCATTGGAGAAGGTGCTGTCATCTGTGCTGGACAAGACCTTCGTCGATAGCATCATCACCGATGTTTACTACATCTCTGCTTCGATGGAAAGAGACAGCTTGACCTTGTGGCGAAATTACGCCGACGGGGACGGCTTTGCGATTGGCATCGATGCTTCGGTTGAACTATCCGCCGACGGGCTTTACGTCGACGCGGACGACGATGACAGCCACTTGAGGGAAGACATCCCTCTGATAAGCGGCTGGTATCGCGTAACCTACAAGATGCCGGACAAGCAAAAACTCGCGCAGGCCTTCATACAGAGCGCGATCGAGGACGTAAAAAACACCGCTGCGAAGGACCGCTCGGCTTTGGTGTCAGAGTTGCGGAAGCAGGCAGTCATTCTGGCATCGGTAATGAAGCACGAGGCATTCAAGGACGAGCGTGAAGTTCGATGGATATCGACGAACTACACGACATTCGATCCCGTCCACTACGAGCATGGCAGAAAATCCATCGTGGCCGTCTTGCACGCCATGACATCCTCCGCGGAAGGTGATCGCCCTTTGCCAATTAAGGGCCTTTGGTGCTCGCCCATTCCCGACGACGGGATCCTAAGAACGATGCAAGGCCTCCTCCGGCAGCGGGGGTATGAACCCGCCAGTCGGAACGTAAACAAGTCGAAGCAGCCATTTCGAGGGTGAGAGTGCGCGGAGGCCCACGCCCGTCATTTGTCAGGCCCACGCACGTTCGCCACCGCCACAAATCGTAGTAACCAATCCGCTATTACGATTCGTGGGGGTCAAATCGCAGTTAGCGCGGCGTTGTGCGATTCACATCGGCGCTTCGCCAACTGCCATCGAGCCCAAGGTAGCGGCGCACGGTCACCTCGTGTCCGCTGCCGGGCCTGTAGAAAACCCTCTTGTGGGCGAGCGCTATCTGGGCGCGGTTCAAGGAAGCCACGAAGCCAGCGTCCGCTACGTCCACTGAGAACCTAGGGTCGCCGCGCTCGGACGGATAAGCCATGGCAGCGTACCTCGGCGTCAATGGGAGAATTAGCGCCTTGGCATCAAGCAGAGGCGGGCGTCTCCGCGGATCCATCCCCGGGGCAATTCCAATCGCTGGGCAGTCGCCCAAGAGGTACTCAGTGCCGATCGGTGCGGGCCGGATCGAAAGACTGAAGTTCGTGAGGTATGTCCGAGTTTTCTGGAATACATCCTCGATCCATTGCTGAAAGGGCTCACCCCGTTCCTCGAGGGCCTGGATCGGGTCGAGAACGGCATCAGCCATCTCCTGCAGGATCGATGGTGCTTTTGCCAGGTCTAGGCCGTACTTCAGCTCGGCGAGCCTCGTCTGCAGGTCTATGTTGGCTCGTGTGCGCGCTTCGACCTCGGCCAACGTGTCGGCATGGATCCGCTGGGCTTCAAGGCTTCTGGCGAAGTGCAGGGCCACGAAATCGTTGACCTGGGGTCTCATTGCTCGGAGCGATTCGGGCTGGCCCCGGAGCAGCGCGACGAAAACGTCCGTCATAGGGTTCTCGACCGTCGCCCACAGGCTTTCCATTCGGTCCCCATCAAACTTGACGAAGTGGTGCTCAAACCCGACTGAGCCCGGCGGGCGGGCCGGGAACACGCGGCCAGAGCTGACGTCCACTTGTCCAACGGACCCGTTCTTCATCCGGGGATCCTGGGAGAAGCGAGCTATCAGTGCCCTCGACACGTAGTGCTGCTTGACAATCTTGGCGGTCACCCTGAATTTGTACCCCGCCAGAGGCCACAAATCAAGGCAGTCCGCCCGGAGCAGTCCGAAACGGGTCCGGCCTGCCGACCCGAGTTCGTTCGACCATAAGAGTCCGCTGCTCCGGCCCATCGACGCCAGCCGGTGTCCAGGCTTACCGTGAAAGCATGACCGAATCGCCAATCCCCGCCGATGCTATTGCCGCACTCCTTGCAGAGCCCGCTCTGCCTGCCTCAGCCCGGCTGCCGCTGGCCGAAGCCAAGACGTATACGGAGCGGTGCCTGGCCCTCCACGGGCTCATCAACAACCTGCCGCTCGACTTCGTGAAGTCCTTCAATGACAAGCACGGCACTCTCCTGGCCAATGCGACGACCACCGCGGTCCACTACCTCACCGCCCAGGGCCTCGTTCCACCCCCCTGACAACTCCACCCACCCCTCCCCCAAAAAAAACGACCCGCCTCCCTATGGGACGCGGGCCGTTTCTGCGAAGCGCTTGCCTGGGGCGACTATGCGGCTTCGCGGGTGGCGACCGCGTGGTCGGCGACCTGGAAGAGCGAAGCGCCGGCCTGGCGGCTGGCGAGGGCCAGGGCCTGGTTGCGGCTCACGACCTCGGCCGCCTCCTGGACGGTAATCCCAGTGAGGTGTGAGATCTCCAGGGCCGTGGCTGCGAGCCAGACGCCGTCGGGCAGTTCGGCCTCAGTCGACTGGCGGGCCGGGCGGTAGGCGGCGCCCTGGGTGATCAGTTCCTGGGCGGTGAAGACGGCGTCGGTGCTGGTGTCGGGCTGGGTGTTCAAGGTGGCCTCCAAGGGCTTAGTGCGGATATTCCGGCCCGGATTGTTCCGGGCTGCCCTACCCCATGCGTAGACGGTTCGGGGTCCCCGGCGCGCGGCCATGATGTCCGCTGCCGCCCGGCGGCGATCGATCAAAAATCGGTGCCGCCGAACCGAGCCGCATCAAGAATCCAACAGTTGCGGGCGCAGGAGTCGCACGATTGTAATGATGGTCAGTAACGCCGCCGAGGCCAGTAAGAACCAGGCTACCCACGGGCCCACGATCCAGGTATCGGGCAAGCCGCTCAGCAAAATCGATAACCCGATCAGCGGAAGTCCCCGAGCGTTGATCGTCAAAGTACTCTGATCCGCCTGTCGCCGCTCAGCTTCCAGCTTCGTCATTGCGGCGTCATGAGCAAGCCGCAATGCATCCAGAGAGTGCCGCAGCGCGTTGATTTGCTCGGCCAGATCGCGTTGCAGCGCGGTGACTCTCCCTGCCAAGCCATTCGCGAACGCCCGCAGCTGCTCAATTTGGGCGCCAACCTCACCCGCCAACGGGGAGGGAAGTCGGCTCTCCCCTATCGCTATTGGCGTACCGAAGGTGACAGTTCCTCTCGCTGCGCCTGCGTGCACATTCACCGACTGGCGCCGTCGCACCCACGCCCAGACCCTTCGGCTCAGCGTCGCGAAGTCTCTGCCAACCCGTTTGGCTGCACCAGGCACGGTCAAAATCGCGCCCCACAGCCCGAAGGCGACACCCACAACTCGGACAAAATCAACGAGGAACATGCCGACATCCTAGCTGCGGCCCTCACGTCCTCCCTCCTCCGCCTGCTCAAGCAGCCCCGCAGCCGCACCGCCTCGGCCAGCTCATCCCGAATCAGGAGGCCTTGGAGGGTGCAGGCCCGCTACAAGGCCTCCCTGGAGCTGGAGACGCACTGCAGCGGCCATGGGACCACGACTTCATCGTCGTAGGCAAACACAGCCAGCACCTCGATCAACTGGCCACGATCGCCCCCTTCCACGTGCCCCCGCACGATCAGCTCCTAAGGCGTGACCGCCACTTCCGCATCCCGCTGCAGGCTCTCGACAAGCTCTTCGACCAGGCCGAGGGCCATGCCGGCCGCTGCGGCTGTGGCAGCCGCGAGGGGGCGCTGCACGGTCCTCATCTGGTCGCACCGGGTGAGGTAGCGGCGAAGGTAAACGTCGACATCCGAGACGCCACGCCCGCTAAATCGAGCCGGTTCATCGCCCTACGCCGATCTTCCGTCCCTCCCATCGCCGTCCTCCTCGCTTTCGATCAGCTCAACGCTGCGAGTGACGGGGTCTTGTGTGCAGCGGCGCCAGGCGTTCAGAAGAGCTCATCGTCCGCAGGGCTGAAATAGTCATCCAGGGCATCGGGCTTCGCTGGCGCCGCAGCGGCGATCCACTCGCCCGTGAGCTCGTGGGTACCGGGCTCGATGAAGCCGGTCGCAATGCCGAAATCGACGATCGCCTGCTCGGTGAAGACGGCCGAGCCGCCGAGGTAGCCGACCGGCCCGGGCAGCTTGGCGAGCAGCGGGGTGAGCTCGGAACCCTCCCTGAGCAGCTTGGCCTTCTTCGCGAGCCAGATACTCACACGATTGGCGTTTGGCAGCCGCAGGATTGATGCGGCGCGCACCCCGTCCACGAGGCCGTGTATTGGCGCGAGGTCATCTTTGAGGTTGGGAGGTGCAGGCATCTCGCCGAAGTCGAGGTCATCCAGATCGTTCGTCATGCTTCCACGGTAATTTGAAATTACCCACAGGGCGACTCTTGTAATAACGGGCTAAGTAATTCTGAACTACCCGGCAGGCAGGAGCGGAGAGCGCCCAGGGTAGTCAGGAATTACCTCGCTCAGACTAAGAACAGCCGAAGGTAGTCCGAATTTACCGTGCAAGTACCGCGGGCAGGGTAAATTCTAGCTACCCTGCCATCCTCCGCAGCACGTCCTGCTCAGCTCTGTACGCCTCCACGGCCGCCTGGTCAGGCTTCACGCCCATGGCCTTGAAGTAAGCCGCAACTGTGCCCTCACCGAGCATCTCGTCACCGGCGACGACGCGTCTGGCAATGCGTTCGGTGTGGCCCACCCTCGCCGCCAACTCAACGGTAGTCAGCCCGCTGGCCGCAAAGCCGGCAGCCAGCTTCGCACGGGCCGTTCCGTCGATGAGCGCCTGGCTGGCCGCGTGGTATTCGGGTGTCCGGTCGGCCCAGATGCCATGCACCGGAGGTTCAATTTCACCTGGTCCACCGTCCACACCCACCACACGCCCTTCAACTGCCGGGCCGTCATAGCCATACTCTGCCAAGTCGTTCCCGTCAGTGAACACGGTCGTGGCCGGCACGTCCGCCCAGATGACCGGCCAGTCGTTCTTTTCGGAGGCGTCTTGAATGGAGTGCCGACGCCCGTATTGGAGACTGAGGGTGATCCAGTCGCCGCGGTTGATCGTGCTGAGGCCGGGCGGCAGAGCCCGGTAGATCCGGACGGTGGCCGCGGGGTTGTCTCTTGCGATGGACAGCTGCCGCATGGTTTCCGGATCTGACTCGCCGGATCCGTAGAACTCCGGGTGCGTGTACACGTCCGGGCCGAAGGAAGCTGCGAGGCTGGTGATCGGGTTCGAGTAGCCGTCGTCCGTAGGCGCTCGGTGGCTGCCCTGGTATGCCTGCATGGGGCCATTCTAAGAGGTGGCAGCCGCCGGGGACCAGTTCGGTAGTCGTGCTTCACCGCTGGGTACTAGCCTCCTGCGTTGCAGAGAACGAGACTGTATGCGCCTGTTGATGTCTGTTTTGACACCTCTGTGCCGTCCATCAGGATTCTGCAAGTTATCGACGTCGTCGTTTCGCCGGCCGTAGCGCCGACCCCCAGCGACCAGAATCCATATGCACTCGTGAAGTCGTCACCATCGAATCTGTACTTCTTCACGATGGGGCCGGTACGGCTAACCGTGTCGCTCTCCTGGCCATTCTTGTTTCCCACGAAATTTGAGTAGGTAATTCCATCAATCGGACCGTCGGCTTCGACGATGTAGGTGATCTCTTTTTCTGTGTCTCGTTTTGCCTGGGCGGCTTCTGCGGCGGCACGTTTCGTCGCAGCAGCCTCGGCGTCCGCGGCCGCCTTACTGGCGTCCTCGGACGCCTTATTGGCGGCCTCTTCTTCCTTCTTTGCGACTGCGTCAGCTTTCTCTTTTTCGGCGTCAGCCTTCTTGGCGGCCGCTGCGTCCGCCGCGTCGAAAGCGGCTTTCGCCTCTTTGACACTGACGCCAACGGTAACCTGGACATTTTCGGATGCGCCTACTCTGGCTCCCGCTGCAATGCTCTGCGCGGTGACAATCCCTTCCCGGGGGTAACGCGTTTCGAATACGGCTCCGTCCGGGTCTACTATGGTGAACGAAATTTCTGAAAAGGCCATGTCAGCGACGCCCTCACCTAGCGGATTTCCGACTAGATCAGGCATAGACCTAGCCATCTCTTTTGTGGCCACTGGCCTGCTAGACAGGGCCCCGTGACTTTCTGTCTGTGATCCTGCAGAGCATGAGCTTAGACAAACCACTAATACGATTGCCCCAAGTATGCCGAAATTCGATTTCATGGTCGTCCCCCAAGTGATGATGATGATTTGTCTAGAATGCAGGTTCAATCTACTCGATCGCCTGGACAAAGCGGCACTTGAAATGGTGCGTGCGGTCCGTTGAGCAATGGGGAGAGGATTTAGCCTCCGTCATTAGACACCCACAATCAGCTCCGGCCCGTTGTTCCGCACATTACCGACAGCCTTGCCCACTTCCCGCGGTACCAGTACCGGATCCGGGATCGCATCCAGCAACGATCGAATCTCACTCTTGTCGGTCAGCGCCGGGTCCAGCCAATCGGACTGCAGATCGCCTGCCGGCACGATGACCGGCATGCGGTCGTGGATGTGCCCCAAGGCGTCGGCCGCGGGCCGCGTCAGGATCGTCGTGGTCAACAGCCATTCATTGTCCTCGCCTTCCGGCACCTCGGGATCGAGCCAAAATTCGTACAGACCGGCGAAGCCCAGCAGGCCGTCGTCTTCCGGGTGCAGGTACGTCGGAATCTTGCCGCCACCCGCCGTTACTTCCCATTCGTAGTAGCCGTCCGCCGGCACCAGGGCTCGTCGCTTCACGGCTGCCGACCGAAACGTCGGCTTCTCCAACACGGTCTCCGAGCGCGCATTGATCGCCCGCGACCCGACACTCCGACTCTTGGCCCACACGGGCACCAGCCCCCACCGCGCGGTCTCCAGGCGCCTTGACGGCTCGCCGTCCGCCCCGCGGCCCGTCACGATTCGCACGGCTTGGGTCGGCGCCACGTTCCAGCTCGGCCGCAGGTCGTCGCCAATGACCTCGTCGATGTCGAAGGCCGAGACGAGGTCAGCTGTGGCTCTGGCAACTACAAATCTCCCGCACATACGGCGAGTCTAGGTGGGGGCGTTGAGGATGGGTAGGGGTGCGAGTGTCAGGGCCGGGTCGCATTCTCACTTCAGCAGATCGGCGCATACACTCTCAAGTGAGGCTGGCCCGCGCCGCATACGAGACCGGGAGCGCATAGGGCTGCCCCGCAGGTATTACTGCACTGATCGACTGAATGGACCAGCTTTGACTCTCGCTACAACTGAACCCAATCACCTCACCCAGCAACAGCTGGAGCAGACGTTGTGGAGGGCCGCCAACGCGCTCCGCGGGCCCGTCGACCCGGGCGACTTCAAGGCCTATGTTTTCCCGGTCCTGTTTTTTAAGTGGATCAGTGACAACTGGGACTTCAAGCACGCCGAAGCAGTCGCCGAATGGGAGGACGACCTCACCGACGAGATCGAGGCCGACTATCATGTCTTCGACCTTCCGAAGGGCTCTCACTGGGTCGACGTCTTCGAGACCACGAGCAACGTCGGCGCCGCCCTCCGCGACGCGCTTCAGGGCATCGAGGCCGCCAACCCGGAACGGCTGGCCGGCGTCTTCGGTGACGTCAACTGGGCCAACGAAGACCGCCTCCCCTCGACGGCGCTCAAGAATCTTCTCAAATCCTTCCACAGCGTCACCCTCAACCCGGACACCGTTTCCGGGGACATGCTCGGCGCCGCCTACGAATACCTCCTGCGGGAATTCGCCGAAGCCTCCGGCAAGAAAGCCGGGGAGTTCTTCACCCCGCGACACGTGGTGCATCTGCTGGTGAAGATCCTGGACCCTCAGCCGAAGGAATCCATCGCCGACCCCGCCTGTGGATCGGCCGGCATGCTCGTGGAAACAATGAACGCCGTCCAGCTGCACGGCGGCGACCCGCGCACCATGCGCCTCCACGGGCAGGAGATCAACCTGACCACATCGGCCATCGCCAAAATGAACCTCTACCTGCACGGGCTCGACGACTTCACGATCGTCCGCGGCGACACCTTCTCCAACCCCCAGCTGCTCAACGGGGCCGAACTGCAGAAGTTCGACGTCACACTCGCCAACCCGCCGTTCTCGCTCCAGAATTGGGGTGCCGACAAATGGGCCACTGACCCGTACGGCCGCGCCGTCGGCGGCGTCCCGCCCAAGGGTAACGGCGACTGGGCCTGGATCCAGCACATGATCGCCACCATGAAGCGCCGCACCGGACGCGTCGGCGTCGTCATGCCCCACGGCGTCCTGTTTCGCGGCGGCCAGGAAGCGAAGATCCGCGAGGAAATTCTCGGACGGGACCTCCTCGAAGCGGTCATCGGCCTGCCCACCAACCTGTTCTACGCCACGTCCATCCCCGTGTGCATCCTGGTGTTCCGCGCGACCAAGCCCGAAGAGCGCAAGAACCGGGTCCTGTTCATTGACGCCTCCAGCCAGGTGCAGCCGGGCAAGAACCAGAACACGCTGTCAGACAAGAACGTTGACGCCATCGACGCCGCCTACAAATACGGCGCCGGCATTGACGGCAGCGGCCTCAACCCCCGGCTCGTCCACATCGACGAGATCGCCGACAACGGCCACGACCTGAACATCGGCCGCTACATCAAGGGCGAAGCCGCTGCCGAGTCCGACGTCAAGGGCGCCCTGGCAGCCATGTTCGCCGCCCAGGAAGAACTCCTCAAGGCGCAGACCGTGCTCGCTGCCAAGCTGAAGGCGGCGGGTTTCGATGCGTGAGGGGTGGCGTCGGGTTCGGCTCGGTGACGTCACCAAGCAACACATCGACAAGTTCAAGGTTGAACCCGGCAGCGTCTACAAGAACCTCGGTGTCAAGTGGTACGCCGAAGGGGTGTTCTCCCGCGAACCAAAGCTGGGCTCGGACATGAAAGCGACTTCGCTCTACCGGGTACGCGAGGGGCAGTTCATCTACAACCGAATGTTCGCTACGGAGGGCTCCTTCGCGCTCGTGACAAAGAGATTTGCCGATGGTGTTGTCTCGAATGAGTTTCCCGTCTTCGACGTGGACTCGTCATGTGCCCTGCCCGAATACCTGCGCTTGCACTTCCAGCAACCCACGGTTTGGGCGGATGTGGCAGCCGAGTGTGTTGGAACGACGAAAAGCCGCAGTCGCTGGAAGGAACAACGATTCGCTGAGTATGAGGTCGATCTCCCACCTCTCGAAGAGCAGCAGCGCATCGTTGACCTGATCGGGTCACTGGACGAGGCGATCGAGGCGGCGGATGGGGCTAGTGGTGCAGCTCGACACAGCTACCTAGCCCTTGCGGGCGCTTTGCCCGGGCCCCCCGTCAGACTCCGTGAAGTCTTGAGTCAAATCGACGCAGGCAAGAGTCCGCCTGGTGAAGAGCGAACCCCTTCTGGATCGGAAAGGGCGGTCCTCAAAGTTAGCGCAGTGGGTGTAGCAGGCTTCAAGTCAGATGAAGTGAAGGTAGTTGCACCCGATACGTATCTCCCAGCCAAGTCCGCTCTCTCGTCGGGTGACATCATTGTGGTGAGAGCAAATGGGGTTCTGAGCCGCGTTGGGGCAGCTTGTCGCGTCCCAAAGGACTTCACAAATCTTTTCCTCTGTGACAAGACACTGCGCCTCGTGCCTAAGGATGGACTCTTGGACTCGGATTGGTTGCTTGCTTGCCTCAAATCGTCTGGTGTTAGGAATCAGATAGAGGAAAGAGCCACGGGGTCTGATATGCGAAATCTTACCCAGAAAGCAATAATGGAGCTGGAGATTCCGGCTCCGCTGATTGAGACCCAAAAGCAAATCGGCTCTGCACTCAGGTCAGCAGATGCGGTCGCCGCCTCCGCAACAGCCTACGCCGCCTCCCTTCGCACCCTTCGCTCCGAGCTTCTCACCGTTCTGCTTTCCGGAGAGCATGAGATTCCGGAGTCGTACGGCGTCGACATCGCAGCACAGCTCGAACCCGCAGCCTAAACACCGCACCCAGGGGGATTTCTTGACCACATCGGCAGCCTTCAACGAGGCCAACTCCGTCCAGCAACCCATCGTGGACTTGCTGGAGGAGGGAGGCTGGGCCTACAAGGACGGCGCCTCGCTGCCGCGCGGCTTCGACCAAGTGTTCCTGGAGTCGGAGCTGGCGGCAGCCTTGGTGCGCCTGAACCCGGTGATCGCCGCCGTGCCGACCCGGGCCGCGGATGTCATCGCCACGCTGCGAACCCTGACACTCAAGGCTGGGCAGGACGGGCTCGTCCAGGCGAACGCGAAGTTCTCCGACTGGCTGCGCGGCGAACAGGCGATGGCGTTTTCCGGCCATCCGTACCATGAGCCGGTGCGGCTGATCGACTTCGAGCACCCGGAGAACAACCGCTACCTGGTCGCCGACGAGGTCACCTACGGACCCGGGGTGAAGAAGTCCCGCTTCGACATCGTCCTGTGGGTGAACGGCATCCCCCTGGTCGTCGGGGAGACGAAAACGAACACGAGCGCCGCGGTCTCCTGGGTCAAGGGGGCCAAGGACATCCATGACGTCTACGAACGGAAGGCCCCGGCCTTCTTTGTGCCCAACGTCCTCTCCTTCGCCTCGGACGGCAAGGAGTTCTTCTACGGCGCCGTACGGCAGCCGATCGACAAGTGGAGCCAGTGGGGGTCCATGGACTCTGCCGCGACCCTGGGTGGCTGGCCGCGGGTGAAGCAAAGCGTCGAGCTGCTGCTTTCGCCGTTCCAGGTGCTGGCGATGCTGTCCGACTTCACGCTGTACGAAAAGTCCGACAGGGACGGCGTTGCGCAGTTCTTCAAGATCCTGGCACGCTACCCCCAAGTGCACGCGGCCGACGCTATCTACAACCGTGTCCTGGAGCCTGGCGGCAAGCAGGGCCTGATCCAGCACACCCAGGGATCAGGCAAGACCCTGGCCATGGTGTTCGCCGCCGGCAAGTTGATGAAAACCCGGGCGATGAAGAATCCGACGGTGATTGTCATTGCGGACCGGACCCAGCTGGTCACCCAGTCAGCGGACCAGTTCCGCACCACGAACGACGGCGGGATCGCCACCCCGGAGACGGCACGGGAGCTGCAGGAGATGCTGCGCCGGGATGACCGCGGCGTCATCGCCTCCACGGTCCACAAGTTCAAGGACGCCGGCGTGCTCAGCACACGGGACAACATCATCGTCCTCATCGACGAGGCGCACCGCACCCAGGAAGGCGACCTGGGCAACAAGATGCGCGAGTCGCTGCCCAACGCCCGTTTCTTCGGCTTCACCGGCACACCCATCTCCGACGGCGACAAGAACACCTTCAAGCTCTATGGCGACCCCAAGGACCCCGGCTTCGCGCTGAGCGTCTACGACTCCGACCGTTCCATCGCCGACGGCACCACCGTCCCCATGCATGTGGACCCCCGCATGGTGACCGTCCACATCGACAAGGCCACCATTGACGCCGAGTTCGAGAAGATGGCCGCGGAGCAAAACCTGGACGATGAACAGAAGGACTTCATCGCCTCCAAAATCAGCACCCTGGCCGTCATCGTCTCCAACCCGGAACGCATCAAGGCAGTCTGCACCGACATCATCGACCACTTCTATTCGGTCGTCGACCCGCAAGGCATGAAGGCCCAGGTCGTCGTGTACAACCGGGCCATGTGTGCCGCCTACGAGGAAGAGCTCACCAGTCAGTTGATCGCACGCGCCGCCGGCGGCACACCGGATGAGGCGGCCGTTGTCATGACCGTCGGAGGGAAGGCGGACGGCGGCGCCGACTACTCCAAGTACGAACTTGATCAGGCCGCCGAGGCCGCCTTGCTGAGGCGGTTCCGGAACTTCAACGACCCGTTGAAATTCCTGATCGTCACCTCCAAGCTCGGCACCGGCTTCAACGCCGACAACGAGGGCGTCATGTACATGGACAAGCCGCTGCGTCTGCACACGCTGTACCAAACGATCACCCGGACCAATAGGACCTGGAAGAACCCCGTCACCGGCAAGGAAAAGAAATACGGCCTCATCGTCGACTACTTCGGCATCGGGGACGAATTCGCCAAGGCCATGTACCCGACCGACCCGGAACGGGCCCGAAAGAAGATCGAGGTGGACGGCCTCGTCGAGGAGTTCGCCGAGCAGCTGGACGACACTTTGGCGCGCTTCGTCGGCATTGACCGGACCGTGGCCGACCACGCCACCTTGCAGGCCGCATTCGAACGGATACCGGAAGGGAAGTTCCGGGACCGTTTCGCGGTCCAATTCGGCACCCTCAGCGGCGTGTGGGAGCTCCTGTGGCCCGATTCCCGGCTGGATCAGTACAAGGACGACTACAAGTGGCTCGCGAAGGTCTACGACGCCTCACGGCCCTCCAGCGGCGGCTACGACCTCCTGTGGGAACAGCTCGGCACCAAGACCCTGGCCATGGTCCACTCCAACATGACCAGCCAAGGCGTCCTGAACATCGGCATGACCGCCGTCATCGCCGAGGAAGACACCCTCGAAAAGCTCAAGGACGCCGGCATCTTCCCACCCAAGAAGGAAGGTGAGACCCAGCCGGAGGTGAGCCTGGAGGACGTCGTCGACGGCATCTCAGCCCGGATCAAGAAGCGCCTCGCCGGCGCCAACGGCGACCACCCCGTCTACAAGTCCCTGGCCGAACGACTGGAACGGATCCGACTCAGCGCCTTCACACGCTCCCAAGACTCCGTCGACTACCTCAGCCAAATCTTCGTCCTGGCCGCCGACCTCACCAACGCCGAAACAGCGGAAGACGAAGAAGGCGAAGCCGGCCTGGATGTCCTGGACCCGAACGTCGGGGCCCTGACGCAGATCTTCGAGGAATACAAGCCCGCGGGAGTACCGGTCATCATCGGCGAGGTGGTGCGCGACATCGACGCCATCGTCAAGGCCGTCAGCTTCTCCGGCTGGAGCGAGACCCAGCGCGGCGACAAGATCGTCCGGCTGGAAGTCCGCAAGGTCCTCAAACGCTACGAGCTCCACCGCGTCGAGGGGCTCTTCGACCACGCCTACAACTACATCGCGGCCAACTATTAGGGACCGATGATCTAGTGCCTCAACAAGCAATGCCCCGTTCGGTGTGAACGGGGCATTGCTTTCACCCCGCGTGTGCGGGAAATATTTGGTGTCGACGTAGCAGTCGTTGTATTTCCAGGAAACACCCCGCGTGTGCGCGGAAATATGGCTGGTAGTCCCCACCGCTTACTTGCAGATGGGTTCATTCGCGCGCCGGAGAATAGCCACACCGTCTATGTGTGCGGCGTCCCTGGCCAAGAACGACTGACCCCTCCCGCGCCCTAGTCAACGCATGGTTTCCGCCGGGCCGTTCCGTGCCCCGTGAGACGTGCCGGCGGCCGCCGGCCACAACGTTGAGAGGCACCATTTTGAAGTATCAGCGAGGATCCCTGGAGCATCGGGACGCTTTCGAGGCTCCCACCGAGCAGGTGGCGGAGGCAGTGGTCGGGGAGCTGGGCCAGAAGCCGTACCCGGGCAGTGCGATGGCGGAGACGGCGGCCGCGTCGTTGGGCGACGCGGGGTTCACGGAACAGGTGAATTACTGCATCCTGTACCTGTCCATGTTCACCCGCCGGTCGGTGGTGAACCCGCATGACCAGGCACAGCTGGCCGAGCGGCTCAGCCCGGCCGAGTTATCCCCGTTCCCGGACCTGGCGATGATCGCGGCCGCGGCGCTGCTGGACTTTCCGCGGGCCGTCACCAAGGGCGAACTGCTCCTGGGGATCTCCGAGCGCGAGGGTCGGTGGATCCTCGCCCAGTCGTTCCTTGCCGATGCCCGGTCCCATAAGGGCTCGGCCCGTCGCGGCGGACGGCAGGAACCGCCACGGTGGGCGGACTTTCGGGATGGCCGGGGCAAGTTTGCTGTCGGGTTAGTAGCGGCTGCGTAAGCCCTGGTGACGGCCGGGGCCGGCCCTGGGTCATCCCATGGAGTAGACGAGAAAGCTGATCAGCAGGAGTGCCCCTCCGATGAGATCGATTGTGCCGAGGACTTTCCCGGCGGCTGCGGGAACGCCGAGGGATTCTGCCTTGTTGGCCTGGCTGATCGCCAGGGGCCCCAAGATGATGCCCAGGAAGAACAGGCCAATGACACCGAGGGCCAGGGAGTTGGAGCGGTGGCTCTGACCCTTGATCTGTTGGGAGTAGTCGAAGTTGGATTGTGGGAATCCGGTGGAGAAATTTTCCGGCGCCGACCGCCCCAGCCCGCCGTTGTGGACGGCGCCCGCGACCTGGCGTTGGCGTGCCATGAAGGGGTCCTTCGGTTTGCTCGCCCCCCGGGTGAGGTAGAGGACCAGGCAAACCCCGCCAACGCAACCGATAACCGTGAACAATACTGGAAGAAAAACCGATTCCATATCAATACCCCCACATCAAAGAACACGAATTCCGTCCGGATGATTCGGCGGGATTCGTGTTCTAACCAAACGGACCGATCGAGTGAATGTCCGCGCCAGAGCTCTTTGGCGACCACAGTGGTCGCCACAATGGAACCGATGTTCCTGTCGGTTCCGGTGTCGCTCAATTGGACCATAGCACTATTGGATTCCCCTTGAGGGAAATGGAGACCCGGGTGACGGCACCGGGATGAAAAGCGAGACTTCAATTCACGAGCAGCGTCATTCAGTTATGTGTCGCACCGCAGGAAAGTTGCATCGCCGGCACCCCTGGTCGTGCCGACTTTCCGTCCGGTCCGCACAAATGGGGTCCATGACTTCAGCGACCGCTGCCCCTACCACTGCCTCAACCACCGATGTCCGCAGCCTTATCGTGGCCCATCATGCCTCCATCTCCAAAGTCGACCCGGCACTCGTCGAGCAGTTCATTGCGGCCGCCCAGGGCGCCGGCCTTATGCCAGAGCGGCGGGCCACGGTCGAATGGGCCGTCGAGCCAGTCCAACGGCAAAACGCATGTGCTGATGACGCAGTAAGGTTGCCGCCTACTTCCCGCCCCGCGGCAGCCACCACCCCGGCAGCCGACCGTCCAACTCATCGAGGCGCCAGTCGGCAAGCTTGCCCCGGAGTGCGTGCCCGCGCTGCGTCTGCAGCCAGATGCTGAGTGAGCTTTCTTCTGGCGACCGAGGTGGCCTGTGCCTCGGCAGTCTCCCCCGTTCCGTGACAAATTCTACGGACGCGAAAAGCCGTTGCCGCCAGCGGACATCTTCTTCGCGCTGACGGTCCGGGGTAACCCAATCACCAAGCTGGTCGCCCAATTCCTTGGCCTTCTGCCATCCCAAGTTCTGCGCCACGAACGCATGTCGCTGGTGCGACAGCCAAGCGTAGAGACGCGTCTCGCCGTCTTCCTTGCCCGATTTAGCTGGGCATCGACCGTACTTGGCGACAAAATCCCTCAGCTCCACGAGCCGCCGCCTCCACTGGTCACTCGGCGTCTTCGGTGCCGCAGCGTGGTCCGCAGCCAGAGCCGAGTCGACCGCCCTTCGCCGTTCCAGGTGTCTCTTCACGGTGGACACAGGGGCCTCAACCAGCTCAGCGATGCGGGTTGCGGTCAGACCGGCCGCGTACATCTGATCCCACTCAGGGTGGGCTGAGAAATCGTCAAGATGCACGGTGGCTTCCTCTCCCCTCTTCGCCGGCACGTGTTTGTCGCCCAGCCTAGTGGTGCGCTGTTGAGATTCCCACGGCCCTCGCGACTCGCGGCCCGATGTGGCTCTCGAAAAGATCTCCGCGCTCCTCGATGGCCAACACTCGGCGCCCGGTCTGCACAGCGGCCACAGCTGTGGTTCCGCTCCCAGCGAAGGGATCCACGACCAGCTCGCGCGGCTCCGTGGCCAGTTCGATAATTCGTCGGAGCAGCCCTTCCGGCTTGGCCCAAGGAAACGGCTCGGTGCCATCAGCGGCCAGGGCGGACTGCTCCCTGAGAGCATCCTCGTGAGTGGGCATCTCCGGGTCCAGCTGCCAGCTCCATAGACTTCCGACCATCTTTGACCGCCCACCTGGAGATGTGTATGAGGGCCGGAATGGCAGCTGCGGTACAGAAAAATCGGCACCCTCATTGATCATGTCCAGCACACGGGCTGCCGAGTAGCGGCTCGGTATCCGAAGGCGGAGGGGTGTCGCGTTCCGCCCGCGCTCCACAACGAGGTCGGCGGTCAAGTGCACCGCCACGCTCGCAGTCGAGTGGTCGCCTGCCAAATAGTGACCGTCGGGGACTCCGAACCGGACCGACCCCGCAGGAAAGGTTAGTGTTTGGATCCGGTTGCCCCTGTGAACCAGGGAGACACGCTTGCCTTTCTCGGTGGTTCCGGATGTGAATGGTGCCAGCTGACGCGCGTCTTTGGCATAGATCAGGATCGGGTCGACGGTCGAAACGATGTGCTTCGCCGCGTACGACGGGCGCCTGGTCCTCTCCCAGGAGACCGTTCCGATGAAGTTTTCCTCGCCGAACACTTCATTCAAGTCAGACCGTACAAGTGCGGCTTGGCGGTCGTTGATATGCAGCCACAATGATCCTTCGGGCCGCAGCAATTCGCGACAGCTCGCCGCCACCTCGGATATGAGCTCGCTCCACGCCGAAGCTTCACGAAAGTCCCTGTAGCCTAACCGCGTCGTCCGGCCGGTGTTATATGGCGGGTCCAGATATGCGACTTTCGCCGTCCCTGCATGTCCCGCTGCGGCGAGTTGCGGAAGCATGACCCGTGAGTCGCCGTGAATCAATTCATGAAGTTGCACCCACCAATCTTGCCCTTGAAATTTGATGGGTTCTGCGGGTTTGAGTGGCATTTACACATGATCTAGATCACAAAACAGCCCGATTTGGCCGAATGAGGCGTCCAGCGGTGAGAGTGGTGTCCCCTGCCGCATACATGGCTATTAGCAAACGCGGAAAGGGCAGCAAGACGGCCCGGATCGCACCAGCGGCAACCGCTGGGAAGTCGCTACACGCCTAATGCGAGTCGGCACATACGGCCGCGCACCACACCACGAAAGAGTTGAGCGTTTTGAGCAAGAAGCAGTCCAAGAACCAAAGCAAGCAAACCCAGAGGCGTTCGTACGCACATGGCGGCAAGCGACGCGGAGGCGCAGCACCTACAGCCGCTGGCCGTCGTAATGGCCCCACGTTCGCCGTGATCCACACTGTGACTCCGGAAGACAGCCCCATTTCAGGGATGTACACGATGGACGAAATCCTGAGCTTGCGTCAGCTCCATCCCGGCGCCAGCGAACTGCCCGAAAAAGTGATGCCAGGTTGGGCTTGGCTCGCAGCCGCCGCCACTGATCTTGCCGATGCTGGGCATCACGACTTCCCGGCAGCGCTTACAGCAGTACTGCGAGGGCAGGACATGTTCTTGCAGAAGCGCGCCGAAGGCCATCCGCCTGTCCGCGTCGCAGAACACCTTCTCCGCATTCATGAACTGGTCACCCGGGTTACCTTTAGCATTGACGAACTGGCGGAGTGGAATGCCGTCTATGAGGATGATCAGAGCGTGCCGGAAGCAACGCTCCCGATCATCTGTTGGCTGGTAGACGCTATCCGGAAATTGTCGCGGATAGTATCCATCGATGAAAGCTTGGCAATCGAAGCTGTCGGGCGCGTACAAATGCTGGCCCTCGAGAGGAGAGCCAGTGGAATTACAACGACCCAATTCGCTCATGAGTTGAGCTCTTCATATCTGGATGTCATTCGCAGTGGCCGTGCAGCTTACGGCAAATTTGAAACCGGCCTGTGATGACTACCACCACCGACACCTCTCTCTCCGATGCTCTCATCGGATTCCACACCGACGACCTGATCGGCCTGATTGCGGCACTTGCCGCGGTCCAGGACGGTCGCATCATCCTCGGCTCACCCGACCACGCCGAGCTTGTTGACCAGGAGCTGCTGGCCGAAGTGAGCGAGGCCATGGCGTTGACCTCCATTGATCTGCTGATCGAAGCGGTCCAGGGCGGCCTCGAGGAGCGGCACTGGGAGATTGAGGCAGCTATGGAGGCTTGGGCCCTTTGGGGGCACCGCACAGTCTCATGGGCTGCAGCGCTCCTCGATGCGGCCGACGCCGTGCGCGGGCGGGAGATGGGTCAGAACGATCGGCTTGGAGCAGTGAGCACGTTTACGGCTTTCACGGCTGCGTAAAAAAGAACCTCTCCCCGGGCGCCATGCCAGATATGCCGCACAACATATCGCCCGAACTATACGTCCCATCTTACGTTACGTATCCCAATGGGGATACTTATTGAAGAAGCACGAAAACGAAATCTCTCGAAAGAGAACAACCCAGGCCCACCGGGCCACAACGAAAGGCCACACCCATGAACGTCCTCACCTTCCCCCAGACACTGGCCGGAATCACCCCCACCACCCGCGTAGCGGCAGAGACTGCCATCGTCGCAAAAGTAAACGAGACGATCACCAAATTGCGCCCGGCGCTCGATGCGCTAATGGCCGTGGTCGAAGCCACGAAGTACGGCAGCGAAGATAACGGTCCCCGCGATGACGTCCACCAACGTTGCCGGGCTGCGTGTATCGGTTTCTGCCAGGAGGCCCTCCGGTACGCGATCGCTACCGCTCTCTACGAATCTCCGGAGATCGGAGTGACCCGCGGTACGGACGGCGCGGCCATGGGCTTCAGCGGCCATGGTGCAAGTGGAGAAATTTACATCGTCGATTTTGGATACATGGCGGGCGAGCTCACGCCTGTTGAGGACTTCTTGACCGGGATCGAGGTGGCCGTAGAAGCGGCCATCGCGGACCACTTCGACCATCTTGCCGGCTAACCACCACAGCCACCCTGCCCGCCGACCCGTCGCCGGCAGGGTGGTGCCGCTGTCGTCCCCAACATCGCCGACGACGTCTTTTCCTTCGTGGCCGCGGCTCGATGTGACGCTCTTTCAGCTCGCCGCGTTCCTCGATAGCCACGACGCGCCGCCCTGTCTGCCCGGCGCCCAGGCTGGACGTTACGGCTTTCATGGCCGCGTAAAGATTCTCAAAAGTTCTTTCGAGATTCTCTTACATGGGGTCCCCCTAGAACGACTGGATCTATGTAGGGAAAAGGCACCACCACGAATCAACATCAATTTACCGCCCATCTGGGCAGAAGCGAGCACTACGATGTACCAGAATGTCCGCGTTACCGAAGAGAACTACGAAGCTCTCGAGTCTGCCATCTACCACCTGAGCGATGCGCCGCCCAGTGAGTTGAATGCCGATGACATGCTGTTTGCGGCCCGAGAGGCCGAGGCCAAGCTCGACCGCTTGGCCATTCCTGCGGGGCTCCGTGCCGGCACGCTTGCGATGACGCGCCAAAATCCCGCTGCGAGAACGGCCGGGGTAAAGCATGACTACTCCATCGTGGCAACCCTGGTTCGCGATGGCGAAGGTTGGCGTCTGAAAGACATCACCAGGAAGGAATTCACCGGTGCCGGAGTGAGTCTCGTTATCAACTACGGGCAGTTTGACGATCGCCGCATGCTCGAGCAGATGGGCGTAACGCGACTCCGCATGCTCCCCGAAGACGCTGACGACGGCTACGACAACTAACTCCAATTGTCACGTCCCATCGGCCCGGCCGCGAATCGCCTTGGCCGGTGGGACCCCCAGCCCGAACCAACACCAAACCACCACTGTCCAATGTGGCAAGTAGGAGAAACAACCATGACCCCCGACCAAACCCTCACAGCCATCGAAACGCTCTCGCTATACGGAATCTGGACCGAAAACGAAGTGCGCGGCTCACAAGATTCCTCCGGCCTGACCGCCGACCGCGTTTACATGAGCATTCGCGGGGGCGGCATTGGCGCCAGCGCCTGGGTCGCACACATCCCCGACATTGATATGCGTTGGGGTTTGAAGCGGGTGTTCGTCGATGATGACCAAGGGCCCACTGACGGCAAGCCCCAGAAGTCAGGCGGTCGTACCTGGACACTCGAGCTCGATGGGATATACGAAGTTCGCGGCCTGTGCATTGGCTCAAAACGCAGCGAGGACGGCTTCTTCCTGCGCCGCGGAGAAGAGGTTGCTTGGATCGGCGAGGCCCGCACCGAAGTTATCCAGGCCATCAAGACCGCCAAGAAGGCGCCCGTACTGGCCGCAGAAGCCGCGTAGCAGACCCTCTGTGGCGGCAGGACCACCACCCGCCGCCACAGAAGGTCTGCCCGCTCACAACCCGCCAAGAAAACGAATCCCGTATGAACAACGCGCTCCCACCCTTCGACCCAAGCAGTTGGAACGGCATCGATCTGCCGGCCATCGACCGCGTCGCAACATCCGCCACACACATACGCTTCACCATGCGCAACAGCGCCTGGGAGGGAACCACATTTTTACATCCGGCGCGCAGCTGCGACGACAACGGCGATGGCACCTGGACCCTCCGCTTCGCACCAGATTCCTACTTCACACTCACCGACGGCACACGCAGCGGCACCATCGGCGCCCAACAGTTCTATGAAGACCGCGCCGCCCCACTGGCAGAACCCGGCGAGCCTTTCGCTATCACGCCCGTATTCAATTCTGCAGGCTGGAATGATGTCGTCCTGCCGGCCACTGACCACGTGAGCTCCACCTATTCACACCACGCCTTCCGGCTGGTCAACAGCCGATGGGAAGGCGTCATCGTTCGTCACCCGGCCACCATGACCGCTGTCAACGATGACGGGTCGTTCACCCTCCGGTTCCCGGCCAGCTGGGGCTTCAAGGTGGGCGACGGCCGCGCCGAACAGCCGATCACCTCACGCGAGTTCTTCGAGGACCGCAGCCACCGTCGGGACACGCCCGGCGATCCTTACATCTGCACCCCGACCTACGCACCCGGTGCCTGGAACACCTTTCACGTACCAGCCGCGGACGTTGCGGCTGGGGAGGGCAGCGAGGCGGTCACCGTGATGCTTACCGCCTCCCGTTGGGAGGGGCTCCACTTCAAGCACCCTGCGTCGCTCACCACGGAACACGACGACGGCTCGACGGCGATTCGCTTCGGGCCCGAATGGGAATTCAAGCTGCTCGGCGGGGAGACCCCACTGCCAGTGTCCGCCCGTGAACTCTTTGAGGACCGCACCAACCGGCCGACAACCGCCAGCGAATCATTGGCGACCGAGCAGGCGGTCTGGCACAAGCTGCGTTTCTCGTCAGCGTACTTACGCGCGGTCAAGGGAGGCAAAAGTGCTCCGTCGATCCGCATCCGATTCCCATGGGCTTCTGATCACCCCGATGCCATCGTCTTCCATCCCGCGAAATTGGTTCGTGACTCCCGCCGGTTCGGCGAGATCAGGATCGTTTCCTTCCACGAGAACTGGACCTTCAGGCTAAAAGACCGCGACGGCACCGAAATCGAAATGAATGCTGAAGAGTTCATCGCCGTCACGGAGAAGTGGGCCGACAAAGAGCCCTAACGGGATGACGTTTTTGAGAGCCTCTCACCGAGAACTCTGGCGCCCGTCACCTCCGTCACCATCCCTGATGAGCTGCGCGATCCCGCGCACCTCGAAGTCAAGTAAGGAAAACCATGGCCCTCGCCACAGCACCTGAGCTCGCCACAGATCCCACTTTCACGCTCGAACAAACCGTCGCCCTGGAACGCTTTGCCAAACTCCGCGTAGGCGGGGTCTTCATGGAGCAGGGCATGGGCAAGACTCGTGTGGCTGTGGAGCTGGCCAATTACCGCACTGACAGCCTTGACGCTGTCTTGTGGGTCGCACCGTTCTCCGTGCTGGCCGCCGTAGAGACCGAGGTCGCAAAGTGGGGCTGCACCCTCCCCGTGCGGTTCCTGGGCTACGAGACCCTAGCTCAGTCGGACCGCACTTATCTTGAAGTGCTGGCCTGGTGCGAGGATCGCAAATTCCTGATCATCGCCGACGAGTCGACCTTCATTAAAAATGGCGATTCGAAACGCAGCAAGCGGATGCTGCAGCTGCGCAAACATGCCGACTATGCTCTTGCCCTCAATGGCACGCCGTTAACCCGTGACCTGTGGGATCTGAAACGGCAGATGGATTTCCTGAGCCCGAAGATCCTGGCGACCGATGACCGGGCCTTCCGGTACAAATACTTCACGATGAACAAGATGATCGATGACCGGGGCGAGGAACGCATCTGGTTCGAAACCTACGAGCCCAATGTCGCGCATCTCCAATCCCTAATGGCGCCGTACATTTTCGAAGCAAAGTTGCAGTTCGGTTTGCCTGAAACAACCCTGGTGCGAGAGCACTCCGCCAGTCCCGAAGGCCACCTGGCCTACGCGGTGGTGCGTGATGAGTTCTTCAAGGCTTGGGAGACCGGCGCCGATGAAATGGCCTTGTACGAGATGCTCGGCAAGCTGGGTCTGATAGCTGCCACTGATCCGCTGAAGTGTGAGAGCGTGGCCGTATGGGCGCGCTACCGGCACACGCTGGTCTTCTGCCAGTACCGCGAAGAGCAACGATTGATCGCGGCAGCGCTCGATGGCAAGTGCCTGGTTATTAACGGCGACACCCCGGCTGCAGAGCGGGTCTCAATCTTCGAGCGCTCCAAGACAGAGCTAGTGCCGCTGCTTCTCACCTATGGTGTCGGTTCCTTCGGTCTCAACCTGCAGCACTTTTCGGAGTGTCACTTCGCCTCCTTGGGTTTCCACTATGGCCGGCAGCAACAGGCCAAAAGCCGAATCCGCCGGCTGGGTCAGGAGAGTGCGATCGAGTACACGGAGCATGTGACCGATCTGGGCATCGATGCGCTGATCGCCAAGAATCTGACGAAGAAGGGCTGGCTGGCTGACCTCGTCCGGCATGCTTTCGATCCGCGCACGATTCTCTAGCAGCCGGAAAACTATTACACGATTTGCGGCAATGTATCCCGAAATGGGATAATTATTAGAGAGAGATAAGGAGGGCACCATGGAGACAGCACTGGTACAGAATGTATGGGAAGCGACCCAGGAACGCCTCAAAAGGACCTTCGAGGAATTCGACAACGTCATCGTCGCCTTCAGTGGCGGCAAGGACTCCGGCGTCGTGCTCAACGCCACGATCGACTACATGCGTGATCACGGAATCACCAAGAAGATCTCCGTCTACCACCTTGACTACGAAGGCCAGTACACGGCCACGACCGACTACGTTACCGAGATGATGACCTCCAATCTGGATCTCATTGAGCCCTACTGGATCTGTCTGCCGGTCGCCGCTCAGTGCGGCGTCTCGATGTACCAGGATCACTGGAGGCCCTGGGATCCAGAACAGCAAGAAATCTGGGCGCGCCCCATGCCCGAGCACCCCGGCGTAATCAACACTGGGAACGTGCCGGCCGACTTCCCGGCCTACGAAGGCGTGTGGGATTACAAATTCAATGTCCAGTTCGCCCGCTGGCACCATCGGATGAAGGGCGCCGAGGAGACTGCCGTCCTTGTCGGTATCCGCGAACAAGAATCCCTGCACCGCTACGCGGCGATTAACCGTCAAGACAAGCAGAGCACCTACCAGGGTCTCAAATGGACCACCGAAGTCGCCACTGGAATCTACAACGCCTACCCCGTGCACGACTGGGTCACGGAAGATGTTTGGGTTGCCCACGCAAAATTCGACTGGACCTACAACGGCCTCTACGATCTCTTTCACCTGGCAGGCATCGGCATCCACCAGATGCGGGTGGCCTCCCCGTTCAATGATGCGGCCACCGACTCCCTGAAGCTCTACCGCGTGCTCGAACCGGCCATGTGGGCCAAGCTCGTGGGCCGCGTCAACGGTGCCAACTTCGCCGCCATCTACGGCGGGACCGCTGCCATGGGCGCGAAGGGTGTGAAACTGCCGCCAGGCCACTCCTGGAAGACTTACGCCGAATTCTTGCTGACCACACTGCCCGTTGCGGCACGTGAAGGCTACTTGAAGAAGATGGCCACCTCGATCAAGTACTGGACCGAGACCGGCGGTGCACTGCGGCTGGAAACGGTTCAGCAACTCCAGGCCGGCGAGACGGCCGGCGTCGAGTTCCTCGGAGCGCCCACCAGCAAGCGCACATACTCCACGCCCTACGAAGTGGTCCGGTTCGCTGAGTATCCCGATGATCTGCTAGAGATCAGCAATTTCGCTGAAGTTCCCACCTGGAAGCGGTTGTGCATCACGATCCTTCGCAATGATTACAGCTGCAAATACATGGGATTCGGGCAGAACAAACTCGAACTCGAAAAGCGCAAGACCGCACTCGCCAAGTACAAGGAGATCCTCTAGTGTCCAAGGTTTTCACCTCCCCCGTTTACGGCGTCCAGGCCGTCCCGCTCGAGAAGATCCGAGCCAACGCCTACAACCCGAACAGCGTTGCCCCACCGGAAATGAAGCTCCTGGAGACTTCCATCTGGGAAGACGGATACACCCAGCCCGTGGTCGCCTATTACCTGACCGAGGAAGATGTTTACGAGATAGTGGACGGTTTCCATCGATACACCGTGATACTCACTAGCAAGCGGGTCCGCGAACGCGAGGGTGGCATGCTGCCGATTGTCACGATCGACAAGCCGCTCGAAGGGCGCATGGCCTCCACGATCCGCCATAACCGGGCCCGCGGCACCCACAGCATAGAGCTCATGAGCGGGATCGTTGCCGAATTGGTTGAAAGTGGGATGGGTGATGCGTGGATCATGAAGCATATCGGAATGGATGCCGACGAGCTGCTGCGGCTAAAGCAGGTCACCGGCCTCGCCGCACTGTTCCGCGATGCGGAGTTCTCCGCAGTACGGGCGTCCACCGCCACAGGGGTGATTTAGCCGTGGCCGACCGGATGATCAGCCTTCGCATTTCCACCCCCGCACTGGTCCGGCTGGATGCGAAGCCGGAGGGCCGCAGCGCAGCACTGCGGGGACTCATTGAAACTATCGCCCGTGGTGAGATCCCGGAGGATGCGGAACCACGCACGCGAGTACAGGTCAGCGCCCGTGTGGACAGCGTGCTGGTAGCTCAGGCTAGGACCGCCGCCGCCGCAAACCAACCACCCCTCGATCTACCAGAGGCCATCGAAGCCCTGCTGCTGGAGGGATAGCACGCAGACCCACGCCACCCATGCCCGCTGAGCGGGTCGGCGGGCAGGGTGTCGTCACCGTCACCACAGCAAAGGAGCCAACATGTTCAAGGCATCCATCGGTCTCATCGGCCTCTCCGGGAGTGCATGGGGCTGGGCCGCCGCCACCCAGGCCGGCTCAACTGCGGGCATCCTCGCCGCGGCCGCAACCACCCTCGCAGCCGTCATCCTACTGGCCCTTGGCGCCAAAGCCGTCCTACGCGACTGACCGCTTGGCTGGCCGGCTGGCGGATCGGTGGGCGGCCAGCTTGGCCGATTGCTGAGGAAGTCGTGGCTGCGGCCAGGCCCTGGCCAGCATGCACGCCTCAGACAGGATGTCCATGGCTCCCGGTAGGCTTGGGAGCTGGTGTCCACCACTATGGTCGGACGGCACTCCTGGTCTTGGCCCTCCACTCATTGGACGGTGCCGCGTCGAGTGTGAAAATCGGGGAAAGAGACAAACATGAGCGAAGTCCAAGCGGCAGCCCACCGGATACTCGTCGCCGGCCACAGGTCACGAATCCGCAGCGCTTATGGTCTTGGCCTCGGACTCGTCATTGCCATTCTGGGTCTCATCTCGACCGCGCCTGGCATGTTCTGGCTCGGCGTCATCGTGATGATCGTCGCCGGGATCATGTTCGGCCGTGCAAACGGCCGCATCCGCCAGGCCGAGCTCGAGGTCGCCAAGGCAGGTCAGACCCGCTCCGATTGACACGTCGCCTCGGCCGCCGAGCCGGTCACCGGGCCGTGCGCCGGCCCGCCAGACGGACCGGAGCGCGGGACGATGGCGCCGGAGACGCCGAGGAAGATTGAACGCTTCGCCATGGGGGTATTATGCCGTGGCGGGGGCAGCGGAGAGCAGGGGCTGCGGAACTACTCCCCTGCGCGCAGCCTCTCGATTTTCTTCTGCAGCGGCACGAGCAGGATCATCTCTGCGGAGGTCGGGATCGCCGCGGGGAAGCGAATTCTTGCCACTTCACGATACGCGTCCATGGCCGCCTGATTTAGGACGCCATACCTGGCGAGCTGGTAGCAAACCTCTGCGAGCGCTCCGCCCAAGGCCTCCAAGAATTCGACGATCTCATCGGGACGGCCGGCGTGGTCCCAATAGCGTTCGCCTCGCATGAGCGCTGCAGCCTCGGTGAATGCCTTGATCTGGGGTTTTTCAATACCGGTCGTCATAGGCTCCATGTGTACGGAGCCGCCCATCACTCCGCACACATGGAGTGGGAGCGAAATGTTTGCTGAGAAGAAGGGAGGAGCCATGGCCTGGCCAGAGCCCTTGTGGGAGATGCGGACCCGCCTTCCACCCTGCCCCAGCTATCCGTATTACGTCCCTGACCGGCTGTGGGAGCAGAGCTACCTCACGGCGAAACGTGTCACCTTGCTTCCTATGAATCTCAAGTCGAATCGTCTTTATCGCTTCGAGGTCGTCGACCTCGCCGACCTCGAGGACCGCGCGCGTGCGTACTCGGCCCTCCTGGTGCACGGCACAAGCGACGAGCTCTATTTCTACCTCGATGCTGACCTCCTCTGCGAGGTGTGGGACGAGATGATCCTGCCCCGAGCAGACATCCGCCCGGCATGGCAGCCACTCGTGGATGCCTGGATGAAAACGAAAAAGGAGCCCGGAGAATGGCCGACAGCCGAATGACTCGCCCCCATCCAACACCCCCTGCCACGACCGCCGACCTCGTCACCATCCTGCTCCCCTTTCTGGGCGCCCAGCTCATCGCTGAGCTCGGCGGTACCGAGTCGGATTCCGACGTGCCACAGTGGGCAGCTGGTGAGTCCCGTCCGGCGGTACGAGGTTTGGTTCGGCTGCGGGTGGCTTATGAAGCTGTTTGGCTGTTGGTTGAGGGCGGGCTGGCCAATGCCGAGATCCGGGCGTGGTGGGGATCGGCGGGCTCGATTGCCGGCATGGGCCGTGATCCTTCACTGGTCGATGAACTCCGATGGGGTTCGCTCAAGGACGGCGCCAAGTTGATCCTGAAGGCGGCCCGGGCGGTTGCCGGCGCGGAGGTTGAGCCGATGATTTGGCCTGTGACAACCTTGATCTTGATGGACGTGGACGGGGTCCTTCTCCCATTCGATTCCTTCGGCGCCCCAGTCCACACTTCTGATTTCACTGAGCTGGAATACTGGCAGCCACCGCTCGTCCGGCCGACGACCTTTCCCTACGACACCGCCACCATCTCGGCGATTAATCGGTGGGCCGCGATGCCCACCGTGGAGCTCAACTGGTTGTCAGCCTGGGGCCGATACATTGACCTCCTCGCAAAACAGATCGGGCTCGGGGACTTCCCGCTTTTCGATCAGAAGACCGATGTGGATTCGTATCGGCAGAGACCTTGGAAGCGGCTTTCTCTGTGGACGTTCCTCATTGACGAGCTCCCCGTAAACCAGCCACTCCGGATCCTTTGGATCGATGATCGTGATGCAAAAGGCGCCGGCAAACAGCTTCGCGGTATGAGGTCAGTGAAGCTTCATGCTTCCTTGGTGATCGAGCCCCGCAGCAACATCGGTCTCTCGCACGAGATGATCCAGCGTGCGGAGGAATTCCTGGCAGGCGGAAGTGAAGATGCCGAAGATGCACCATCCGTCCGCACAGTGTTCTTGCGGACAGCAGCCGATGTCGCAAGCACCATCAAAACCGCCAGGGAAGCACGCGCATGGTCGCTGGATCAACTGGCCGTGATGTCCGGTGCTTCGACCGCCACCCTGGAGCGACTGGAAGCGGGCGACATGCTCACAGAGGATCTCACCGCCGTCGTCGTGACACTCGAGGCCCTGGATCTTCACGCCGCCGCGCTCCCCTCCATTGCCAGCACAGTCAAGCTCGAGGATGTCGACCTGGCTGCCGAAACGGAAAAACGCTTTGGCCCGGATAGCTGACCGCGCTAATCACCCCCACGGCCGCATGGGTCCCAGAAATGCCTTCCATTCTTCGGACGCCCTCCTGAGCCGCTCGGGCCCCTCCGAGTGCGCCACCAGGATGGCGCCAATAGCCTCAACCCGCGCCGTTGGGCTCTGCTCCCCGATGGTCACGAGCCAGGGCAGCGCGTGGTCCAACAGCTCCACCACGCTCGGCAGCCCGCCAAGCGCCGCCTCGACCGCGAGCACTTCCAGCTCCAAAACTTCATCCTGCTCACCCGCTGCCATCACGCAACCTCATCGCTTGTCGCCTTGGTTGTCATTGTGCCCCACGCGTGCGTGCGTGGGTCTGTGGAGTACATGTGTGTGGCGCCGGGCGCAAAGCTGGCCGCACGCTGGCGACCTAGGCCGCGGCCGGTGGGTGGGCTTGCAGGGTCCGGCTCGGTGTCGATTCGGCGACGACGCGGTGTGCGGGAGCTCGTCGTTGAGCGGGTTGTGAGGCGAGCCGCCTACGCATGGGGATGCGTGAGAAAGCAGACCCAGCCCGAGAGTAAAGGTGGCCACCCGCCATGGCATCCACAACTTCATTCGATCGCATCGCCGAGATCCGTGCACGACATCGGCCGACCCCACCGCCGCCAGCAGCCAAGCGGCCGAAGATGGGTGTTGCGGTGGCCGCGCTGCGGCAGCTGGTATTCGAACTCGCCCACGAGGCTGGGCTGGCCGACGCCTTGCTGGGCTGGGTCCAGGACGCAGCAGAGGCTGTGGGTGAGACGCCACCCGACCACGTTGAGGTCACTCCGGAGCACGTGGCCATGGCAGCGGAGTTGCTGATAGAAAAACTAATAGGCTCGCACCCATGGCTCCGACAGGACAAGTGGGATATGGACGCGCCGGTGTGGTCAGATTCCTTCGTATGCCCGCCGGGCCTCGTCATGATCGGGGCCAGCGACAGCCTGCGCTCCAAAATCCTCATAGACACCGGGTGCGGCCGGCTGATGGCTCCTGTGGTGCACCTGCCGATGACGGTGAGCCCGCGCGAGATGCGCCGCTGGCTGGTGCCCACCGAGGTCGCCTCATATTTCGAGGAGCACCTCTTCTAGCAATCCGAGACGGCCCGCAGCCCGGGCATGAAATAGGACGCTGGGGCTGTTGCCTGCCGCCCGGCGTGTGCAGGCCTCCGAAAAAAAACTGTATGCACTTGCTGCGAACCCGGGACGGGCGATAAAGGCGAATTAGAATCCGGAGACCTGGCACAGAATCGCCCTTAACACGGCAAGCCAGGTATCGCCAGAATTTTTGCCTACTAAGGCACTTCTCACCGCACCAAAATTCACACCGCCGCGACTTCATTTTCGTGAAGCGCCCCACGCCGCAACGCCATCACTGCGTGTGGCCAAGACCAAGACCTTCAATGGCCTGCGGCCCGCGGTACCAGCCCGCTTGCGTTCCGCCTATACCCCCGCTCCGAGGTCGGCCAGGTCACCGGAGCGGTGCCCGCAGCGGCGTGCGTTTGTGGTGAGACTTGGCAGCAAGCAAGGTGAGTGGAGCGGGATCGCGCGCCGCAGGCGGAGGAGGGGGTGAGAGCTAGAGTGGGCGCACGGTGAGATCGCTGAGAGTAAGTGCGACAGCATTTCCTTCGAAGCCATCTCGGTCCAGGACATGAACGACGGTTTCGGAATCGGGCAGTTGCTGCGTGAGACTTTGATGCCAATGCCCACAGAAGGTCAGGGCCGGGTGGGTGGCGTCGACGGCTTCGCGAATCCGCAGGCGGTTCTGCCAGGCGTCCCACGCAACCAACTCCGGAAGAGGAGTGAGCAAGCCAGACTCGAGGCCCGTCACACCAGCCGGGGCTTCATGGGCAATGAGGACGTCCAGCTTCTCGGTGCTCAAGCGTTCTACATCGGCAACAGTCGTGGATTCCTCCGGCCACCAATTCTTGCCTTCGGTGCGCCAATCCTGATCGACACTCACGGCTCCGCCGAGGGCGCCGAAGCGAACACCGTCTTCAGCCCAGCGGTGGCCGCGGGGTGCGTAGCGAAGACGATCGGAGATCACACCGAACCCCTCATCGTCCAGGGGCAGAGCCCGTAAGGCGAGATGGTTGTCGTGGTTGCCGTCGATGAAAATCATTTGCAGATCGAACCGGTCCAAGAACTTTCCAAGGACCTCGGTGTAGCGATCCAGATGGTGCAGCCCACTCCAGTGGACACCAATATCTCCTACCTGGATAACCCGCGAGTGGCCGGCGCGAGAAATACGCCTAAGGACAGCCTCCGTTTCTCGGCTGTTACTGTGCAGGTCCCCTACGATTGCGATGCTCATGTCACCCATGTGTACGGCCTGCCCCGGACCGCCAACCAATCCGCTCCCCCGCGCTGCGCGCCGCAGTCGGATAGCTCAACGGTCCGCACTCCAACGAGAAGCCCACCGTGTCGCCGTCCGCCTCGTTGGCCGTCACGCCGGACTGCCCCCTCCCAGCCGCGCAGCGCCACCGCAGCCAGGTCGAGCGGCGGTCAGCACGTCACCCAGGTCAGCGGATCGGTCAGCGGGGATCATGCAGTCATCCTCTCAGCAATCTTGGACGCGCAGCGGCCAATGGGAACGGAGAGTTTCGCGGGGAGGTGGAGCGAGTTGGTGGGCGTGGCGGTGATGGGAGGCGCGCCAGCGCCGACCTTCACTTAAATGGCTCGCGGCTGGCTCGTTCGACCTTCCGGCGCATCGGCTGCGGCTATCGCCGGCCAGACCGCGACTGCGGCGTGGAGTTGCGCTGCACGCGGCTCCGCACACATGGTCGCCACCGCGGCCGGCAATTCGACTGGCCGCACTGATCGGTGGGGTTTGAAGTGGCGAGTGAAAGGGAAGTAGTCGGGCGCTGGGTCCGGTGCGAGTACCTGTATGAGTGCGGGTTCGTGCTCCCGGAGCCACTCTGCGAGGCGTGCCATCGGCAGCTCTTCTTGCGCTACATGGATTTGGTCCCGTTGGAGGAATTGTTGGCCGAGCCGCTGCACGGATGTCTGCACACGCTCGCGGCCGTGACGGTTCTGAGCACGGTCCTAAGCGGTCCTGCCGAATTGGTGAGCCAACTTGCGGATGACATTGGCGCGCATGGGTGGAATTACGCCCCTGACTTTGGCAGCGGCGAGATCATCCACTGACCGGCGGGCGGTATCGACCGACGGTTTGACTGGCCACCGAACCTCGTGCAGGTGTGGTGTCCCGATCTACGCATGGATGGTGTCGACCGCAGCAACATTTCCGCGAAAGGGCTTTAGGCCATGAAAACACTCATCCCCACCACTATCGTTCAGGACCTTGGCTCCCTCGATGCCACCAATGATCTTCACCTGACCGCCATCCACGAGGCCGGCCACACCGTCGCCTACTACAAGCTGGGCCGGGAGGTCATCTCGGTCAGCATCCAGAGCGCGGAGGAACACCGCGGCTTGACCTTGCCTGTGCCGGCAATGATCGATGATATTGATCGTGCACAGGTTCTCGTTGCTGGTCCCGTCGCCCAAGCGATGGCAACACTCGCCGCTGCCGAGCCGGACGAGTGGGGCACCGATGAGCAGGAAATTTGGGCGGACCATGCCGCCGGCGCCCTGATGTCCGGTGGCCAAGGCGACATCGAAGATTTTCCTGTATCCTTCACGGACCGCGGCGCCGCCTTCGACATGTGGGCGGATGTCGTCCGGCTCCAGCTCACCGCGCTCTGGACCCCGCTCATCGCCCTGGCCGAGGCCCTCGTGGCCCGCGAGACGCTGACCGGTGCCGAAGCGTTCGCCGTCCTGGACGGCGCACTACCGGCGGATCACGACCTGTTGCGGCGATAGGCTGGCGGCATGAGGCTTGAGGAGTACGTGCCGACGGCGATCGCCAGGTTGACCGCCCGGGTCCGCGAGCACCTGGCCGTCGGCGACGATGCCGCAGCCCTGGTCTACCTGCAGAAACAGCTGAGCTTGATGGAGCAGGTGTTGGATGGCGATCCTTGCCCGCCACTGGACGCGCCAGCAAGCATAGGCGACCACTGCTGGCGCGCCCTGATTTCGGCCGCACTGCTCGACCTCCTTGGGGATCAGTGGCCAGAGCCGGAAGCGCTGCCGGAACCATGGTTCCCGATGGGCGAGACCGGTGCCGACCGGGCCGAAACCGAGAAGGCAACCCCCGCCATCCTGACCCGCGCCAACATCTTCACCGAGCGGCAGAGCTTGCGGTGGCCACCGACAACCGCCCCGCTCACCTAATCGCCTGGCAAACGATTCGCTGCGCGGACTGGCGGGCTGCATGGCAGGAGGGGCTGGGTAAACAAGAGCACCCGCACAGTTCCCCATGCGGGTGCTCTTGTTGTTGATGCAATTAGAGGAATGGTGTCCCCTTTGGGCTACGCGGCTGCCAGCACCTCAGTGATAGCCGCATCACGAACGACCCAGGCACTGGCCTTCGCTACTTTGTCAGCATCCCACTGCCGGAGCGTCAGGCGGGCAAAAAGGTCGGCTTCGATCGCGGCCTGCACTTCCAAGCTCATAGCCGGTAACCCGTTGAGCTTGTTCCGCATGTCCGCCAGCCAGGCCTTCTGCGCGACCTCGTCGGCGTCGCCCCGCGGAATGCTCATGTGTGCCGCGCCCAGGTGATCGAGCCCCCGCGCGGCCCGCATGGCAACCAGCCTCTTAGCCGGCAGCTCGCCCTCAACGTCGAGCGCGGCTGTGATCCAGCCGCCAATGATTCTGCCGCTAGCCGCATCTCGCACCCTAGTGCCGATCATCCTGCCCAGTCCGGCCTGGACAGCGGCAGCTACTTCCACCGGATACGTCCGCCCGGCGAACGCCTCTTTCGAGGTCTCGATCCACCGGGCCATCTTCTTCCCGCCCGAGACGCCGGGTTTCGGGACCGAAGTGAAGGGCCCAACAAGCTCTGCGACAATTTTCCGGGCATCTTCCTTGACGCCCCGGAAATACTGGAGCTCATCGGTTCTCGTTGCTGCCGCCTCACTGTAGGCCTCCTCCGCCATGCGCCTGGCCTCAAGGCAGCCGTGCTCCCGGCTGTACAGGTCAAGCGCCGCGGTCAGCTCTGCGCCGGTCTTGGCACCGGTGACGCCGGCCGCTGCAAGGGACTTCCGGTCCAAGGAAGCATTCCGTTTGCTCACACCCAGGGCAACTGGATCCAGGCCGCCGGCGTCGGCCGCAGCAACCCACCAGGCCCTGTGGCCGAGGGGCGAGGAGCCGTAGTTCCAAGCGCTGTGTGTTACTGACCGGATGAGCTCTGCCGCCAAGCTCTCCGCCCCCTCGATGCCCCTGAGTGCGAGGATGGTTTCCACCTGGCTGGCGGCGGTTTCGCACTGGTCCGGGGTGAGTCCGCGGTTCATCTTGAAGCGGCGGGCGGACGCCTTACGGGCCGTCTGGAGCTCAGAGATCATGGCCATGGTAACCAGGTCGTTGAGCGCCCGTTTTGAGGTCGAGGTGGTCCAGCCCGTGAGGAGATTCATGCGCGCATAAGAGAGCTGTGTGGTCGACCAGCCCTTCTCGGAATTAATGGAGGCCAAGAGGTCCATCCCGACCACCGCGAGGCCGACCCGCAAGCGCAATTGCGTGGCCGGCGACATTGGCATCGCGTCGGCCTTCGGTGCCCCCAGAACCGCCTCAGCCCAGGCCTCATCATCCAGGCCCTCGTCGCCAACCCGACTGCGGTTTGGTGTCCCCTTCGAAAAATCTGAGAGCAGTCTTCCGACGAGCAGCCGCGACACTGCCGCCGCGTTCCGCCGGGCCCCCTGGGGTGAGGATGCTAGCGACGACCGTTTCGCGGTAGCCAAGACACGTTTGAGCGGCGTTACCTGCCCGATGTCTAATCGCACTAGGTTGTTTACGTTCGCTCTCATGAGGTTGTTTACAACCTCTCTCGTGCCCTTGTTTACAATCGATATCGCTAGCTTGTTGACGACCGCTCGCATGAGGTTGTTGACAGCCTCAGCACCTGTTCCTGGCTGTCATTGGGAACAGGTGCTGTGGCTATGATTCCTTGGCGAGGGTCTTCTTCATGTAGGTCCGTTGTTTGTCAGTCCAGTCCGCTTTCTGGTCGCGGACTCTCGCGCCGCTGACTGCCCAGAGAGGGAAAATACGGCGGGTGATGGCAGGGCGTATGGGTAAGGGGAAATAGACGCTTTCGATTCCGGTGGTGGTGTCGAACATGCTGTAGTCGCTTTCCGTGCTGATCACTTGGTAGGTCCCGGCCAGATTGCTGGGAATCATGATCTTCAGTCCTTGGAAGTAGATCTGGGGGTTTCCGCGGGTGACGACGACCAGGTCCACGGCGGCATCTCGGAGCCGCCCGCCTGCCGGAAGGCGCGGTTCCGCTGCCGCCGCGGTGGTGGCGGTCCGTGAGAGGTCTTGGATCTCTCCCGCGGGTGCCTCTGCGGCATTCTGGGCGAGCCTGTTGTCGCGGTAGGAATCGGCGCGGGCCTGGAGTTCCTTGTGGCTGATCGGTATCCGTTCCGAGGGCCGGTGGTCGGCCGCCTCCCATGCCTGTCCCGGGGTCATCGCGCCGGGCAGGGCCTGATGCCTGCGGCGATAGTTGTAGTAGCTGCGAAAGTCAGTGATCAGCGTGGTGAGCGCCGCAAGGCTCGCCGGTGCGTTGGCCTCCAGGAAACGCCGCAAGGTCTGGTGGCTGCGTTCGTTCTTCCCCTGGGTCTGCGGATGATAACCACGCCCGCTGATTCCCAAGCAGCCATGGTCAGCCAGGAACCGCTCGGTCCCCGAAACGATGCCCTGCCGTGCCTGGTTGAAGGCCCGGCCGTTGTCACTGAGGAGTTCCCTGGGCACCCCATGGGCGGTGAATGCGGCACGGAGCGTGGCGATGGCATCGGTGCCGTTCTCCGGATCGGGGAAGCACATGGTGCCGACATCGAAGCGGGTGGAATCATCGAGAAGCTGATAGATCGTCACCTTGGTGCCAGCCTCGTCGGCCAGCCGATATTCAAGGGCGTCCAACTGCCACATCTCCATCGCCGCCGAGCGGGCGAACCGCAGCCACGCCGAGCGCGGTCGCTTGCGGGGATTCGCCTTCACCGCCCCGGCTGCGGAAAGGATTCTCGCAATTGTCGCCACCGAGGGCACCGGCAGTCCGAACTCGCCAGTGTCAACCCCGACGAACCAGATCGACTTCGGCCCGCTGCCCCACCCCTCTTTTTCCAACCGGGTCCGAATCCGCAAGACGGTATTAGTGGTGTTCTGGCCAAAGGTCCGCACAGGATTCTTCGGCGCCGAGGAGCGTGGATTCAATGCCTTGTTTCCCTCCTGAAGGAAACGGCGGCGGATGTTGTAGAAGGACGGACGGCTGATTCCCAGGCGTTGGCAAAACTCGGACACGCTGGGCCCGTCTGCGGCCAAGGGGTCGAATTCGACAATCTGGCGGCGCACGGAAGGAGTCAAGGATTTAGGCATCCTTAATTATCGAAACCGAGTCCCGCCGTAGTTCAGCAACCCTCCACCGGCGTAAACAAGGCCTTGAGACATCCTGTAAACAGGGTGTTGAGACATACTGTAAACAACGTCATGAGAGAGTCTGTAAGCAAGGTAGCGAGACATCACACGTTACCTGCCCGAGGAACTGTTTGAGCCCGGGCCGGCTGGCTACCTGCTTTCTGGCAAAGACCAAGATTTGCTGGTCGGTACAGCCGAGCGAGTAGCCACGCACGGCCAGGTCGCGCAGGAAGACGGGCGCAGAGAACCGAGACGGAGGGCGGGAGGAGGAAAGTTGCCTGAGGGCCTGGAGCTGCACGGGAGTGAGAGAAGGACCAGTAACATTCATGTAACAATTTTAACAGATTCTATGCGTCTTTGGACGAAGTCCAGAAGACAGCGATTATAATCTGGCTCAAATCAGGCGCCAAGGAAGGGAGACCGCCGGCATTCGATCCACGACCCCGGCCAAAGCCGGCAAGCCACACCGAGCAAGACGGAGCCGATTCCCACCCCGGGCGGCAAGTTTTCCAGCAAGCCAGGCGTCACGGGTAACGATCCGAAGCCGCTTCGAAAGGCAACCGACACGAAGTCGATCCGGAACCCGCAGCGTTGTCCTGGTCGTTTACCTGCCGGCTAACGCCGGGCCGCTGCTTCGGCTTAGGACTACGTCCACGTCTCCGAACGGCAGTCGACCCGTTGTTCCGATCGTTGACCTTGTCGATACCCGTAGAGGCGGTCGGCGATTTGATGACCGAGACGTTTACCTTTAAGTTCCCTCCCTCACCTCCCACTGGTTCATCCGGCTCACGGCGGCCGGCTCACTTCGGCGGGGTCGGGTCGGCTCAGCCCTCCCGCAGAACGGTTCAGACAGGCGGTTCACACCGGTTCAGACTGGCGGCTCATCGACCGGCTCACCCTTCCCCCGGACCAGCTCAGATAGGCAGCTCCCTGGACCGGCTCACCCGCCGCCGCGGGCGGGCCGGCTCGGACCGGCGGTTCATCGGCGCGTCACCCCTCCCCGCGGACCGGCTCAGACACGTGGCCAGGGCACCGGTTCACAGTGGCTCATTGGCCGGCTCATTCGGCACAGGCTGGCGGTTTATCAACAGGCCCGACACCCCCGACAGACGGGCTCACCAGACAGTCCAAGAGCCGGTTCACCGCTCCGCTCTGAACCGGCTCATCTCTCCATTCACGAGCGGTTCACTCAGCAGCCCAGCCCGGTCCAAGCACGGCTCACTGGACGGTTTCACCCTTCCGCGAAGACTGGCTCATCAGGCAGCTCAGACAATGGGCCATGCTGGCTCACCAGTCAGCTCATTCGGTCCAGGCTGGCGGCTCACTGACCGGCTCAGGGACCGGCCCACACGGCTCAGGCGCGTGGCCGACCACCCTCCCACGAGCCGGTCCGCTCACCCCCCCTCCATCCAGCTCACATGGCGACTCAGCCGGCACGCTCGGCGCCGAGCTGGTCGGTGGGCACGGTGGTCCGGGTGGGCGGGTCGTGGGCCGTCGCCATGGCGGTGGCGGGCTCGACGGTGGGCGACCCGGGCGACAGGACGGAATGGTGCGGGCGGCCATAGGTGAGCTGGAACCAGGGGGCGCGACTGGGACGCCGGGGCCGCCTCGACGCCACCATCGGATCCGCCAACGATTAAGGTGATCTTAATCGTCACTTGCGGATTTTTGAATTCTGCTTAATACTTGTGAGTGCGGATGTTGCTGCTGGTGCCGTGGTGGGCACCGGGCGAAAGAAGAGAACCCCCTCAGTCAGGATTGCGACTGAGGGGGTTCTCTTCTGCCCAGCGTTAGGCTTCAGCGTCCGGAGCGTTCCTGGCTCGCCCGCCTTTGGGCTCATACTCAGCCAGGACGGACGCAAAAGCTTCGATATCTGCGGCTCTGTACGTGCGCCCATTGTTAAGCTCAGCGCCAGGGTGTCCAGTGTCGTCCAGCGCAACCGGGTCCGGAAAAAGCATGGGGAGCGCGCCCTGGCCTTTGCGCTTCCGCCACTCCCACAGCCTGATCTGGTCCCGGGAGACCCCCAGGTACTCGGCCGCGCGTGCGGCATCGACCAACCCGGACACCGAGCGAATTTCTCTTTGGATCTCCATATGCCCATCATCCAGTATTTTCCGCCAGGACGCAACGCTTGCGTTGCAACATTCGATATGCCATACTCGAAGAAGTTGCAACGCCAGCGTTTCAAAAGAAAGGAAGATTCATGCGCCAGGATGTGGAAGTCTTCGTCGAAGGGGAGGACCGCGTGATCCTTCGGTGCCCGGCCATCTCTCCCGGCCTGGCCGTCTTTCTGGAGGGAATCCCGCACCGCTGGCTGCACGAGCGGGGCGCCTATAGCTTCCCGGTCGAGTACGCCGATAGCGTGCGTGCCCTTGCCTGGAGTCACTTCATGACAGACGGGTCGGCGACTTTGAGCACCTTCACTTTGGACGTCTCCCCGTACGCCGCCGATACATCCATTACCTTCGCCGGCCGTCTGATCGTCGAGCGCCGGCAGCCGAGTCGGCGCCCTGTCTTGGGCGCGGGAGTGGCCATAATCCGAGGATCCTTCGGCTGGGACGAGGACCGCCCCGCCTTCACCACCGCACGCCTGGGCGCCAACAACGCCATCCTCCAACTGGTTCTGCCGCAAAGCATCCGCGATCACGGCATCCCCGGCCTCACCGAAGTCCCTACTATCGGCCGCCGCGAGGCATTGCAGGCCGAGTACGGCGCGCTTGCTACCCGGCTGGCCTGGATCCGGAATGAGTTGGCAGCATGATGGAACCCCGCAAGCGCGCAGCGCGCATCCTCCCCGATAGCCCCGCCTTTGCTGGCGTCGTTTCGGTCAGCGTCGGCGTCATCTTCCTGGCAGCTTGCCTCGTGAGCTTCTCCGGTCAAGCCGAAGTCGCAGGGACCTACCTCGGGCTGGCCGGGTGGCAGCGTTACTTGATCCCCCTGGTGGTCGACGTGAGCCTCCTGATTTACGCAGCGGCCGCACTGGTTCGTCGGGCCCGGGGGGAATCAGCGCGGGGAGTCATCATCGCTTCGGGCTTCTGGGTCATGGTCTCCGTGGCAGCAAATGTCGTGCACGCCTTGCAGCCCACTCACATTCTCGTGGGGGCCGTGCTTGCTGCCCTCATGCCCATCGCTATCCTCATGGCATCGACGGTTGCCGAATCCTTGCTGGTCGCCCCGCCCGCCGTTGGCGAGAAGCTCGACCGCGAAGCGGCCCTCACCGTGGAGCTCACCGAGGCCCAGGCGGCCGTCGCGGAGAGCATGGCGAAAGCCGATCAGCTTCGGAATCAGATCGCGAAACTCGAGGAGGCCGCGAAGCTTGCCGCCACAGCCACACAGCCGGTAACCGTGGAGGTCAAGGGTTCGCCCCGGCAGAAGGCATTGGCCGCCGTTCCGGTAACCGCCACCCCGGCCGCCGAACGGGATGTCCGCATCGTTGAGCTCAGGGCCTCCGGCGAGACCATCCCGGAGATCAGCCGCCAGGTGGGTTCCTCAGTATCCACGGTCAAGCGCATCCTGGCCGCCTCGGCGGCCCCCTCAGCCGCCACGTCCGCAGCATAACCAGCAACAACAACACCGCAAAGGAAATCACCATGCAAACACTCCTCGCCCGCCTCGCCGAGATCTTCCCCTCGACCGCGAGTCGCATCGGCTTCTCCCTGCTCCTGTCCGCCCTCCTGGTCACCGGCGGCGTCGTCGCAGCCAACGCCGCTGGCAGCACTTCAGGGGCCACCCCTGATGCCCCGGTGCACAGCGAGCTCCTGGAGAAGGGCCAGGCCAGCCAGCCTGGAGCCGCCGAGGAGGCCCGCCAGATCGAAGCCATCCTCGGCCTCTAACCACAAGGCCTTCGGCCAGAACAACAGGATGCCCCGCTGAACGGTAACGGGGCGTCTTGCTGTTTTGGTGGCAGGCGGGTGTGTGGTTAGGGCTGGGGCGAGGGACCGTCCGCACACATGGGCGCCATGGAGATCGAGACGCAGCCGGCCGTGAGCGCCGGCGACACCCGTCGCGGGACTGGGCGCATAGAAGCCACCATGACCACTGCACCAGCTTTCACCCGCGAGTCCGTCGCCGCCTTCATCCGCGCCAGCCGCGCCGCCCAGGGGCTCCCGCCCACGATTGACGACCCCGCCGCCCAACGCCGTGTTCTCGCCGCCATAGACCGCGTACACGCCGCACAGGCCCGGGAGGCTGCGGCAGCCGCCAAGGTGGCAGCAGAGGCCGCGTAGGGCCTCCTACCGCCGCCAGGAGATCTCGAAGCGGCGGGGGTCGAAGACTTTGGCGCCCGTCGTGATGAGACGGGGCAAGATCTTCACCTCAATGAAGGTGTCTTCCAGCAGCTTGCGGCGTTCCGGCGTCGGCATCGCTGGCCACGCGGCCCGCAGCTCCGCGCCCGTCTGCCTGGCCCGTCGGGGACGCACGTCCGGCTCAGGCAGGTCAGCAAGTTTCTTCTTCACAGCCTTCGCGGCGATTGACCATTCGGCCATGTCCATTTCACCTGAACCCGCCATTTCGGCCAATGCGTCCTTGCGCTTCTCCAACTTCTCGCGCTCCGCAGCCCATTTGGCCAACTCGCCTGCATCGTTGGTCTCTAGCTCGGCCGGCCGGTCACGGGCCTGGAAGAGGACCTCGGCCAGGAACTCCTCGGCCGGCGCCGCGTTTATGGTCAACCCGCCACAGTTGGGTGCGCCCACGTTCTTGGCACAACGATAATTCGGTGTCCGCGATTTACCGCCAAGCCCTCTCACAAGCGGGTACCCGCACTTCCCGCATTTCAGCAGCCCGGTGAGTAAGTGCTTCCGAGGGCCGCCACGCTTCACGCCCGATTGCCCAGGTGCCAGGCGCGCCCGCAAGAGCATCGAAGTTCCATCGTCGATGATCGCCGGCCAGGCGTCGCGAGCCGTTACAACGCCATGATGCTCGCGATGCCCAGCGATTCGGGCAGACCGGACGATGGCTACGATGGTCGATGCTCTCCATGTGGCGCTGGTGACGGTACCGACACCGCGGGCGTTTAAGTCCCTTGCGATGTCGTTGAACCCTTCGCCGGCCAGCACGCGCTCGGCCAGCTCGCGAATGATTTCCGCCTCGGCCGGAATGACGGTGGCATCTGCCGTCATCCCGAAAACCCGGCGCCCCGGCCATTTTCCATGCTCGGCCAGTTCACGGTGCTTTCTGAGGATCCGCTCCTGGGCCTTTTCCCTTTCTGCAGCGGCTACAGCTCCGAAGATGTGTGCCTGAAAGCGGCCGTCGGCAGTTGCCAGGTTGAGCGCGCCGCCCGTCACCGAGACAATGCCCACGTCGGTGCTCCGGGAAAGTTCGATGAATGCAACAAGCTCCGCCATCGATCGGTGGAGGCGGTCGGTGGAAAAGACGAGTGCAAGGTCAATTTTCCGGCCCTCCATAAGCTCACGGAGCTCCAGATACGACGGGCGGGTTTTCAGCCCCGAAGCAGAAATATCGTTGTCTTCGAGTTCGGCGACGATTTCGATCCCGTGATCAGCGGCGTATTTCCTGCAGTCTTCAAGCTGCCGGGCTACGCCAAGCCCTTCTTGAAGGAGGTCCTTGGAGATGCGCGTGTAGATGGCGGCGCGACGGGGTGCGGGAGTCGTGGTGGTGGTCACCGCAACAGCATACGGTGTACGCCGCGGAAACATGTGATGTGCACGTTTTTGACGAGTTGGCTAGTGGCCAAAAAAGTACACGCTTTTTTGAACATACCGCTTCGTGGGCCGAGTTCGCATGGACGCTGGCCATGCCGGGCAGCCCGCTATTCAAGGCAATCAACATGTCCAGGCTTTCGGCTTCGCGGACCTCGCCCACGATGAGCCGTTCGGGGCGCATGCGCAGGGCCTCCTTGACCAGGCGCCGCAGCGGGATTTCGCCCACGCCTTCCAGGTTCGGCTGGCGGCACTGCAGTCCCACCACGTCACGCAGTGGCAGCTTCAGCTCGAAAATCTCCTCAACCGTCACCACTCGCTCACGGGAACCGATGCCGGCCGCGAGGCAGTTGAGCAGCGTGGTCTTGCCGGCCTGCGTGGCACCGGACACCAGGATGTTCAGGCCGCTGCTGACGGCGGCGCCCAGGAAGCGGGCCGCCTGCGGCGTCAGCGAACCAAGCTCCACCAGGTGCTCGAGGCGGCTGGCGCGGGCGGTGAACTTGCGGATGTTCACGGCCCAGTGCCGCGCCGTGATGTCCGGGATGACAACATGCAGCCGGGACCCGTCCGGCAGGGCGGCGTCAACGAAGGGGCTGCTCAGGTCCAGCCGGCGGCCCGAACTTTTCAACATGCGCTCGACGAGGTCGCGCACCTGCTGCTGGGTGAACGCCAGCGGGGTCAGCTCGGATTCGCCGTTGCGGGCCACGAAAACCTCATCCGGGGCGTTGAGCCAGATTTCCTCAATGTCGGGATCGTCCAGGAAGGGCTGCAGGGCGCCAAAGCCGGCGACGGCGTCGTACACATGCTGCATGGCGTCACCGGCGTGGGCCAGCGGCGGCACGGCACCCACCAGGGACCGCTCCCCATAGTCATTGACGGCCGCTTCCACCAGCGTGCGGACCTCGCTGCCCTGGCGCAAGGGGTCAAGGCCCTTCCGACGGATGAGTTCCCGAACCTCATCCTCCACCAAAGCAAGTGCATCCATAGTGCGTCTCCGCCCCCGCGGTCCGGCTATTTTCCCCTTGTCAGTGGAGCCTAGCCCGGCACATGGAGAACGCGCTAGAGGCATTTGCGCACCTGTGGACAATGGCGGGCGACAACGGCCGGGCCATTTTCACTGGAATTCCCCAGCAAACGGCCACGGAACGGACATTATTCTTGTGACGTGAATCAGTTCTTCCAGATGCCAATCATCAACGGTGCAATTCCGGCCATCCTCATCGCTGCCGGACTGCTCGCGCTGCTGTGGCTCCTTTGGGGGAACAAGCGTCATCTGACCCTCTGGGCTCCCGCGGCATTGGTCATTTCCATTGCTGCCGGCACCGCCTTCTGGTACTTGGCGGAAAAGGTGTGGAACCTGTGGGGCGAGCCGTTGCCCGGACAGCTGTACGTCTATGCCGGCCTGGCGCTTTTCGCAGTACTGCTGGTCGTGCCGAAGATCCTCGCCCTGCGGCGCCTCTGGGCCAGATTGCTCGTGCTCCCTGTCGCCGCCATCGTGCTGGTATCGGCAGCAGGGCTGACGAATCAGAACTTCGAGTACTACCCCACCGTCGGGTCCCTTTTTGGTGACACGGGGACAATCGTCAAATCGCTTGCCCAATTCGAAGCCAGCAACGGACGGATGAAGCTCACTGCTCCCGGACGGCCCACCACGGAAGCGACATGGCAGCCGCCCGCCGACATGCCGTCCCATGGCGACGTGCTCACAGTGCACATACCCGGGACCCTCTCCCATGAGATCTCATCCAACGCCTACGTTTACCTGCCGCCGGCCTACCTGGCGACGCCGCGGGCCAACCTCCCAGTGCTGGTGTTGATCCACGGTGTTCCCGGGGGCACCATCGACTGGCTCCGCGGCGGGCAGATCAACAAGTTCATGGACAACTACGCAGCCGCCCACAAGGGACTCGCGCCAGTGGTGGTGATGCCCGACGCCGGTGCGTGGTGGTCGTACTACCCGCCGGTCTGCATGAACAGCCGGGCCGGCCAGGCCGCCACCTACCTCACGCAGGACGTACCAAACTGGGTCAAGAAGACCTTCGGCGCAGGCACCTACTCCTCCCGTCAATGGGCCATCGGCGGCTTTTCCTATGGCGGTACATGTGCCATGACCCTCGCCGTCAACCATCCCGGGGTCTATCCGACATTCATTGACAGTTCGGGCGAATCGGAGCCCACCATCGACCAGGGCCATGCCGTGCTGATCAAGAAGTACTTCGGTGGCAACACCGCCGCCTTTGCAAAGCAAAACGCGCTCGACATCCTCAAGACCCGGCACTTCCATGGGGTTGCCGGGGTGGTCACAGTGGGGGCCAGCGACAACCAATACAGGCCCCAGGGCATTGAGGTCTACAAGGCCATGAAGCATGCCGGCATGGATGTCCGCCTCCAGGAAGCCCCTGGCGGGCACGCATGGCCCGCCTGGAAGTATGGCGTCTACCACAACATGGCATGGCTGATGGGCCGTCTGGGCCTCAGCTAGGGCAGGTCAACCACTGCGCACAATTGGCAACCACGTTGGATTGTTAGACTCGGGGCGGACTTCTAACGATTGGCGGATAGTGGCATGACTTGGTGGCAAGCGGTACCGGCAATATGTACAGCCGCTGCTTTGCTGTTCGTACCCGGATACATCTTGGCGCGCGGGTTGGGGGCAAGGGGCTTCGGCGGCGCCGCAATGGCTCCACTGGCGTCGTGCGGGCTGGTGGGGGTTGCAGGCATTCTCGGCGGGCTGGCGCACATTTCATGGTCGGTCTGGCTGCTCGCCGGTTTCACGATCGCTTGCACGGCGGCTGCCTGGGTGCTGCGACGGATTGCCTACCGTAAGGCCACACCCTTGAGGGAGACCAAGGGACCGGTCTGGCTGAACTGGATCGTCATGGTTGCGTCACTGGCGATCGCAGCCAAAGTGATTACCGGCCGCCTGCTTCCGGCGATGGGGGGTCCGGACTCGTTCGGGCAGGTTTTTGACAATATTTTTCACCTGAACGCCATCAAGTACATTCTTGAAACGGGCAACGCATCGACCCTCAATTTGGGAAACTTGGCATCCGGAGGCCACGGAGTATCGCTCTACCCATCTGTATGGCACTCGATTGCCGCCCTCGTAGCCCAGCTCGCCTCAGTCAATGTCTTTGTTGCCGAAAATACGCTCACGGTGGCCGTTGCCGCACTTCTGTGGCCCTTTGCCTGCATCTGCCTGGTGCGGGGCATCCTTGGGCCGCGTGTCCTCCCCACCGTCGTGGCCGGGATCCTGTCCGCCGGATTCTGGATCTTCCCCTACCAGCTGCTGCAGTGGGGACCGTTGTTTCCCAACACGCTGTCCTACAGCATCCTGCCTTTGGCATTGTTGGTGGTGGCCGGCCTGTGTGGGCGGCTAAGGGAACCGGTGGCCGATACATTTACCCTGTCCATGATGCTGCTGGTGGGCATTGCTGCGCTTTTCCTGACCCAGCCCAACGGTTTCAGTGCACTGCTGGCCTTTTCGGTGCCCATTCTGGCCGGCTCCTGGTTGCGCGTATTCGCGGCTGGAATTCGCGCCCGCAAGGGCACCCGGTACGCACTCTTCACGGTGTTGTGGGGCCTGGCAGCCATCGTCGCCCTGCTGGTCATCTGGACTGCGCTGGTTCTCGGCTTCGATACCTGGAAGCCTTCCAGGTCCTTGCCCACGGCGGTCAAGGACGTCTTAACGGGCGGGCTGCTCGGTGGGCGGTTTACGTGGCTGGCGTCCTTGCTGGCCGCCGCAGGACTGCTGGTCATCCTCGCCAAACGCCGCGGCTGGTGGATGATCGGCTCCATGGCGGTGGCCGGCGGGCTGTACGTCGTCGCAGCTTACCTGCCCACCGGACCGGTCCGACAATTCTTGATTGGCAGCTGGTACCAGGATCCCTACCGGCTTGCCGGACTGGTTCCCCTCTTTACCATTGTCCTGGCGTGCGTTGGCGTGGACGGCGCGGCGTCAGCCCTCACCGCCGCCATCCGCTGGCTGGCGGCGAGGACCTTGCACCGCTTCCAGGACGCGCTGGTGCATCCGGCCACCACCGTTCGGGCGGCCGGCGGCCTCCTGGCCCTGGTGGTGGTTGCCTCAGTCCTTGTCCCCCTCTCGATGCAGGCAAACCACAAGGGCTTGGACGAAGTCAGCGCCAAGATCAGGACCTCGTGGTCCTGGACCCCTGGCTGGGTCGTCTCGGCGGACGAATACAAACTGATGCAGCGCCTCGACAAGGACGTTCCGGCGGATGCCGTGATCGGTGTTGACCCCTTCAATGGCGGCTCACTGGCGTATGCGGTATCGGGCCGGAAAGTGTCCCAGTACCATCTGACTCCCGCCCCGTCCGCGTCCGTGTCCTTGGTCGCCAAGGATTTGGCCACGGCCGCCCCGGGCTCGGCAACGTGCAGGGCAGCCGCGAAGGCGAACATCAGGTACGTCCTCGACTTCGGCTCGTTCTACATGCTCCAGTTCCCGCAAGCCAGGATGTATCCGTCCTTCGTCAATATCAAGGACTCGTCCACCTTGAAACTGGTGGACCAGCAAGGCGCCGCGAAGCTCTACAAGGTAGTCGGTTGCTAGGCTGCCGGCCCGCCAGCAGCCAGGCGCCCGGCGTCCGCTAGCTTGACGCGGCCGGGCCCGACGCCGGAAGGCCCGTCGGACCCGGCGCAGTCCTACGCGTCGTACCCCTGTGGGTTCTCGCGCTGCCAGCGCCAGTGGTCCTGGCACATCTGCGCCAGGTTCCGGTGGGCGGACCAGCCCAGGTCAGCCAGCGCGGCCGAGGGATCGGCATAGCTGACCGCGGCGTCGCCGGGGCGGCGGGGCGCGAACTCAAAGGGCACCGGCTTTCCGGCCGCCGCGCCGAAGGCCTGGATGACTTCCAGGACCGAAGAGCCGTTGCCGGTGCCCAGGTTCCAGCGGAACACGCCGGGGTGGGCGGGGAGGTAGTCGAGCGCCGCCAGGTGCCCGGCGGCGAGGTCCATTACGTGGATGTAGTCGCGCACCCCGGTGCCGTCCGGCGTCGGATAGTCATTGCCGAACACCATGACCTTTTCGCGGCGCCCCACGGCCACCTGGGCCACGAACGGCAGAAGGTTGTTGGGGATGCCGCTGGGGTCCTCGCCGATCCGGCCGGATTCGTGCGCGCCGACGGGGTTGAAGTAGCGCAGGAGCGCCACGCGCCAGGTGGGGTCGGCTGCACCAAGGTCGGTGAGGATGTCCTCGATCTGCTCCTTGGTGCGCCCATAAGGATTGGTGGCGTCCAGCGGCATCTTCTCAATCAGCGGGACCTCTTCGCTGGCGCCATACACGGTGGCCGAAGAGCTGAAAACGATGGTGCGCACGCCGTGCTTGTCCATGGAGGCCAGCAGGTTCAGTGTGCCGACAATGTTGTTTTGGTAGTACATGAGCGGCTTGGCCACGGACTCCCCCACGGCCTTCAGCCCGGCGAAGTGGATGACGGCGTCGAAGCCGCCGCTGTCAAAGAGTTTGTCGACGCCTGCAGCATCGAGGAGGTCCAGTTCAACAAAGTCCGGGTGCCGTCCGGTGAGTTCCTCGACGCGGCGCAGTGACTCGGCGGAGGAGTTGGCCAGGTTGTCGAGCACGACGACGCCGTGCCCGGCCTCAAGCAGGCAAAGGACAGTATGTGAACCTATGTAGCCGGCACCGCCGGTAACCAAAACTTTCATGGTTTCCAGCCTATAGTGCCCGAACGGAAGGTGTGCCCGTGCAGACGGGCCAGGACCCTGTTCCTTGGTTGTCGAAGTGGCGGCACTTCCCGGCATTCAGCTAAAGTCGGATGGGCTGCTTCCGTATGCACGATGGTTAAAGTCGCTCGTCGCCTGACCCCAGTAACTAAAATGGAATGCCGAGGTAGCCCGTGCCGCAGTTGAGCGTGATGATTCCCGTCAAGAACGGGATGCCGTATTTGAAATCCACCATCGCAAGCACCTTGTTCGCCATGCCACGGGACTCGGAGCTGTTGGTCATGGACGATGGCAGCACGGACGGCACTGGCGGATTCCTTGCCACCGTGAAGGACAGGCGCCTGAAGGTCTTTCGGAATGAGGAGTCCATCGGCGTTGCCGCCGCTGGCACTGCCTTGCTGGGACAAGCGACCGGCGAACATGTTGCGCGAATGGACGGAGACGACATCTGCCTCCCGTGGCGATTCTCCGTGGAGCGCAGGGCCCTGAGGGGCGTGGACATCGTTTTTTCCCCCATGTTGCTGATCAGTGCACGCAACTTGCCTTTCAGGCCGCATTTGGAGCGCGGCTTGTCGGTGGATGCGGTGCCACTGCACCTATTGCTCGGCAATGTGCTCGCAAACCCAACGATGTACGGCACCCGCGCCGCCCTCGAGTCGTTGGACGGTTACCAAAAGACACACGCCGAGGACTACGACATGTGGCTTCGGGCCGCGGCCTTGGGGATCCGCATGCGCCGAATTGACGCACTGCCCACCGTTCTCTACCGCCGCCATTCAAGCCAGTTAAGCCGTTCCCGCCCATGGGACCGCAAAAGCGACGACGTAGTCCTGGAAGCTTCATTCCAGGCATTGGCTGGGGCCGCCATCGGGTTCGAGGGTTCGGCATCAACCGTCCTCTACAACCGTCCCCGTTCAAACCAGCCTTACCCGACGGATCCGGACATTCAGGCCTTTGCGGACGGTATGCTCAGTGCGTGTGCCCGCCTCAAGAAGGACGACCGGCGGATACTGGAAACGCGGCTTCGATCCATATACCGACTTTAATGCCTGCAACACGTAACAGGAACCCGCTGCGCTGAAACGGGCATGTCCTTGCCCTGTGCGGCGACAGCTTCGCAGCAGCGTACAACATTTGTAACATAAGAAACATTGTTCACTCCAGTATCACCGGAGTACTCTATGTAGCAAGTTGCTCTGGGGGCGTACTTCAGGCACAAGCCTGCGCTTCGCCGTCTTCAGGCCACAATTTGTTGACCCATCGAACCGGAGAAGATTCCATGTTTTCACCTAGGAACCGGCTGGCGCGTTTTTCGACCCGAGCACTGTTGCTTGGCGCCGCCAAGGTTGCGGGTACCGGGCTGATTGCCGTCTCCGTTGCCATTACGATGGGAACATTGCCTGCCACGGCCGCCCCGTCGGATCCAGTTCCTGCAGCTTCTTCCACCGCGTCGCCCACGGCAACAGCTCCGGGTACAGACCCGGCTTCAGTTGCTACTGCGCCTGCAACTCCCCAGCCGTCGCCGAGCGCCAGCCCAACACCAAGTCCTGCCTCGACGCCAGGGTCCTCCCCTTCGGCAGCCGAAATGGCGAAGTACGGCGCATACATGGGGATAGGTCTCGTCAAAGAGGGGGCCGGCCAGCAACAATCGCACAGTGGAACAGGAACAAAATCATCCCTCTCGGCCTCGGTTGCCCAACCACTTTCCTCCGTTTCACCGGGCGGGGTGCTGGGCATGGACGTCAGCGGCTGGCAGACCTCCGACGCGGCGCACTCCATAAGTGACGTCGACTGGACTGATCAATGGAGAATGGGAGCGCGGTTTGTCTACATAAAGGCTACGGAGGGGACCTCTTTCCGCGACGCCTCGTTTTCCTCCCAGTACGTGGGTGCCTCCAGCGTGGGCATGTTGCGCGGAGGCTACCATTTTGCCCGCCCTGACCAGTCCGACGGTGCCACGCAGGCCGACTTCTTCACCAGCAACGGGGGTGGTTGGAGTGCGGACGGCAAAACCATGCCCCCACTTCTGGACATTGAAAACAACCCATATGGAGCTGAATGCTACGGCCTGAGCGCGTCGCAGATAGTTTCGTGGATCAGCGCGTTTTCCAAGGAGGTCCAGGCGCGCACGGGTCGATTGCCCATGATCTACACCAACTACTACTGGTGGCAGGACTGTACGGGAAACTCGGCCGCGTTCACCAACCAGCCGCTCCACATTGCCGCCTATGGCACATCCAGTCCCTGGATTCCGGGGGGCTGGCCAAACTACAGCGTATGGCAGTACAGCTCCAGTGGTCCTTTTGCCGGCGATTCAAACACGTGGAACGGGACGCAAACCAGTCTGAATACTTTTGCCACCAATGCTGATTCCCCTGCACCGCCGCCCGCGTCTCCGCTAGTCAACCCGTCCATTGTCTCCACTGCGGATATGGTTGCCGCCGACAGCACCGGCGCGCTTTGGGACTACCCCTCCAACGGAGCAGGCGGGTTGGAACCACGAAAGCAAATCGGCCAGGGCTGGACAGGCATGCGTTCCATCACCGTCATCGATTGGAATTCCGACGGCGTCTTGGATCTGCTTGCCCAAAAGACCACGGGCTCGTTATCGGTCTACCCTGGTTTGCCAGGTGGAGGATTCGGCGCCCCCCAGACGTTGGCCTCCTCCGGCTGGGGCGGCTACCAGTTGACGGTGGGCTACTGGCTCAATTCTGCCCCATACCCACAAATACTGACGCGCTCCGACTCGGGCGTCCTCACGCTGTGGAAAAACCCGTCCGGTGGCGGAATTGACGCCGGAACACAGATCGGCCAGGGCTGGAACTCGCTTAACCTGACGATGGTCGATTTCGACGGGGACGGCAACCAGGACTTGCTGGCCCAGGACACTACGGGTACGGTCCGGCTATACCGTTCCAACGGGGCTGGCGGCTTCATGGCCGAGACCCGAAAAACGGTTGCCACTGGCTGGAATGCCTTCACGAGCGTCACGGTGTACAGCGGTTTCGCTTTTCCCGGTTCCACCGGCTTGATCCAGAGGAATACGTCCGGCGGGATTCGTTACGTGCCTGTTCCCGGCAATTCGAGCTTCGGTACGCCATCAGCGCTCGGTAGCGGATGGAATCCGTATCTGATTGCCGGCGGCGAAAACATCAACACCAGCCTCCCCGCCACACCTGACCCGTCCATCAAGTCCGTCTCGGATGTTGTGACGGTGGATGCTGCCGGGAACCTCTGGCGCTACCCTGTTGCGAATGCCGGGCTCGGCGCGGGCACACAGATCGGATACGGGTTCACCGGCATCAAATCGATACACGTGACCGACTGGAATGCTGACGGCACCCTGGACCTGCTTGTCCAGCGCACGGACGGCCGGCTGCTGCTGTATCCTGGTGCATCCGGAGGGGGATTTACCGGGGTCCTCACCCTTGCCGGTTCCGGCTGGGCCGGCTATGACATGACCGTGGGCCAATGGATCCGCGGAGGAAGGTTCCCTTCGATTGTCGCGCAGGCCGCCAACGGATCGCTCACATCGTTCACCACCACCAATGGAACATCCCTGAGCGCCGGAACCGCAGTTGCTCAAGGCATGACCCGGATGCACCCCGTCATGACCGACTTCGACGGCGACGGCAACGCCGACATCGTGGCTGTCGACAACATCGGCCGCCTGATACTCTACAGGTCAAACGGTGCGGGGCAGCTCATTGCGGAGACACGCCCCGTTATTGGGACAGGGTGGAACGGCATGACCAGCGTTGGCCCCGCCAATGGATTCACGTCATCGGGATCGACAGGACTGCTGGCCAAGACCGGCAGCGGGAACATGATGTACTACCCGACGTCCTCTTCCCACTTTGGTGCGGCATCAACCATCGCCACCGGATGGGGAGCAAACGCTGTTGCCGGAAGCCAGGCGCTGGCGGGCCAACAAGCCCTCACCAGCCCGAACGACGTCATTTCTGCCGATGCCAACGGCATACTTTGGAATTCCGCAGCGACCGGAACTGGGCAACTTCAGCCACCATACCCAATCGGTAGGGGCTGGACGGGCCTGAAAAGCCTGCATGTGATCGATTGGAACCAGGACGGCATCCCGGACATCCTGGCCCAGTGGTCCTCAGGCACCATGACCGTCTATGCGGGTACCACAGGCCCGGGCTTTGCAGCCCCCATCACGGTGGGCACCGCAGGATGGGGCAATATCCGCATAACGACAGGGAAATGGGTGTCGGGCGCGCCGTATCCGGGGGTCCTCGGAATCAATGCCGCGGGCCAAATGTTCTATTGGGCCAACCAATCGGGAGGTACGCTTTCGGCCGGAAACCAAATCGGGACCGGCTGGGGGCCGCTGCGCATCATCATGGTCGACTTCGATTTGGATAGTCGAGCGGACCTGCTCGCCGTTGACGGGCAGGGCCTCATGCGCCTGTACCGTTCCAACGGAAGCGGCAACTTTGTGGCTGAGACCCGCCCGGTGGTGGGTTCCGGCTGGGCTGCCTTCCAGCAGTTTTCCGGAGTAACCGGCTTCACCGGCCCCGGCAGCACCGGAGTTCTCGCGGATTCCTCGGACGGATCCGTGCGGTACTACCCCATTACGGCACCACGCAGTTGGGGCGCGCCAAGCATCCTGGAACAGACGGTCTCAGGGACAACGATCAGTTATTAGACTGTGTACGTCCCGCTCCCGCGCCGCGACTACCGCGTGCCCGCAATTTCCTTGACGGCAGTTTCCCAAACCGCCATCTGCGATTCAGCTGACAACGGCCTGGCTGCAGTCTCGGCCGCACGCTTCCAGCCGTCGATGGCTTCGGGAGTCAGCGACCAGAGAGTCTTTCGCAGCGACTCCGCAGAGAAATCCTCTGTGATGGCACCGAGCCCATATTTCTCCACCAGCCCCGCCATGGCCGGCGACGGCCCCACAATGAGGCCGATGCGGGCCTGGACCGCCTCGAAAAACTTGTTGGGCAGGGCGTTCTTCAAATTAAAGTTGGTGGGCGGCAGGAACACCAAGGAGACGTCGTACTTGCTCAGGGTGGCGACCAGTTCCTTGTACGGTACAGGTTCGCGGAAAGTGATGGAAGGAACGGATTCGGCCATGGCCTTGAGCTCCGCCACATAGTCTGGTTCGTTGGGCATGACGATCATGTCCAGGGAGAGCCAGTCCGGGGCGCCCTTCATGGCCTCAATGAAATTCTCCAGTTTCCGGTACCGTTGCCCGGCGGCGCTGTGGATGAGGCGCACCTTCTCCGGTGTTGGTTCAACCCTGCCTTCAACGTACGGAGCCGCATTCGTAACAACGCCCGTCGGTGTTCCGTAGTCTTTGAAATATTCATCTGCGATGCCCTGGGACACTGAGGTTACCGATGAGGCTCCCGCAAGGTATCGGGAGCACAGCCACCGCATGAACGGCGCGATAAACAGCCGCCATTTAAGGTTGTCTTCCTTTTCGCGTGGTGCAAACTCGTGCAGGTCCGAGTGGACTCCCAGGCGCGGTTCAAGGTCCAGGGCCAGCGGCAGGGTGTTGAGGTCATTAGCCAGAATGATGTCAAAACGGCCCTTGGGCAAGAGGGCGCGGGCCGATTTCACGGCTGGGAGTCCGTTGTAAACCTTGGCATACTGGCGGCTGACCAGCCCAAGCTTGTCAGACGGCCATCCCCGGGAGTCTTCAGGGAGGGGATAATGCTCCTCCACGCCGTCAGGGGCCCCACCATAGGCGCAGGTGCTCACGCGGTACTTTTCCTTGAACAACTCCACCTGCTTCAGCACCCGGGGGTCTGATCGAATGGGGGAAAATGTCAGGATAAGCAAGGAAGGAAGCTCAGTCATGTCCTCCATTATTCCCGATGGCGCGTTGTGCCAGGACCCACGCGACGACTGACGCGGCTAAAAGACCCTGCGGAGAAGCGGCACCTTCGAGGCCAGCCACGAAATGGCAAAGCTTGCCACCAACGTGACGACATAGGCCACCGCTACTGCCGTGAGTGACCTGGCATGAAGGACGGCCGGAACATTGAGCCGAATGGCCTCGAAAATGACCAAATGAACCAGGAACACCCCAAAGGATGCATTGGAGAGCGCCACAAGCAATGCACCGGCCCTTCGCGGAATGTTGATAAATTCCACCAGGGAAAGCCCGACGACGAACACGCCAAGCGCGGCCAGGGCAACGCCCGCACCCAAATATGAAACGGAAACCAAACGGTCTGCCAGCGGCAAGACGCCCCGGTGCCCGTAATGCCAGACAGTGAAGGCGATGAGCCCCACCGTCACCATTGCTGCACCTGCAAGCGGCAGACCCCTTAACCGGACCTGGCGAAGCGCATACCCCGCCGCAAAATATCCGACATAGGGTATCCAGTACGTAAAGACATTCATCGGTATCGGCCGGGATACCCCGAAAATTCCCAAAACGCCAGGCACCATGAAGGCCACCACAGTGACGGCAAGAAGTGTACCTGCGGTTATGAGGGAGCGCCGGCGGCCGTTGGCAGTGATGAACACTGCCAACAAGGGTGCAATGGCATACAGGCCCAGGATAAGCCACAGGAAGTACATCTGCGTAAAGACCGAACTGTCATAAAGCAGTTGCAGGACCCGCGCGGTGGTTAGGTGCTCGTGCCGCATCCAGAGGCGCACGCCCACCAAGTAGACCGCATTCCAGACGATTAGTGCCGGAACCAGCCGGGCCGCACGCTTGCGGTAAAACGTGCCTGGTGATTCGCGCACCTGCCGTGAGCCGAGCAAGAGTGCACCGGATATCATGACGAAAACGGGAACAACCCAGATGAAGCCGATGTCGATGGCAGCTGCGCTCCACCAGCCACGGCCGCTCTTTGGGGCCACCCCTACGCGAAGTCCAAAAACGTGGATGGCGACCACACCGCAGATGCTGAGGACCCGCAGTACGTCAAGCCCGTAGTTGCGCTGCGCGCTTGCCTGCTCCGCACGAACGACCGTGACCGTTGGTTTTCCTGATCCGGCGTCACAGCTCATCCGGCGGCAGCTCCGTTGCTTTCAGAGGTCGACGGAGCCTCTTTCACCGACATGGACAAGGCGGCAACGGCTGGCGCCTGGGTCCGGTTGACTTCGTCCAACGCCACCCTTCGAGACAATTTGGTCATAGTGGTTTCCATGTGACGAAACCGCTGGTATGTGGTTGCCATGAACACAAGGAAACTGACGATCAGCCCGTAGAGAACCAAATCGGTTCCGCGGCCTATGCCAAAGAACCTGGCAATATGCGTCAGCATCTCCGGAAAGAAAATCGACAAGGCTGCGATGCAGGCAAAAAGCACCAGCATCATGCGTCGGATGGCCAAGTGTCGCGCATTGGAGCCACCACGCATAAGGGCGAGTGAAACGATCACAACAGCGAGGACAAGGACGATTTGAACAACAATTTGCACTATGTCACCTAAACAAAAGGTCGGCGAGGATGTTTACCGAATTCAGAAGGGACTGGCCCTTGCCCTTTGAATAGTCGGTATAGATGATTTCCACCGGTTGCTCCACCCATTTGGGCTTCATTTCAGCAACCTGGTGAACCAGCTCCGAGGCATGCGCCATACGGTTCTGCGTCAAGTGGATGCCCCGGGCCACCTTGGGGCTCAAAGCACGGAGTCCGTTGTGGGCGTCCGTCAGGGCCAATCCGGTGGCCATGCGCGACTGCACGGCCGCCGTCCGGAGCACAAGTCGCTTGGCTGGCGAGAGTTTGGTCCGCTTGTCCAGGAAACGCGAACCAAGCACAATCTCGGCCTCGCCGGACTTGATGCGCTCTGCCATAGCTTGCGCATCAACCACGCGGTGCTGTCCGTCCGCGTCGAAGGTGATGATGCAATCCAACTCGGGATCGTTAAGGGCATACTCGATACCAGTCTGAAGTGACGCCCCTTGACCAAGGTTGACCGGGTGCTGCACTACCACTGCCCCGGCGTCACGGGCCGCCGTCTGGGAGCCGTCAGTGCTGCCGTCGTCGACACAAACGACGTACGGGAACACCTTTCGGAGCCCCGTGATGACGGCGCCGACAACCGAGGCCTCGTTATACATGGGGATGACTATCCAAGTTCGACTCACCGCTCAAGTATCCCATATGCCCCAGCCACGGCGTGGCCGGCGCTTCCCGTGCTGCCTCAACCGCGGGCAGCCTCTGACAGTGCGTTGGCCATGGCGAAGGGGCCGTGCATCAGGCGGGCATCGGTGCGTCGCCGCAGCTTCCACACAGCCCTGTCGGCCTCCGGATCCGCCGAAACGATCACATCGGCGCGGCAAAAAATATTCGTCAGTTCCCGGTTCGCTTTCAGCGCACGCGCCACCCGACGGGAAGCAAGATTGTACTTCGCCAAGCGGGCCGCGATGCCCAGCGGCCCGGGCCTGGCAGCCAAGGATTCCACGAGGGCACCGAGCCGGCCCGCGGCAGGGACGCCAAGTCCGACGACGACCACTTCGTCGTGGCTGACAGGTTCCCTCACGGAGGGCCCCTGCACATAACCTGCAACACAATGGAGGGCAATACCAAAGTCTGACACGGCCTCCCTTGCTTGACGTACCAGCTCATCAATTGCCATGTCCGGCCGCTCGGCGCGGCCCAGCAGGATGGCGAGTTGAAGGGGTTCCCTCACTGTTTGCTCCTCTCCGAGGGTTGCGCAGGCTGCCCGGCCCGTTCGTCAAGTTCCGAGCGGAGTTCGGCGATTGCCGGTCGGAGCGTGGCGGACCGTTCAAACTGCTGCCCGAATTCCCATGCCGCTTCCCACTTGCCCGGGTCGGGTGCGGCGAGTTCCTTGGCGCAGGCTAGCAGCGCAGCTGCGATGCCTTCTGGTGTCAGGTCCCTGGCCTCAAACCAAAGCGGGTAGTTGCGAAGAATTGTCGACGCGGCGCTGTCTGCTGCGTGGACAGACACAATGGGCAGGCCCGTTGCAATGTACTCCGCCGTTTTTCCGCCCGTCACATACTTTCCCGGAGGGAGTATTAGCAACAGCGCATCAACTCCTTGATAGAACGTGGCAACATCGCGCTTGGAGATGGGGCCTTCGTAGGCAAGGCCCCGGTGCATGCCGGAATTGAAAATTTCCAGGACGTTTGCCGGAACCAGTCCGGTAGGGCTCAGCTTTCCGCGGAAGACTGCATGCGCCATCTGCGCATCGTCCTTGCCGAAGGCCGCGTCCCATCCCGCCAGGAACTCGGCCAAGGGAACGGCCGTGTATTGAAGGGTGCCAAGGTAGCCGATACGTGGTTCCATGGTTTTTCTGGCCTCAGGACGGCGGTGACCCGGTTGGGGGTCAAATCCGTTCGGCACCACGCGCATGCTACGGATCGTGTCGGGATACCTGCGCGCGTATTCGTCGAGTATGGGCTGGTTCACAAACCACGTACGCAGCGCCCCTTTCAGATAGCCATGTTCAAGCCTGCCCCGCTCCGATACGGTCGCGAAAATCTCAGCACCGGTGAACGTACTGAATGACCAGGCGTCCCGGTAGTCCAGGACATAGGGAACATCAGGCAGCTCACGCGCTATTTTGTACGACACATAGGGCGCCGCAGAGGCCATGACCAGGTCAACGGGGTGCTCCCGGTGAATTTGGTGCACGGCCTGGCTGGCGGGGCCAAACCACGACGCGTGAAAGTCCTCGGGAAACCCCTTGCTGCTGCGCCGACGAAAAAGTTCCTTCCAGATATAGGGTGCCTCAATCCGGAGCCTCGAATAACGCCGAAGGTCACGCCGGTTCGGTTCCTCCGAACCGCCGTCGGATACGTGGACCACGTTGATCGTGGGGTCGATGGCATCCAGCAGCCGTCTGTCTGCTCCGGTCACCTCGGCCCAGATGTCCGCGTCAACAGTGAGGACCGTAACATCCCAGCCAGCTTCTGCGAAGCCGTTCGCCACTGCCGTGCAACGGTATACCGAGGAAGCCGAGCTGGGCGGAAAGGCAAACGAAATATAAAGAAGATGGGGCCGGTTCACTTTGCCGTCTCCAACACTTTCTTGTAGCCGGCTTCGAGCCGTGGCAGCAGGGCCGCCGGGCCGTGGTTCTTGATGATGTAATTCACACTGTCGAGCCTGCAGGAGAGCGCAGGCGGGTCGGCCAGCGATTCACGCACGGCCGTGCCCACATCGACGCGAGCCACGGAAACCGTGGCAACGTCCGCCGGATACCCGGCATGCTGGTCGGCAAAGATCGTGGGAATGCCCATGCCCATGGCCTCCAACTCGCTTGTGGCCAATATCCCAGCGATCTGTCCCACGGCAATGTGGGCGTGTGACATTTCCCGAAGGAAATCTGCCTTGGGCATCTTCGGCAGAAGTTCCACGCCCATTGCACCGACCTCCGCTGCACGGTCGCCCCAGTCCAGTCCGACGATGTCAACATCCATTCCGGCCAGGGCAGCCACAACGTCGGCGGCTGTCTGCACCCAGGCGTCGCCGCCCTTTGATGCGTCCCAGCGCGAAGGGAAGAACACCCGGGGCCTGTCGGCCGGAGACCATTTGGGAAGCTCGGCGAGGTCTATCGGAATGGGCATGTATTCAGCATCGGACCGGGCACGCTCTGCTTTTTCTCGATTGTCCGGTGTGGCATACCAGACATGCCCGGCGCCATCCACGTCAGCCCGGATCGCCGCATGGTGCTGCTCTTGCCAGTAGTTTTCCCGAATGTCAGTGCCGTGCAGGGTCAGTGCATATGGCCGTGCAAACCTGCCACGAGCCCATTTTGCCCTTCCGCCCATGTTGACATGCCAGAGTTGCGTACGCGGGTATGCCGAGGCCTGTTCCAGGAGGAACCGGTAGTAGGCAGCTTTAGTGCCCCCGCGGGTCCACGGTCCCTGAATGATCTTCCAGGGCTTACCTTGTCGTTGTCCCTCCGTGACAAAGGTTTTGCCAACATCGGCGCAGTCGAAGAGTTGCGTGACCCGGATTTCCTTGTTCATGCCATACATTCTCGCATTGAACCCGCTCCCACCGGTGTCAGGCAACGCGCCCGCTGGGCCTGGGTCGCGAACTTCATCGGTCCGCGAAAGCGCACGGGCAAGGCGCTCTTCAGGCAACCCCCGTAGTATAGGAAGGATTCTTCCACTGCAGTTCTGGAGTAAAACTTGAAAAACCTGCGACGCACTCTTGGCCAACTGCTGCCGCTTCTGCCGGCCAACGCGAGAAAATTCCTGTATCTGTTCGCGTCGTTGTCTTCGGTACTGGTCCTCGTTGACGCAGGGGCCTTGGGCGTTTTTGCCTTGGTGTTGAACCAAATCATGCAATCCCAAAGTTCCGGCCACCCAATGATGCTGCCGATTCTCGGAAGCATCTCAGACAATGTCGGCCTCTTGATTCTGGTGTGCTCGGCGGCACTGATGATCATCAAGTCGTTCCTGAACATCTGGCTGCAGTGGGTCTCAACCCGTAAGTTCGCCGATTACGAGTTGGAGATCGGCACGGTCCTCTTCCAGAGCTACATCCGTGCCCCCTGGACGTCGCGCCAAAACAGGTCGACCACCGAACTAGTGCGCATGATCGATGTGGGCATAGCCAACACCATCGCCGGCGTGCTGTTTCCTGCGGTTGTCTTGCCGTCCCAGGCGTTGACGTTCGCATCCGTGCTGGTCATCCTTGTTGCTGCTTCATGGCAGACGGCGCTTATTACGGTCCTTTACCTGGGCCTTATTGCGGGTTTCCTGTATCTGTATTTGTCGAAAAAGTCCTACGAGGCGGGTAGGGTAAACCGCGATTCGGCCATGCGGATGTCAACACTGGTCTCGGAGATGCTGGCGGCACTAAAGGAAATCACGCTCCAGGACAAGGCCGAGGAAGTCGGCGCAGTCGTCCTCTTGAGCCGCGAAAAGGCCGCAAGGTCCAGGTCCAACATTCGTTTCCTGGCTGCTGTGCCGAAATTCGTCATTGACATGGCACTTATCGGGGGCTTCCTTCTCATTGGAACCGTTGGGTACTTCAACGGCGGCATCGCCGCGGCCATGACCTCGGTGGCGATTTTCGCCCTCGCCGGCTTCAAAATGGTCCCGGCTCTTACCACCATCCAGTCGCAGGTGACGCTGGTGCAGTCGACGCTTCCCTACACGGAACTTGTCATGGCCGATATTCGGGACGCCGAGGACTTCCGCAACAATGCCGAAAAACTGGGCAGGACCCCCCTCGGCGGGGAACCGAAAATCCTTGAGTTGCGCAACGTCGAATTTACCTACCCTGGCGCCACCAGCCCCGCAGTAACGGATGTCAACCTGCGAATCCCGCTCGGAACATCGGTTGGTGTGGTCGGTCAGTCCGGCGCCGGCAAGTCGACATTGATTGACATCTTCCTGGGCCTGCTGGTGCCCTCGAGCGGCACCATGACGCTCGATGACGTTCCCCTTGAAGAGGTCCTGGCAGCCTGGCGAAAGCGTGTGGGTTACGTACCCCAGGAAGTCGCAATTTTCGACGGCACCGTGGCCCAGAATGTTGCCCTCTCATGGGGTGGCGACGTCGACGAGGACCGTGTGCGCCTTTCATTGCGGCGCGCCCAATTACTTGAAACCATAGAGGCGCGCCCCAACGGCATTCATGGGCGGGTTGGCGAGCGCGGCGGCTCACTCTCCGGCGGCCAGCGTCAGCGCCTCGGTATCGCCAGGGCGCTCTACATGGACCCGCTTGTGCTTGTGTTGGATGAGGCCACCAGCGCCCTCGACACCGCCACGGAGGCTGCGGTGGCCGCGGCCATCCATGAACTGCAAGGCGATGTCACTGTTATTTCAGTGGCCCACCGGCTGTCCACCATCCGCGACAACGCGCAGGTTCTTTACATGAGCGGGGGCACGATTGAGGCCAGGGGGACTTTTGATGAAGTCGTTGCCGCAAACCCAAATTTCGCACGGCAGGCTGCTTTGGCGGGATTGACTCCCCTGGAGCCGGTGACCGAACCTGGTATGAAGTGACGGGGCGTGGCCTCAGCCGCCGGCAATGAGTGCAGCGGCAATCTCGGCGTTGGCTGACCCATCGTAGTCTCTGGCCCAAACTGCCCGTGGGTCATAACTTTGCGGTGCGGCGGCCATTACTTTGGCCAGCGCACAGTTTAAGTCTTCCCGCGTAAAACTGGCCGGAATAAGTTCACCGGTTTTAAGGTCGCGCCCAACTATTTCGGCTGTGCCGCCCACATCGGTCGCAACAACGGGAATGCCATAGGATATGGCTTCCATGATGCTTACTGGCAGGCCTTCCGACGCACTGACGTTCACGAAGGCTGTAATCCGGTGTGTCCGGTAGTACTCCATGATTTCCGGGTGCGGGGTCGCCCCGCGGATTTCGATGGACAGCCCGGGGCGGTCAACCAGGGCTGCTCGTTTGCGCAAGGCATCTTCCAACACCCCGCCGCCGAAATGGATCCAAGTCAGGGGGGAGTCGAGCTGCAGTTCCTCAAGCGACTCAAGAATCCGTTCGACGCGCTTGACTGCGATCAAATTCGAGCAGCTGACGATGGTTCGCCCGGATCCGTCAACCAGGGGACGATCTGCCTCGAGCGGCTTGGCGGTTCCGAGCCTGCTGGTAAATATCTTGCCCTCCAGGCGCTCCCCCGGGTACTTTTCCATGAGGTAGCCCCGTGCGGATTCGGAAATGGCCAGGATGCGATCAGACCTGGCAAACATGGAAGGCCGAAACGGCAGGTACCCGGATTCTTCTTCGTAGAGGTCGTATCGATGAAGCCTCAGGCTCACGTTTTTGACGTCTCGTGGCAACCATGGGACCAGCAGGCCTGCCCCCATGCCCCAAAAGGCATAGGCGCTCGTTTCGGCATTCGGCTTCGACAAGGACCGGCGAAGCCGAGGATCGCAAGCCAAGGACATTCCAACAGCCACCGCCGAGAGGAATCGGCCCACGTGTCCTGCCAGCCTCCCGGACCGAAATTCTCGCCTCACGATGCCGATTGAGCGGGCCAGCAGGGAAGGCGTGAGACAGGCCCGGACCTTGGCTGACCGGGCACTTCCATACAGATTTCCGCCGTAGACAACGTTTGGTGGCAAGTCCACCATCGGAGCAGAGGCACCCGGCGTGTAATTGAAGACTTCAATTTCATCAAAACGGGCCGCCAGGGCTGCAATTTCGCCGCCAACAAATACATGGTCGCCATGGGCGTAGGGATACTGGTTTGTCAGCAGAACAAGCCTGCGCATCATTGTCACGTTAGTCGTCCCTGAGTAGTTTGTCTCGGTTTCCGGGCCCCGACTGGTGCGAGGCATTCGTGTGCGCTAGGCGCGGGTGATCGCGGCCGCATAGGCGTCGTCGAATAGTTCACCAACGGCACCCGGTGCGAATCTGGCCCGGATGGGCGCAGCTATGGCTTCCGCCGGTTGGTTCCGGAACGCCGAGACGGCGGCCAGGACGGCCCGGCCAAGAACGTCCGGGGTGAATTCGTCGACGAGCCTGCTGTTGGCTGCGTCTGCATAGTCACTGAAGCCTCCCACCCGCGTGGCCACCACGGGGCGGCCGGCGGCAAGGGCCTCGGCCGCCGAGGTAAAGAAGTTTTCCTGGGCCGTGGGCAGGAAAAACAGGTCAGCCGCGGAGAGGTGCCCGGCCACTTCGGCCGGACGCACCGAGCCAGCCAACGTGACCTGGTCCGCCAGTCCCAACCTCGATATGAGGGACTCGCACTCCGCCCGCTGTGGACCGTCACCCACCCAGGTCAGCTGCGCCTCCGTTCCCTGGTCGCGCAGCCAGGCGACGGTTTCGATTGCGGCCAGGGGGCGCTTGCGTTCAATCAGGCCGCCGACTGCCACCAGCCGCAATGGGGAGCCGAAGTATGCGGGTGCAACGGGACCGCGGCCCTTCACCACGCAGGGAACGACCCGGGCGGCGCGGGGACGGGCGAAACGCTGCATTTCGGCCGCGAGTTGACCTGTTACACCTGTCACTACGTGGGGGAACCGGAGCACGCGGCGCACTCCCGACAATTTATCCCACAGGGACGAGACGCTGGCCGGGTTGACCACGCCGTTCCAGTGCTCAGTGTGCACCCAAGGCCGGCCGCGCCCTGCAACCGTGCGCGCCAACCAAGCCGGCAGGGCCACCAGCACTGAGGAGAACGCCATGGTGTGGACGACGTCGGCCCAGGCCATCTCCCCTGCGAGCAGGCGCTCGCAGGCGAGCACGGTTCCCGGGCGCTTGGGGTCCGCCAGTACGCGATGCACCGGCACCCCTTCCCACTCACCGTTGACGTGGCTGGGCATGGCCAGGGACGTCCCAAGCCGCACATGGACCACGCGCACGTCATGGCCCTGGCCGCGGATCGCTTCGACATGATCGGCGTTGAACGGTGCCTCGGTGGGGTTATCATCATGCGGGTACCAAGTGGCGATGGCCAGGATCTTCATGTGTTCCTTGAATGGGGTTGTTCTGGATTTCTGTGCGCTTGGAAGGTTAGGACACCAGTGCCGAGGCACTCATGAACCGTAGGGGGGCTTCCGGGTGCAGGAGCTGGGTGGCGTCCCTGGGCAGCCAGGTGCGCGGGTTCGTGAAAGTGCGCCGGAGGGTGGCCAGTGACTTCATCTCCACGGAGTCAGCTTCCCGCCGCGTCACGGCGTCGAGCAGGGCCCGGTCCGCCACCGACAGTGGACGGGCGGCCGTGGGGGCGGCGAACAACAAGGTCCGGGCGGCTGCGGCCATTTCGGCGGCGTCTGCAGCACCCCAGGTACCGGCCTCGGCACGCAGCAGCACGTGCCCGAACAGGTGGACGCGGATGAGCTTGGTCACGATCGAGGCACGTTGGGCGGGGGCCAAACCGGCAAACCAGTCCGATTCCACCAGGTCCGTGGCGAATGCCAGGTCTTCGGCCACGGGACGCGGCGTTGCCGTTACCCGGACTGCGGCGTCGTCGTGCACGAGGTACCGGGGAAGGCCCCGGCCATAGCTCACGCTCGCGCCCGAGAACCAGAGCTTGGCGGAGAAGGACTGGTCCTCGCCGGTGACGTACCGGGTGGGGAAGTCCAGGCCCAGCGAACGGACCAGTTGCAGGCGCATTATGCCCAGCGGTGCGGTGCGGTAGGTGAGGCGGTCGGCTACCGGGTCGAGCCCGGCGGTCCTGGTGCGGCGCACGACGGGCGTGTGGATCGCGGCCCCGCCGGCGTGCGCCATGGGCGCGATCAGCACGTCGGCGCCGTCCCGGACGGCAGCCTCGACCCAGCGGGCCAGGGCGTCCGGCTCCAGTGAATCGTCGCTGCCCATGATGGACACCCAGGTGCCGGTGGCCAGCGACAGTCCAAGGTTGAAGGGTCCCGCCGGGCTCTTGATCCCATCGGCATACGCCACAAAACGGACCAGGTTCCGGTGCCCGGGCGCCACGCGGGCGCGAATCGGCTCCACGTCGGTGTTGTGGCATACCACCGTGACACGCAACCGCCCGGCCGCGCCGGCGTCCGTCGGCAAACCCGAGGCCATGAGCGAGGCGACGGTGCGCTCAATGGGCCTGTCAGGGGTGTGCACGGCCACCACCACGTCGACCAGCACGGAATCCTGAGAATTGTTGTCCACCCAGTAAGGTTATCGCGGAACCAAAGGAACCAAGCGGGAACGGGAGGGCGCGGCCATGAGCCAGTGCATTGAAGTGGTCATACCGGTGCATGAGACGGCCCGGCCACTGGAAAGGGGGCTGGAATCCGTCCTGGCCCAGCGGTCCGAACTTGCCGCCCTCGGTGTGAAAATCGCGGCCACTGTGGTCTGCCACAACATCGCCACCGAGGCCATCAAGGGCAGCCTCACCCCTTCCCTGGCTTCGGACGACGCCGTCACCTGGCTGGGGCACAATGACGGCACCCGGTCCCCCGCAGGGCCGCGCAACGCGGCCTTGGACCGCAGTGCCGCCACCTACATGAGCTTCCTGGATTCCGACGACTATCTTGAACCCGGTTCCCTCGGGGCTTGGTGGAAGGTGGCCGAGGCCTTGGACGCCGCAGCCGTCATTGCCCCTCTTCGGACACCGGAGGGCACGATCCTCCGTTCCCCGCGCATCCGTCCGTCAAAACCGGCCGTGCTGGACGCGGTCAAGGACGGGCTCGCCTACCGTAGCGTGCCCTACGGACTTCTGCGCCGTTCCGCTTTGCTCGCGTGCGGTTTCCGCTACGCTGAGGGCATTACGATCGGTGAGGACCTGGAAGCCGCCCTAAAGCTCTGGTTCCGGGGTGGCCGGATCGTTTATCCGTATTCCGCGCCCGCGTACCACCAAACCGACGCATCGGGCACCACCAGGGTTACGAGCGCCATCCGCCCGCTCGCGGAGGAATTCCTGTGGCTTGACGCCCTGGTCCAGGCCCCGTGGTTACTGTCCGCTTCGGTTGTCGAACGCCGGACCATCGCCCTGAAACTGTTCCGCATCCACGGCATTGGTGCGCTGCTGCGCCGCGGCTCACCGCAATTCAGTTCCGGAGCGCCAGTTTGGTCAGAAGATGATCGTGCGGCCTGGGCCCAAGCCCGCTCGCACCTCCTCCGCTTGGCCGGCGGCGCCCTGCCGGCACTGTCGCGCCGCGATGCAGCCCTTGGCCGTGCCGCCGCCGAAGCCGGGGACGACGAGCAGTTGCGTGCCGCCGTCGTCCGATACGCTCGCGCCGGCAGGCTGGGGGAAATGGCAACGGACCGGCCGGCGGCCATGTTTTCAGCGGACTCCGTGCTCAGGCACTACGCTGCCGAGAGGCTACGAACGCGGTCCGGAGTGTTCGCCCTCGGTTAGGCTGGGACCATGCGAATTTTGAGTGTGGTGGGCGCACGCCCCCAGTTTGTCAAGCTTGCCCCGATTGCCAAGGCCATGGAGGGCCGCGCCGAACACGTCATTGTCCACACCGGGCAGCACTACGACGAACTCATGTCCGACGTCTTCTTCCAGGACCTTGGCATTCCGGCTCCGGACTACAACCTCGGCGTGGGCTCGGGAAAGCACGGTGAGCAGACGGGCGCCATGCTTGCAGGCCTGGAAAACGTCTTCGAGGAAGCCAAGCCCGACGTGGTGCTGGTCTACGGCGATACAAACTCCACGCTGGCCGCGGCCCTTGCCGCCGTCAAGATCCACATTCCCGTAGCGCACCTGGAAGCGGGGCTGCGATCCTTTAACCGGCGCATGCCTGAGGAACACAACCGGGTGCTGACCGACCACGCCTCGGACCTGCTGCTCTCCCCCACGCAGGTGGGCATGGACCACTTGGCGTCCGAGGGCCTGGCCGAGCGCTCACGCATGGTGGGCGACGTCATGACTGATGTCCTGTACAGCGTGCGGGACCAGCTCGCCGCCCAGGACCCGTCCCTGCCTGACGGCGTCACGGCCGGCAACTACTACGTCTGCACCATCCACCGGCCTGACAACACGGACGACCCTGCACGCCTGAAGGCCATTGTGGGGTCGCTGGCTGCCCTGGGCAAGCCGGTGCTGCTGCTGGCCCACCCCCGGCTGAAGGCCCTGGCCGAAAAGCACGGGATCGACCTGGCGGCGGGTTCCATAGTGATTCATGAGCCGTTGGCCTATCCGCAGCTGGTCAACGCCGTGGCCAACAGCTCCGGCGTGGTCACCGACTCGGGCGGGCTGCAGAAGGAGGCGTTCCTGCTGCGGGTGCCCTGCACCACCATCCGCCCGGAAACCGAATGGGTGGAAACGGTGGAGCTGGGCTGGAACGTACTAGTGAATGGCGACCTCGGCAAGTTGGCCGCAGCCGTGGAACGCCCTGCGCCGGCCGCTACCGACGCCGCGCCGTACGGCGACGGCCATGCCGCCCAACGGACGGTCGATGCACTGCTGGATATCTTTGCAAAATAAGCGCGTTTGCCCATGAGGGCCCCGGGCAGTTGGCCGGGGCCCTCCGCACGTCCATTATCGGTGCGCAGGCGAATGGTCATGCACACCTGCCGGGCAATTATGCATCGTGGTCCGCATGCAGAAGGTCAGCCTGCCGCGAAAACTCATCGTCACCTGTCATCCCGGCCATCGTGCGAAGCTGGCTGATGACGCCTTTATGATAGTTTGCCGGGTTGTCCCAAACTGTCCTGCCGTAGTAGGTCGGCGAATACCAGCTGGGTTTTCCCGGATTTCTATAGGCACCAAACGAGTCGCGAATACTGGATGCCCCAACATCGAACAGCCATTTGACGTGTCTGTCACCGGATATCCGGTAGTAATCATAAAGTCCGTACAACGCATAAATATGGCCGTTGACCACGTGGGCGTTCTGTTCGTCGGCAAGGGCGGCATATTCCTCATAGTAGAGAAACTTTTTGCCGTCCAGCAGCTTGACGTTTTGGAACCATGGACCGGCCTCCACCTTCGGCTGGTCATATGACTTGACAGTCGATGCCGCCATCTTCTTCCAGTGCTTGTCGCCGGTAGTCTCGTACAAGTTGACGAAAACCGACGTCATCATGCCTTGGGCCATGCCTGAATACCATGGCGTTCCAAGGCGCAGCGTCCTGACATCATGTGCAAAGCGGTACGGAAACCAAAGTGCCCCTTTGTCGTCAGTCACAGACCACTTGACCAAATAATTGGCAGTGGAGACTGCCCGGTCCAAATACTGCGGATTCTTGGATTCCTGGTACGAGGACAGCATCTGGCTGATGTACCAGGCTGAATTCACCGGGTGGTAGACGGCTTGCCCGTGCAGTTTTGTGACCAGGACGTTGTTTTCGTTGGTCTCGCCCCACCTGGTGTCCTCCAGTGGCACCACGAACCTGCCGATGTAGGGTGACGTCCCATCGCGGCTTAATTCGAAGCCTGAATGGTTGAATTTTGGGCCCCAAATGGCGTCCCTCAAGGAAAAAAGACCACCGGAAACTGCCAGAACCACCACCATGGCCACAATTCCGAGGGCAATGCGCCGACGGCGAATGATGCGGCGCCGCCTGAGCCTTCGGAATTGGGCATTGGACGCCACGGCAGTGGTCGCCGGCGTTTGAATTGTCATTTCACATTCCCCAATTTCAGTACGGCCTGGGCGGCAACCCGCCCCGATGCCGCCAGTGACGCGTTCTGAAGGACCCACCGGACCCTGGCATCCGCCGACGGCGAGCCAGCCACGACAGCCTCGTGCAAGACGGCCGACATGGCCTCGGCAACCGCCTGGACGTCGTAGGCGGCAGCCGCGCCGAGCCGGCCGGACTCGACGACGGCGGCGCCGTCGCCCTGCCCCGCGAACACCACAGGGGTGCCGCAGGCGGCGGCAGCATAGATCTTCGTGGGCTTGGCAAAGTCGTAGCCCTGGCCCGGCTTGATGCTGACCAATGCCGCGGCGGCGCCCCGTATCCAGGCGGCGGCATCGGCCGGCGGCACGACCCCGCCAAAGTGGACCGCACCCGGGATGGCCTGGGCGGCCACGGCCTTGAGGTGCCCTTCATCCGCGCCCTGGCCGAAGAACCGCAGCTCCACGTCCGGGAACTTTTCGCGGACCAGGGCCAATGCCTCGATGAAAATGGCCGCGCCCTGCCACTCGCTCATCGTCCCGGTGTACACGAAGTAGGGGTGGCCGGCGGATGCAATGGGCCCATCCGGGCGGAACACGGCCGTGTCCACACCGTTGCCGACGACCTCGATCCGGTGTGCGGGCACGTTGAAGTGCGCCACCTGGCCCGCCACCGGCTCGGAGACTGCGATGACCTTCGCGGCGCGCCGCAGCACAAACCCTTCCACGGCACCCATGAGCCTCTTGACCGCTGCGGGCACTTGCACGGCGGAAAGCGCCTCGGTCCACACGTCGGCCGCATAGTAGACGAACGGGCGGCCGCGCAACAGCGACGACAGTGCAACCACCAGCCCAGTGGTGGGCGGCGGCTCCGAAACCACCAGGTCCGCCTGGACGGACAGAAGCCGGAAAAAAGCGGGGATGTCAAAGCTCAGGTACTGCACATAGCCCCGGACGTTGCCGCCCCGATCCCGCAGAACGGGCCAGCGGCGCAGCCCGTACCGGGGCTTGAACACTCCCGATCCCTTGGGCGCCTTGGACGTGATCACTTCCACCTCGGCCCCCTGCTCCACCAGTCCGTCAACCAACGCCTTTAAACGGAAGGCCGCCGCCCCCACTTCCGGCGTATAGAGCCGGGTGGCGACGACGACCTTCAACGGTTTTTGTGCTGTCACTAAGACGGGATCCTGACGATGGCGCCGGTACGGGAGGATTCCAGCACGGCCTCGGCCACCACCAGCGTGTCCTGGCCTTCGGCCATGGTGACAACGTCGGTGCGCAGCCGCAGCACGGCGTCACGGAAGGCCTCGTGTTCGGTGCGCAGCGGCTCGGGCTTGGCGATGGCCAGCCGGGTCACGTTGCCCTCGGAGACGCCGCGGAACGCTGCCATGGAGTCCCACTGGGTGGCCACGGTTCCGTTTTCGTAGAAGGTGAGGTCGGCGGTGACGGTGTCCGCCACAAACGCGCCTTTTTCACCCGTGACGATGGTGAGGCGTTCCTTCATCGGGGACAGCCAGTTCACCAGGTGGTTGGTGATGATGCCATTCTCCAGCTTGCCGGTGGCGGCGACCATGTCCTCGTGCGGGCGTCCGCTGCGGGTGGTCGTCTGGGCGAAGATCGACTCGAAGCGGCTCTGGGCCAGCCAGGCGGTCAGGTCGATGTCGTGCGTGCCGAGGTCCTTCACGACGCCGACGTCGGCGATGCGGGACGGGAACGGCCCCTGCCGGCGGGTGGCGATCTGGTAGACCTCGCCGAGTTCGCCGTCGGCTATGCGCTTGCGCAGCGACTGCAGCGCAGGGTTGAAGCGCTCAATGTGCCCCACGGCCCCGACCAGGCCCTTGGCAGCAAAGGCCTCGACGAGACGCTGGCCGGCCGGTACGCTGGCCGCGATGGGCTTCTCCACCAGGGTGTGGATTCCCGCCTCGGCCAGGGCCAGGCCCACTTCCTCGTGCATGCCGGTGGGCACGGCGGCGACGGCCATGTCCAGGCCGGCGGCAATGAGCTCTTCGACGCTGTGCAGAACGGGAAGGTCCTTGGCGACGCCGTGGGGGTCGCCGAAGGCATCCGCCACGGCCACCAGGTCCACGCCCTCCACTTCACGGATGACCCGAGCGTGGTGGCGTCCCATCATGCCCAGCCCGATGAGTCCTACGCGCAAGTTCGCCATGCTTTAGGCACCTGCCTTGACGAGCGTGTTCACGGCGGTGACGATGCGCTCAAGGTCGTTCTGGGTCAGTGACGGGTGGACCGGCAGGGAAAGGACTTCCTTGGCTGCGATCTCCGTGTTGGGCAGGTCCTCGGTCCTGTTGAAGGAGGGCAGGCGGTGGTTCGGCACCGGGTAGTAGACACCTGAGCCGATGTTGTACTCGGAACGCAGGCGCTCGTGCAGCTCGTCCCGGCCTTCCGGCACCCGGATGGTGTACTGGTGGTACACGTGCTCGGCGCCCTCGGCCACCTTCGGGGTTCCCACACCTTCGAGGTTGGCGCTGAGGAAGGCTGCGTTCTCCTGGCGCTGCTTGGTCCAGGCTTCCACCTTGGTGAGCTGGACGCGGCCGATGGCTGCGTGTAGGTCCGTCATGCGGTTGTTGAAGCCCACGAGTTCGTTTTCGTACTGCTTCTCCATGCCCTGGTTGCGCAGAAGGCGCAGGTTCCGCTCAACGGTGGCGTCCGACGTCGAGACCATGCCGCCCTCGCCCGAGGTCATGTTCTTGGTCGGGTACAGGCTGAACATGGCGAACTTGCCGAAGGTGCCCACCTTCTTGCCGTTAAGCGCAGCGCCGTGGGCCTGGGCTGCGTCCTCGTACAGGTCGATCCCGTGCTTCTCGGCCAGGGCAGCAAAGGCTTCGGCGGCGAAGGGGTGCCCGTAGAGGTGCACCGGCATGATGCCCTTGGTCTTGTCCGTGATGAGGGACTCGACGTGGGCCACGTCCAGCGCGTAGTGGTCCAGTTCAATGTCGGCGAAGACGGGCGTGGCGCCGGTCAGGGCCACGGAGTTGCCGGTGGCGGCAAAGGTGAAGGACGGGACGATGATCTCGTCGCCGGGGCCGACACCGGAGGCCAGGAGGCCCAGGTGCAGGCCCGAGGTCCCGGAGTTCACGGCAACGCTGGCACGTCCATCCAGGAGCACGTGGGAGAACTCGGATTCAAACTCGGCCACCTGCTTCCCCTGCGCCAGCATGCCGGTGGCCATGACGGCGTCGACCGCTGCCCGTTCCTCGGCTCCGATGATGGGTTTTGCTGCGGGAATGAAGTCCTGGCTCATGCGTTGTCCTCTGCCTCTTTCAGGGAAGTTCCATCTTCAATATATTTGGCCCCGGTTTCCGGGCACACCCAGAAGCCGCCGTCCGCCTTGAGGGGGAAGCCGGCCTTGCCGACCCATCCCAGGCGGCGGGCTGGTACGCCTGCCATGAGGGCAAACGCGGGGACGTCCTTGGTGACCACGGACCCGGCCGCGATGGTGGCCCACCGGCCGACGGTCAGCGGCGCAATGCACACGGCGCGGGCACCGACGGAGGCGCCGTCCTCGATGGTGACCCCCACGGGGGTCCAGTCGTGGGCGCTCTTGAGGGAGCCGTCCGGGCTGACGGAGCGCGGGTAGGTGTCGTTGGTGAGGACCACGGCTGGGCCGATGAAGACGCCCTTTCCGAGGACGGCCGGCTCGTAGACCAGCGCGTAGTTTTGGATCTTGGTGTTCTCGCCAATTTTGACGCCGGTGCCGACGTATGCGCCGCGGCCGACTATGCAGTTCGCGCCGAGCTCGGCGTCCTCCCGGACCTGGGCCAAGTGCCAAATTTTGGTGCCTTCGCCAAGGACTGCCTGCTCGGCGACGTCGGCGCTGGGTGCTACATAAGTCATGCTGGTACTCCTGGTCACATACGGATGCGGACGGGCTGTGGTTACCTATGCCTTGCCAATGACACGGTAGGTGACGCCGTCCCACTGGTCGGCTGAACTTACCCGGCGGCCGTCGATGAACACCTTGACGCCGGGCAGGTCTGTCGGTGTGAGCTGACGGTACTCGGTGTGGTCGGCCTGGACGACGGCCGCATCAACCGGCTCGCCCAAATGGTAGGCGACGAAGCCAAGCTTGTTCAGCTCCGCGTCCGTGTACATGGGGTCATGGACCAGTGCGGTCCCGCCTCTGGTCGCGATGGCCTCGACGGCGTCGAACACGCCGGAAAAGGCGGTTTCCTTCACCCCTCCGCGGTAGGAGGCACCCAGCACGACGACGCGTGCCCCGGCGAGGTCTCCATAGGCACCTTCAAGCAGGCCGATGGTGTAGTCGGGCATGTCCGCGTTGGCGGCACGCGCGGCACGGACCACGGTGGCTTCCGGGTCGTTCCACAGGTACAGGCGCGGGTAGACCGGGATGCAGTGGCCGCCGACGGCGATGCCCGGCTGGTGGATGTGGCTGAACGGCTGCGAGTTTGAGGCTTCGATGACCTGGTAGATGTCGATCCCCGTTGTCGCCGCGAAGCGGGCAAACTGGTTGGCCAGGCCGATGTTGACGTCCCGGTAGGTGGTTTCAGCGAGCTTGGCCAGTTCCGAGGCTTCCGCGGAGCCAAGGTCCCACACGCCGTTGGCGCGGTTCAGGTCAGGGCGGACGTCAAAGTCCAGCACGGAATTGTAGAATTCGACGGCCTTGGCGGCACCCGCATCGGACAGTCCACCCACCAGCTTGGGGTACTTGCGCAGGTCCTCGAAGACCCTGCCGGTCAGGACGCGCTCGGGGGAAAAGACCAGATGGAAGTCCTTTCCTTCGACCAGGCCGGATCCCGCTTCCAGGGCCGGCTTCCAGCGGCTGCGGGTGGTGCCGACAGGCAGGGTCGTCTCGTAGGACACGAGCGTGCCCGGTGTCAGGTGCTTGGCAAGCTCGGCCGTTGCGGCGTCCATCCAGCCAAAGTCCGGCTTGGCGTCCGAGTCGACGAAGAGCGGGACCACCAGGACCACCGCGTCGGCTCCAGGGACCGCCTGGCCGTAGTCCGTCGTGGCCCGCAACTTGCCGGCCGGCACCAGTTCGGAGAGCAATTCCGGCAGGTGGGCTTCTCCGGGGAAAGGTTCGGTGGCGGCATTGACGAGGTCCACCACGGCTTGGTTGACATCCACACCCACCACGTCGTGGCCCTTGGAAGCGAACTGGACGGCCAGTGGCAGGCCGATCTTACCGAGTGCAATGACAGCAATCTTCACGTTTTAGTAGCCTTTACTTTTCGATCTTGGCGGCATGGGGCGGTGCAGCCGTGGACCACGCATTGTTATTAGAATATCCGCAGTTTGCGGGCCGGACGCGCACCATGAGAGCCGGGCCACGTCGGGCCGTGCCCGGCTGCGCCTTCCCAACACTAGATCTGGCGTTCAATGTACGGCGCCAAAAGCTTCGAAAAATCACCGTTGAGGTGGTCCGCGTCGTAGTAGACGGCGACGTTCCCAACCACGGCATAACACCGGCTCGAATCGCAGAAGTGGTCGGTCAGGTCAATCAATTTCACCTTTGGCGATTTCATGGACCTTGCCGCGGAAACCAATGGGTCCGCCGGCTGGGCAACCGCACGCGGAACTGCACACTTGAGCGGCCGTGCCGGATTGAGCGCCACGCACTGCGGATCGCGGACGTAGCCGTTCAGCGGCGGATCGGCCATGACGTACACGGTGCTGCCGGCAGCGGCCCAGCGGCCCCAAAACTTCGGCAGCCCGGCGCGGTACTGTGCGTCCTGGCTCCGTCCCGAGCCGTCGTCGACCGTTTCTTTCCGGGCAAAGACGGAGTAAAAGACCTTGTCGGGCTTGTCGGCCGCAATCATGTTGGCGATGGACCGGGCACCGGCCATGCAGGCTGCGTTCCCGGCTGGATCACCTTTGCCGCGGTACCCGGCAAAAGTGACGTCGGCCACGGGGCACCCGCCCAACAACGAATACGTCAGCTTCCAGTGGTTCTTCCTTGCCAGCACCAGAAGTGCAGGCTTCCACTGCTCGGCGTGGGAGTCCCCGGTCAGCCAAACCGTGGTTGCGCCCTTCTTCCCGCCGGAGAAGTCACAGACGGCGACGGCCTTGATTCCCGCCCCCTTCCGGTTGGGGTCGGTGGCGCATTCGGGGGCCGAGGCGTAATACCGGTTCCCGGGGCCCATGACCGTGACGGCAGCCGGCCCGAGCGCGTCGGTGCACCCCTTCTGGGCAGGCAACGCCGCCGGGCCGAGGCAGGGGCGGCCCATTTGCTGTTCCTGCACCGCCTCTGCCCGGCTCTCCTGCAGGGCGCCGCCCCACGTCATGCCGCCGGCCAGGATGGCAAGCATGGCAAGGCCCGCCCCCATGCCAAGGAATGTGCCCCGCGGGCGCTGCCCCAGGATCTTCCAGGACTTGCCGCGGTCCTCCACCAGCACCTTGGTCAGCCAGGCAAGTGGCACACAGACGGCAATGATGCCAATTTTCACCCACGCGTTCAGGGGTGCCAGCAGGACGTAGGGTGCCACGACGATCATCGGCCAGTGCCACAGGTAAATCGAATAGGAAACATCGCCCACAAACTGCACCGGCTTCCATGCCACGAAAGGATGGAAGGGAACGCGGGTCCGGCCCGTCCCGCCGGCGATGACGGCGGTGGCCCCGATGACGGGAAGGAGCGCCGACCATCCGGGAAACTCGGTCTGGGGGCTGAAGGTCAGGGCGGAAGCTGCAATGGCAAGCCATCCAAGCACCGCCAACACGTCAGCGGCCAGCCGGGGCAGGGCAACCTTGGCCGCGGCAATGGCCAATATCCCGCCGGCCGCGAATTCCCATACCCTCACAGGGGTGACGAAATAGGCGGGGTTTGGATTGCCCGCGGTGAAGATGATCGAGTACACCAGGCTGGCCGCCCCCAGCAGGGTGATTCCCGTCAGAATCGTCCTGCGACGGGCACCCAGCCGGGCACCCAGGCGATACAGGCCAAAGAGCGCCAACGGCCAGAGGAAGTAGAACTGTTCTTCCACAGACAGGGACCAGTAGTGCTGGGCGATGGTTGCCTGGTTGTTGATCGCCGAGTAATCGATGGACTGCCCGGCCAGGGACCAGTTCTCAACGTAGAAGGCACTGGCCATCACTTCGCGTGCTGTGGGCTGCCATTCCGAATACGGCACCCAGATGGCGACGGCCACCGACCCGGCGGCAAGCACGATGAACGCGGCGGGCAGCAGCCTCTTGATCCGCCTGGCATAAAACCGGCCAAAGGACAGGGCTGACGTACCAAAGATCTCCTTGGCCAGGTGCGATGTAATCAGGAAGCCGGAGATGACAAAAAAGACATCGACGCCCACGTAGCCGCCGGTGAGCCGGTTGGGCCACAAATGCGTCAGGACCACCATCGTCACCGCCACGGCTCGAAGCGCCTGGATGTCAGGACGGAACCTGGCCCGTCTGGCTCCCGCGCGGGACTGCGGGCTGGATTGGGTTTCCCCTATGACGAGGTTCAAGCCTGGCGCCTACGCCCCGCGCAACTTCGCAACGGCGTCGTGGATGGATCCGTCGAAGGTGACATGGCCGTGGTCCAGGACCACACCGCGGCTGCAAATCCGTGACACCAAATCCAGGTCGTGGCTGACCACCACCAAGGTGCGCCCCTCGGCAGCCAGCTCCTGGATTTTGGCAATGCACTTCTGCTGGAACGGTTCGTCGCCGACAGCAAGGATTTCATCGACAAGGAAAACTTCGGGATTGGTGTGCACCGCCACGGAAAAGGCAAGGCGAAGGTACATGCCCGAGGAGTAGAACTTCACCTCGGTGTCGATGAACTGGCCGATCTCGGCAAAGTCGATAATCGACTGGAACCGTTCGTTGATCTGTTCCTCTGTCATGCCCAGGATGGCGCCGTTGAGATAGACGTTGTCCCTGCCGGAAAGGTCATGATGGAACCCCGCGCCCACCTCGATCAGGCCCGCAACCTTTCCCCGCGTGCGCACCGTTCCGCTATCAGGAATCATGACCCCGGAGATGTGCTTGAGCAGCGTTGACTTGCCTGACCCGTTGAATCCGAGCAGGGCAACGGTCTCCCCCTGCTCCACCACCAGGTCAACGTCCCGGAGGGCATGGAACTTCTCGGACAGGTCACCCTTGCGGCCCTTGATGAGCCAGATGAAGGCTTCCTTCAGGGACCGGGTGTGGCGGAGCACAAACTGCTTGCTTATGCCCGTGACTTCGATTGCCGTTGTCATGCTACAACTCCTGGGCGAAGCGGCCTTCAAGCCGCCGGAAGGTCAGCTGGCCCCATACCAGGACCGCGGCCGAGACCAGCAGTCCCACGGGTATCCAAAGCGATAGCAGGTGGGGCGGTATCCCGGCCGAGCCGTCCGTCGTCGGAAGCCAGAATGCATAGTGGAAGGTCTCCACGGCGATGGTGATGGGGTTGACCTGGTAGATGGAGTACCACGCTTCACCCAGCTTGTGCTGGACCATGGTCCACGAATACATGACGGGGGACGCCCACGTGGCGATCATCAGGAGCATGTCCACGAAGTTTTCGGAGTCCCGGAAGTAGACGTTGGCGGCACCAAACAACAGTCCAAGGCCCGTTGCCAACAGTGCGATGATGATGAACCCCGCCACCGCTGCGAGCAGTTGGAGAAACGAAGGGTGCCAATCGGAGAAAAGACAGGCCACCACCAGGATGAGCAGCTGCGGGAAGAAATGGACGGCAGAAACCCACACCGACGCGACCGGGAACAGCTGGCGCGGCAGATAGATCTTTTTGATCAGTCCGCCGTTGCCCACTATGGATCTGGAGGCGTTTCCCAGGGCTTCGGTGAAGAAGTTGATGAGGATGATGCCGGAGAACAGGTAGATGGCATAGTTGGGCAGCCCCGACTTGTTGGTGGAGCTTTGTTCGAGTCCAAGGAACACGCCCAATGCCACGTAAAACACAATGAACTGCACGCCCGGCTTCACGTAGGACCAGATGATGCCCAGCACCGAGCCGCGGTAGCGGACCTTGAGTTCCTTGCGTACCAGCAGTTTCAGCAGAAAACGCTGACGGTACACGTCCGCCAGTCCACCACTGGTCCCCGGACGGACCAAGCCATCCTTCGCTGTTTCCAAGAGTTTAGTTTTCACTGATTTCGCTATGTTCGGCGAAGGTCTTCTCCCAGGCTTCCACGGACGTGATGGCCGCGAGGGCGTCACGGTACTCTGCCTTCAGACGCGGCCACTGCCGCAGCACCTCGCCATGGACCTTGACGCTGTCCACGAGCAGCTTGCGGACCAGCTTGGGATCACGCTTGTACCACGACGCCGCGCTCCCCTCCGCATTGCTGACAATGGCACTGTCGAACTGGGACATGCGCCACCACTTGTTGTCCTGGTGCGCGACGACGGCCTCCGGATGCTGTTGCCGCTGGTCGGTGACGGGCGTGGCCACCTGGCGGATAACATTCTTGGCCAGCCAGGGCGCCAGCTTCACGAGCGAGGGGACGGAAAAGCCTTTGCCGCGGCGCGGGAGCCTGGCAACTTTGACGGCCGGGAATTCATCGACGTCGGGCTTGAACTGGGTTTCAGTGTAGCCTGCGGCCAACGCCCGGATCTCCGGCAGGCGCGTGGGCAGCATGCCGTGCAGTCCCGCGGGCCCCTTCATCAGGTCGCGCAGGGCATCGATGCGGCCCTGGACGGTGTAGTACTGCATGGAAATGTTGTGCTTGAGATCCAGCTTGAGCGAGTTCTCCACCAGTCCGCCGCCGTGCTCATAGGGGCTGTGCAGCAGGGCAAAAATAAACCGGTTGCGTGTGTGGAAGTAGGACTGCCAGCCCACCATGTCGTCCTTGTCGATCCAGGACACATGCCAAACGGCGGCACCGGGCAGTGACACTGTGGGGTACCCGGCGGCCTTGGCGCGGACACCGTATTCGGCGTCGTCCCACTTGATGAACACCGGCAGTGACAGGCCGATTTCCCGGATCACCTGGGTCGGGATCAGGCACATCCACCAGCCGTTGTAGTCCACGTCAACGCGCCGGTGCATCCATGCCGTGTCGCGCAGGGTTTCCTGGGAGAAGTTGTGGCGCATCTGCTGGTCCGGGTTGGGTTCGTCCGGGCCAATGATGTAGGGGTTGACCACCTCACCAAGGGTGTGGAGGACGTTGCGGTCGTGCAGGTCGAACATGTGCCCGCCCACGAGGGTCGGCTTTTTGCAGTAGTCGGCGAACACGGCCAGGCGGGTGATGCTCTCTGGTTCCACCACCACGTCATCGTCCAGGAGCAACACGTAGTCGCTGTCGTTCTTGACTGCTTCGTACATGCCACGGGCAAATCCGCCCGAGCCGCCCAGGTTGTCCTGGTTGATGATGCGCAATTTGCCGCCCAGCGCAGCGGCCACCTCGGCAAAGCCGTCCGCTTCGGCCACCTTCTGTGTTCCCTGGTCGACAACCAGGACTTCCTTGACGGACTGCAGTGCTTCCGGGTGCTCACCAAGAATGCGCAGGTTGTTGATGCAGAAATCGGTCTTGTTCAGCGTGGTGATCTCAACCGTGATGTCACCGTTGGTCCGTGGTTCCTCATCGGTGAGCCACTCCGCAGCCTGGATGGCAACGGCTTCCGCCCCGGCGGTGACGTCGAACCAGTACCAGCCGCCATCGCCGAAGGGGGCCAGCGAGAGGTCAAAGGTGCTTTCCGTAGCGCCCTTCACCCTGGTTGTCTCGACATGCTGGAGTGAGCCCCGGGCGTTTGACTTGTATACGGAAACAGTTCCCGCGCCCTTGGTCACAACACGAAGGCGAACGGTGCGCAGCGGCGTCCAGCGGCGCCAGTAGCTCGCCGGGAAGGCATTAAAATAGGTTGAAAAAGACAGCCTTTGGCCCGGGCGCGCGGACGTTGCCGTCCGCGAGACGACATCTTCGTAGCTTGCCGTATTGGCACCATCGGCCGCGCGGGCCGGTTTTGCCTGGCGTTCCCCACGGACAGTGGTCGGCGAGTCACCAAAGGCGCCCGCCGAAGTGCCCGCATCCAGGTAGAGCGGCAGCGTTTCCTGGTCGGCATCGCCGGGCAGGATGACCCGCTGGAGCGTGCGCCAGCTGCGCGAGTCCCCGTCCGCCGTCGTGCTTTCCGTCTTTGTTGCTACGCTCACGCGTCAACTCCTCCGCTTTGCAGCTTCGCCCCGCCGGTAAAGTGCGGCTTGATCTTGTTGTCGAACATGCTCAGGGCCGAACCAATGGCCATGTGCATGTCGAGGTACTTGTAGGTGCCCAGGCGGCCGCCAAACAGCACTGACTTTTCACCGTTGGCCAGGTCGCGGTAGGCCAGCAGCTTCTTGCGGTCCTCTGCCGTGTTGACCGGGTAGTAGGGTTCGTCGCCCTTCTCGGCGAAGCGCGAATATTCACGCATGATGACCGTGGCGTCCTTGGTGTAGTCCCGTTCCGGGTGGAAGTGGCGGAACTCGTGGATGCGCGTGTACTTCTGCTCCTCATCCGGGTAGTTCATGACCGCACAACCCTGGAAGTCCTCGATGGGCAGCACTTCCTGCTCGAGGTCGATGGTGCGCCAGGAGAGGTCGCCCTCGGCATGGTCGAAGTAGCGGTCCACGGGCCCGGTGTAAATGACCGGGACCTGGCCGAGCACTGCGTTGCGTGAGAATTCGCCGGCCTCAAAGAAGTCGGTGTTGAGCACCACTTCAATGTTGGGGTGATCGGCCATGCGCTCAATCCACGCCGTATAGCCGTCCACCGGCAGGCCCTCGTGCGTGTCGTTGAAGTAGCGGTTGTCATAGTTGTAGCGCACGGGCAGGCGGGAAATGATCGACGCCGGCAGGTCCTTCGGGTCGGTCTGCCACTGCTTGCCCGTGTAGTGCTTGATGAACGCCTCGTACAACGGGCGTCCGATCAGCTGGATGCCCTTGTCGTTCAGGTTGGCCGGGTCGGTCCCGGCCAGCTCGCCCGCCTGCTCCTGGATCAGGGCCCGAGCCTCGCCCGGGCCCATGGCGGAACGGAAGAATTGGTTGATGGTGCCCAGGTTGATGGGCATCTGGTAGACCTCACCCTTATGGGCGGTGTACACCTTGTGCTGGTAGCTGGTGAACTGGGTGAAGCGGTTCACGTACTCCCAGACGCGCTCGTTGGAGGTGTGGAAGAGGTGGGCGCCGTAGCGGTGGACCTCGATGCCCGTCTGCGCCTCGTTTTCGCTGTACGCGTTGCCGCCGATGTGGTGGCGGCGGTCCAGCACGGCCACCTTCAAGCCCAATTCAGTGGCGGCACGTTCTGCAATGGTCAGGCCAAAGAAACCCGAACCGACGACGATTAGGTCAGCGTTCACAAACTCTCCTGTGTTCCTTGCGCGGCGGTATACAGGCACAGCAGTGCCACGCCTACCGTCCTAGGTTACCTGACCGTTATCCAAACTCCGCCTGCCGGGCGTATGACCCATGGCACGTTGGGCCCGTTCATTCCTCCACACGGCGGCCTGCCGGCCGGGTTGTTGACAATGTTCGACGCCGGACCCCACGGACACTTCCCGCCAGCCTAGTCTCGGAGGACACGGCGGCCGCACGGCCGCGGGAAACGCGTGGAAGGAAAGGACTGTGCGTCTGGAAATCACCGCAGTGGCCGGCCCCGGCACCGATCCGTTTGACCCGGCCGAACTGAGCATTTTCCTGCCGGACGGCATGCTGGCCGAGGGCCACCTGTCCGCAGCGGACCTGTCCGGCGGGGCGGCTGTCGCCGGGGCACTGAACGGTCGCTGGCCCGGCGCCGCGTTCACGGTGGCCGGGCTGCCACTGGACCGGCTCCGCGCGGGGCGCCCGCCCCTGACGGACGGCGCCGTCGTGGTGGTGCACGGGACCGCGCCGGCACCTGCTGGTGGTCGGCATCCGTCGGGACCTGACGCGCCTGCACAACTGGCCGTCTGCTCCGGTCCCGGCGCCGGCGCCATTTTCCCGCTGCACCGGGGCAGCTACGGCCTGGGCCGCGGGCGCTGCCGTATTTCCATCGCCGACCCCGCCTTGTCCAGGCGCCAGGGGACGCTAACTGTCGGCGAGCGCGCCATCGTCCTTGAGGCGGCCCCCGGCGCAACCGGCTTCAGCCTCCTCCGCGGCTGGCAGGCCAACCCCCTGGCCGCCGCCGTCGCCGTGAAGGGGCCGGCCATCATTGAAGTGGGCGACCTCATCCGCTGTGGCGCGACCGGGCTGCTCCTGCAACTCTCCACTCCTGTGTCCACGTCGACGGGCCGATGTGCGATGCCTGGTGGAAACGCTGCCCGGACGGGTGGCCGCAGCGGCACCGGCAACGTTGGCGCGACCTTGAACGAGGACGGTCAGGGCGATGCCGGCCGCTCGGGAGAAACGGGCAGCCTCGGGCACGGCGGGGCTGGCGCGCCTGGCCTAACCGGGGGAACGGACATGGACCGGCCAAGCGGAGTCAGCGGGCCCCTGTTGGGCGCCCGTGATTTTGCCGGTTTGCTGGATGCCGGTGCCCTCGCCGCGCTGTCCTTGCCCGCCAGGTCCGGACAGCTGCGGAACCGTTGGGGCACCTTGGCCACCGGCCTGCTGCCCCTGGCCGTGGGCGTGTTGCTGGCGTGGCTGACCGGTTCGTTGATGTTTCTGGCGTTCGCCGCCATGGGCGCCGTCGCCGTCATTTCGCCTCTCGTGGGTGGTGCCAGGGACCGGCGGGGATTCCGCGCGTCGGTGGCAATGGCTGCTGTGCAGAATGCTGCACGGCGTCTGGCCGCCTTTCCCGGGGCGGATGAGCTGTTTTCCGGCGCACTGCAGAAGACGCTGCCGGATCAACCCCTTGCCGGCCCGGGCGGATCTGGCCGCACAGGACTGCAGGCGCCGGATCCAGGCCAAGGAGCGCTGCCTTTTTCCGGCCGGCGGCTTGCCCTCCGTGTGGGCACGGCCCACCAGTGCGCGAACCTTGACACGGCATCCGCCGGTCCCGGCCTGAAGGTGCCTGTGTTGACCCATTCCCCGGTTACGGTGCCGTTGGGGCAGGGTCCGGTGCAGATTTGCGGTGCCGCCGGGCCGCTGCGGCTGTTGCTCCATTTTGTCCTGATGCAACTGGACGCGGCCGGCGTGCCCGTGGTTCTTTTGGCGTCCGCCGGCGACCAGCCCCTGGCGGCGAGGTTTTTGCCGGGCACAGTGCTCTCCAGTGGACGCCTGCCGACCCCGGCGGCACCTCCGGTCCCGCCGGGAGGCGTTGTGGTGACATTCGATGAGCCGCAGGAACTGGTCCGGGCGGCCTATCCGGGCACGGCCGCGGTCTTTTTCTTTACACGCGCGGTCGAACACGGCACTGCGGCCACCGGGGTGCGGCTGCACCTTCAGGGGGACACAGCCTGCGGCCTGCTGGACGGGCTTTCATTCGTTCCTGACGGTGTGCCCGCGGAAATCTTCGACCGCTACGCCCGTGCCAGGGCAGGCTCGGGACGCCACGAGGTGGCGGCGGATCCCTTGGCACCCTGCTCTGTTCCGCTGCCCGGACGGTGCCGGGCACACCAGGTCGTGGAGGGTTGGCGTGCCTCCGCAGGCGGTCCGCTCAGGCCGGTTCCGGTCGGGCGCTCGGCAGCAGGGCAGGAAATGTTCAGTTTCGCCCAGGACGGTCCACACCTCCTCGTGGGCGGCACAACGGGCTCCGGGAAGTCCGAGTTCCTGAGGACCCTGGCGGGCAGCCTGGCGCTGGAACATTCCCCCGCCGATCTTGAATTCATCCTGGTGGATTTCAAGGGCGGCGCCGGCCTGGGCGCGTTGCGGAAGTTTCCCCACACCTCCGCACTCGTCACGGACCTTGACGGACACGGGATGGACCGCGTCCTGGCTTCCCTGCGGACGGAAATCCACCGGCGCGAAACCCTGCTGGGTGCCGCCGAGGCTGCCAATGCAGACAGCTACCGTGCCAGGCGCGCTGCCGGCAGCATCTTCGGCCGGTCAGGCGGGGGAGGCATGGCCCACCTGGTCATAATGGTCGATGAGTTCCGGGTGTTGGTGGACCAGTATCCCGATGCCATGGGTGAGTTGATGCGCATCGCGGCCGTGGGACGTTCGCTCGGCATCCACCTGGTCTTGGCAACCCAACGGCCCCAGGGGGCGGTCAGCGCCGACATCCGCGCGAACGTCACCTCCTCCGTATGCCTTCGTGTACAGACCAGCCTTGATTCCCAGGACGTCATAGGGTCCGGCGCTGCATCATGCATTGCCGTGGACACCCCTGGAAGGGCCTTCATCAGCCGGGCCGGTGCCCGCCCCACCGAGTTCCAGAGCGCGACCTTGCGGCTGCCGGATGCCCGCGGGCCGCTGCACGCCGTCGTATCACCGGTGGCCGAGCTGCTGGCCGGCCCGCAGATGATGACAGCGCTGCCGTCCGCACCCCTGCCGCCGTCCCCCGGCTCCGCCGCGCCGGTGGGCGGAACGGCCAACGAGTCCGCCGCGGACAGCGACGTCGACTCCGTGGCGGGCCTGCTCATAGCCGCCTGGCAGATGCTGTCCTCCCCCGGCACTTCAGCCCCGCCTGCCAACGAAACGGCATGGCAGCGCGGCCTGGAAAATGGGGCGGCAACCACGCCCGGTCGGTCAGTTCCGGTTCGGCAGTCGCCGTGGCGGCCGGCCCCCGCCATCGTGGCGCCGGAGCTGCCATCCGGGATCGATCTGGACGCGCTGACATCCGACAATGGCGCCGTCACGGCCGCCACCAGCCGGCATGTTGCGGCCGGCTCCGGCACGGACGGGGGTGCCGTCCTGCTCGGGCTGGTGGATGTGCCCGAACGGCAGTCGTTGGAGTCGCTGGTGTGGTCTCCTTTGCGACATTCCCACGTGGCGTGCCTCGGCGCCCGGGACGAGTCCTCGGCCGGCGTGCAGCTGTTGGCCTCCAGGCTGCTCGCCCCCAACACCCGGCGGGATGGGAGCTTGCCGCATTATGCCTACCTGCTGGACGGCGACGGGTCCCTGCAGCACCTCAGGCGCCATCCCCGGGTGGGTGGTTATGTGACGCCCGCCAGCCTGCGCACCGCGGCCCGCCTGCTGCTGCGGCTGCAGGAGGTCGCCGAGCGCACAGAGTCCCGGATGGTGCTGTTTGCCACTGATTGGGGGCGCTGGGTGGCCGCCTTCCGGTCCGGAGCCTGGCCCTGGGCCGAGGATTGTGCCGCGGCCCTGGTCGGCCACAGCCGCCCAACCGTGGCCGTGGTGGTGGGCGGGGAGCGCGAACTGCTCACGGCTCCGTTCATGGCAGGCATGCCCAACCGCCTGTTCCTGCCCTTCGGTACCAGCACGGAATCCCGGCTGGCGTGGCCGGGCCTGCCGCGATTCACGCCTGTGCCCGGCCGCGCCGCAGTCTTCGGTCCCATCAACGCCGCTGCCTCACGGGGTGCCCCCGAGGAACCCCATGTGGCCCAGCTCGGCGCAGCCGCCCCACCCGGGCGGGGCCTGTCCATGGTGGCGGAACGGGAAGGCGGGCACCCGCCGCTCGTTGTGCGTGACCTGCCGTCAACCCTCACACTGGCGGTGTCCAGCGCGGCCTTGGCCGGAGCATCGGCCGCGGCCGGCCCCGGCGCCACTGCCGGTGTCGGCAACACAGGCGCCGGCGCAGGAACAGCCAGGGACACGTTCACGGGTGTCCCACCAACCACGGCTCCCGGCCCAACCGCGGTCTGGGACGTGATGGTGGGCCTTGGAGGGGATTGCGGGACCCCCATCTGGCTGTCGGTTGCCCCCGGGACGGTCATTCCTGTGCTGGGGGCACCGGGATCGGGCCGCTCCAGCTTCCTGGCGGCGGTACGGGAGCTGAACGCCGGTCGGGGCAGGCTTCTTTGGGTGGACGACGCCACGCGGCTGACGCCGGAACAGTGCCACGCCATATCCCGCCAGGTGGCGGACGGAGGTTCAGCGCTGGTCGCCGTTCCCAACCATCTGCCCTCTTTGTCCAGGCTTCCCCCGGAATGGGGTGTGCGCACTGCCGAACAGGGGGTGGTCCTCAGACCGCGCCGGCAGCAGGACGGGGAACTGTTCGGGCTCCGACTCGACACGATGGGTTCGGAGCCGGCGGGCCGCGCAGTGTTGGTGGATCGCGGTCGGACTACTTGGTTCCAGTTCCCCGCGCCAAGGCAGGGCGCGCCGTGACAAACCGGCTAAAGGACCGGCTGCCCGCCACGCGGGCGCAGGGAGAACTCAACCACCTTGGGTGTGAACAGGTAGAAAATCACGGCGAGCGCCGGCAGCAGCATCACCAGGCCGGTCACGGCAGGGCCGTTGAGGAGGGCCGGCACGGCGAGGGCGACCATCAGCAGCTGCCAGACAAACGCAGCAGACCTGGTCCATCGGAAGCCCTTGAAGGCGTTGACCGCCACGGCCGCCAAAGCCGCTGCCAGTGCAAAGACCAACACAATCAAAAAGACGGTGCCGGCAACGGAAAGTGACGGCTGGCTGAACGCACCAATGGTGGCGACGACGCCGAGCACGGCGAGGGCAACGGCCTGGAGGCCGACCACCACGGAGATCACGTAGACGCCGGCGGGCCGGTGCGCCGAAACGTCGTTGGGTCCGTGCGCGGCATGGTCCCGCTGCCCTGGATCCGGCTGTTCTGCGGGGTTCACTGGAGGTCTTGACACAACTGCACCTTACCGGAGATAGTCGGGTAACAACCACGCACGACTGCCGTTTGGCCGCAACCATTGTGATGCATCGCTCATGGTCCGGTGCCAATTAAAGCCTCACAACCCCTTGTTTACAAAGAGTTAACATGACACGCTTAACTCAATGACCGACAAGGGCCGATAGCGGCCCTTTTCTTATGTGGCCTAACGTGAAATTTTTCACAAACAGCCTCCCGTTCTAAAGGAGTGAGTGATCAGCATGGACTGGCGTAGTCGCGCAGCCTGCCTCGACAAGGACCCGGAATTGTTTTTCCCGGTGGGAAACACGGGACCGGCCTTGTTGCAGATCGAGGAAGCAAAGAGCGTGTGCCGTCGTTGCCCCGTGATCGACACTTGCCTGAAGTGGGCCATCGAGTCCGGCCAGGATGCCGGTGTCTGGGGTGGTCTGAGCGAAGACGAGCGGCGGGCCATGAAGCGCCGCGCAGCCAGGGCCCGCCGCGCCAGCTAGCACCCGTCAGGCAACCAACCCGCAGGGATGGATGCGCATTGCTTTTTCTACGCACATGCCGTCCGACCGTGCGGGTTTGCTCTTTAAGCGTCCGGCGAGGGCGCCCCCCTGGTCGCGGCCCAAGATGCCCTGTGCTCGGGATTGGTTTACATCGTGGACACTTCGGCGCCGGTCCGGCCGTGATCATGGTGCCCGGCACCTTCCGGCGGGCTGTGCCGGAGCATTCAATGGCGGCGGATCAGCGCCATGTCCAGCACCACGGCGGTGCCGCCGCCTTCGCGGGGAATCCATTCTATGGTGCCGCCCAACTCGCTGGTGACCAGGGTGCGCACAATCTGCAGCCCCAGCCCCTCGCCGATCTGGCCCTCGGGGAGCCCGACCCCGTCGTCGGCGATGGTCACGGCAAGGGCGTCGTCGCCGGCGTCGTTCTTGTAGCGGCGGGCGGCCAGGGACACTGTGCCTTCACGGTCCTGGAGTCCGTGCTCCACCGCGTTGGTGACCAGTTCATTGATGACCAGGGCCAGCGGCGTGGCAAAGTCGCTCGGCAGTTCGCCGAAGACGCCCTCCCGCTCGGTGTGGACCCGCTGGGAGGGTGAGGCGACCTCGGCGGACAGCCGGAACTGGCGGTCGATCAGTTCGTCAAAGTCAACGCTTTGGGCCAGCCCCTGAGAGAGCGTTTCATGCACCAGGGCGATGGTGGAGACCCGGCGCATGGCCTGCTCCAGGCCCTGCCGCCCCTCTTCGCTGTGCATGCGCCGGGACTGCATGCGCAGCAGCGCCGCCACGGTCTGCAGGTTGTTCTTCACCCGGTGGTGAATCTCGCGGATGGTGGCATCCTTGGTGACAAGTTCCTGCTCGCGCCGGCGCAGCTCGGACACGTCACGGCACAACACCAGCGCACCAAAGCGTTCCATGGCGTCGCGCAGCGGTATGGCCCGCAGGGAAAGGCTCACCCCGCGGGACTCGATTTCGGTGCGCCACGGCATGCGCCCGGTGACCACCAGGGGCAGCGTTTCATCCACCATGCGCCGGTCCTTGAGCAGGCCGGTGGTCACCTCGGCCAGGGAGCGGCCCTCCAGGGACTCGCCGTCGCCCAGGCGCCGGAACGCGGATACGCCGTTGGGGCTGGCGTACTGGACGATCCCGTCCACATCCAGGCGCAGGACGCCGTCACCCACACGTGGGGCGCCGCGCCGGGAGCCGGTGGGCGAGGCGAAGTCGGGCCACAGTCCCAGGGTCCCCATTTTCAGCAGGTCGTAGGCGCACTGGCGGTAGGTCAGTTCCAGCCGCGAGGGCATCCGGGAGCTGGAGAGGTCCATGTGGGTGGTGATGACGGCCAGCGTGCGGCCGTTGCGCACCATCGGAATCGCCTCCACGCGCATGGCCAGGTCGGCGTTCCAGATGCCGGTTTCACTGGACCGCTCAATGTTTTGGCTCCGCCAGGCCGCGGCGACAAGTGGTTCGAGTTCCGGGCGGATGCCCTCGCCCACGAAGTCCGTGTGGAACATGGTGTGGCTGGTGGAGGGCCGGACATGTGCCAGGGCAACATAACCCTTGTCCTGGTGCGGGAACCACAGCGCCAGGTCGGCGAAGGAGAGGTCGGCAATCAGCTGCCAGTCCCCCACCAGCAGGTGCAGCCATTCCGCATCCCCGGGCCCAAAGTCTGCGCCTTCCTTGATCATGTCGGCGAAGATGGCCATGCACGGCTCCTTACAAATAGTGTGGGCGGCGGCCGGTCCCGCTGGGGAACCGACCGCCGCCCGGTTCGGCTAGCGCCGGACGATCGAACGCAAGAGCCTTAATGCTACAGACAACGACGCCATGTCGTCTTGTTCCAGCCCGTTGACCTCCGCGAACATCTTGGTGGCCCGGCCCAGTTGTTCCTTGTTCTGGGCCTCCCAGCCGGCGATGCGGTCTTCGGTCGGCAGGCCCTCGTCGGTGCTGTGCATGACATTGCGCGTCATGTCGGCGGTGGTGGCGTACAGGTCGTCACGCAGTGCGGCGCGGGCCAGCGCCTGCCAGCGGTCGTTGCGCGGCAGCGCCGTAATCCGTTCCAGGAGCGCGTCAATGCCGTAGCGGTTATACAGGCTGTAGTAGATGCGGGCCACGTCTTCCACGGGCTCGTCAATGTCCCGGCTGACCTTCGCCACGTCCAGCAGCGGAAAGGTCTCGAACAGTTCGGCCCACTGCCGCCCCAGCCGGTCAGGCATGTTGCACGCCTTCGCCCGGTCATACCAGGACCGGACGCGTTCGGCATCAACCCCCTGGACAAAGCTGGAGAGCCGGCCGCCCACCGATGCGACCACGGGCTTGAACTGGCCAATGACCTCCTCGATGCTGCGCTGGCCCGTGCCTTCGTTGACCAGCCAGCGCAGTGCGCGGTCCAGGAGCCGGCGCATGTCCAGCTGCACGGCGCACCACTGCACGGTGGGGAACGACGGCGGCAGCTCGCGCAGTGCCGCCGTCATGGATGCGAAGTCGAAGATCTCGTGCAGGGCCACAAAGGCCTTGGCGATGGCCAGCTCATCCGCATTGGACTCCTCCATGGCCCGGAAGGCGAAGGTGATGCCGCCCAGGTTGACCATGTCGTTGGCGACGACGGTGGCGATGATCTCGCGGCGCAGGGGGTGCGAATCGAGTTCCCCGTCAAAACGGGCGGCCACTTCCTGGGGGAAGTATCGGCGCAGGGTGCGCTGGAACCAGGGGTCGTCCGCCAGGGTGCTGGCGGACAGCGCGGTGGCCAGCTCCATCTTGGCGTAGGCGGCAAGCACTGCGAGTTCCGGGGAGGTCAGGCCCTGCCCGCCCTGCAGCCGTTCGTGCAGTTCGTCATTGGTGGGCAGCGCCTCGATGGCACGGTCAAGGTCTCCGTGTTCTTCCATCCAGTCCATGAACCGCTCATAGCTCGGGCTCCACTCCACCACGCGCTGCCGGTCGTTGAGCAGCAGGACGTTTTGGTCGATGTTGTCCTCGAGGACCAGGTGGCCGATCTCGTCCGTCATCGACATCAGGAAGCCGGCCCGCTCGGTTGGGTCGATGTTGCCGGCCGCCACCATGCGGTCCACGAAGATCTTGATGTTCACCTCGTGGTCGGAGCAGTCCACGCCGGCGGAGTTGTCGATGGCATCGGTGTTCAGGATGACCCCGTGCAGGGCGGCCTCGACGCGCCCGTGCTGGGTCATGCCCAGGTTTCCGCCTTCGCCGATGACCTTGACCCGCAGGTCCTTGCCGTCAACGCGGATGGCGTCGTTGGTTTTGTCCCCCACCTCGACGTGGCTCTCCATGCTGGCCTTGATGTAGGTGCCGATCCCGCCGTTGTAAAGGAGGTCGGCCGGAGCCAGGAGGATGGCACGCAGCAGCTCCGGCGGGCTGAGCTTGACGGTGCCTTCCGGCAGGCCCAGTGCGGTGCGGACCGCGTCACTGATGGGGATCGACTTCCGCGTCCGCGGGTAGATCCCGCCGCCCTCGCTGATCAACTCCTTGTTGTAGTCCTGCCAGGATGAACGGGGCAGGTCATACAGCCGCTGGCGTTCGTCAAAGGCGGCCCCGGGGTCGGGGTTGGGGTCCAGGAAAATGTCCCGGTGGTCAAAGGCGGCCACCAGCTTGACGTGGCGCGTGCGCAGCAGGCCGTTACCGAAGACGTCCCCGGACATGTCCCCAATGCCAACTGCCGTGAACTCCTCGCTCTGGGTGTCGACGTCGAACTCGCTAAAGTGCCGCTTGACGGACTCCCAGGCACCACGGGCGGTGATGCCCATGGCCTTGTGGTCGTAACCGACGGAGCCGCCGGAGGCGAAGGCGTCGCCGAGCCAGAAGCCGTACTCGGCGGAGATGGCGTTGGCCGTGTCGGAGAACGACGCCGTGCCCTTGTCCGCGGCCACCACCAGGTAGGTGTCGTCGGCGTCGTGCCGAACCACGTTTTCCGGCGGGACCACCACCTCGCCGTCCGCCGTCGCCACCAGGTTGTCGGTGACGTCCAGCAGGCCCCGGATGAAGGTCTTGTAGCTTTCGCGGCCCTCGGCAATCCAGGCGCCGCGGTCGACGGCGGGGTTTGGCAGGGCCTTGGGGAAGAAGCCGCCCTTGGCCCCGGTGGGGACAATTACGGCGTTCTTGACGGTTTGGGCCTTCACCAGTCCCAGGACCTCGGTGCGGAAGTCTTCCCGGCGGTCCGACCAACGCAGGCCGCCGCGGGCCACCTTGCCAAAGCGCAGGTGCACGCCTTCAACCCGGGGCGAATAGACCCAGATTTCAAACATGGGGCGGGGGAACGGCAGGCCGGCGATCTGCGAAGGGTCCAGTTTCAGGCTCAGGAATTCCCGGCCCCGGTAGTAGTTGGTGCGCAGGGTGGCGTCGATCAGGTTGGCAATGGTGCGCAGCACCCTGTCGGCGTCCAGTGTGGGGACGCCGTCCAGCGCCTTGTCGAGGCGGCCGTGGACTTCAGCGACACGTCCGGCCCGGCCTGCCTCATCACCGCTGGGGTCAAAACGGGTCTCAAAAAGCTCCACCAGCGACCGGGTCACGGTCACGTTGTGCAGCAGCGTGTCCGCAATGAAGCCAAAGGAGTTCGTGTTCCCCATTTGGCGCAGGTATTTGGCGTAGGCACGCAGGATGACGATCTGGCGCCATTGCATGCCTTCAGTCAGTACCAGGCGGTCAAAGAAGTCGGATTCGCTGGCACCCGTTGTGGCGGCACCGAACGCGTCCGTCAGGAGTGCGGCGGTTTCCAGCGGGTCCACGCCGGCGGGGTACTTCAGGCCGAGGTCGTAAAGGAAGAAGTCGCGCTTGTCAGCCGTTTCAATCTCGAAGGGACGTTCGTCAATGACCTCAATGCCGAGGTTGTGGAAGAACGGCAGGATCTTGCTGAGGCTTTGGGGGTGCGCCATGTACAGCTTGACCCGGGCATCACCCTGCTGGCCGTCGAGGGCCCCGCCGGGCAGGTAGACGTTCATCCCGGGGGCGCAGGCTTCCGGCGCCCCTCCGGCGTCGATGACCTGCTTGTACCGGGTGTCAAAGTCCTCGAACCGCTTGATGTCCGCCAGTGCGTCCTCAACTTCAAAGTCCACCCGGTAGCTTGCCGGGAATGCTTCGGACCACTTGGCGGCCAGATGTTCTGCCGTTTCGAGGGGCTGGGTGTTCCGAAGCACTTCGGTGATGCCCTCGGGCCAGGAACGGGCCGCCATGACCAGCCGCTGTTCCAGCTCGGCGGACTGGAGATCGGCGGGAATGCGGTAATCCTTGGATAGGCGGATGCGGAAGAACAGGCGGGCCAGGGCCGACTCGCTCATCCTGGCCTCAAAGTCGATCGACACGGCCTCGAAGGTGCGGGTGAGCTCGTCCTCAATGCGGCGTCGCACGGCGGTGGTGTAGCGGTCACGGGGGATGAAGATCAGCGCCGACATGAAGCGCCCGTAAATGTCCGGACGGAGGAAAAGCCGCGTGCGGCGGCGCTCCTGCAGGCGCAGGATGCCCTCTGCGGTTTCAATGAGCTGGGAGGTTTCAATCTGGAACAGTTCATCGCGCGGGTACGTTTCCAGGAGGGCGAACAGGTCCTTGCCCGAGTGGGAATCGGGCGGGAAACCAAAGTGCCGCAGCACGGCGTCGACCTTTTCACGCACCACGGGGATGTTGCGGACCGAGCCGGTGTACACGGCCGAGGCGAACAGGCCGATGAAGCGCTGCTCGCCATTGACGTTGCCCTGCGAGTCAAAGGACTTGATGCCGATGTAGTCCAGGTACGAGGCCCTGTGCACCGTGGAGCGGGAATTGGCCTTGGTGATGACCAGCACCCGCTTCTCGCGGGCCTTCCGGCGCCCGGTGGTGGTCAGGTGCTGCACGGTGGGGTGGCTGGAACCGTCGCGGAGCAGTCCGAGCCCGCTGCCCTCACGGTTGACCAGCACGTCCTCGCCGTCCTGCTTGACGAGGTCATACTCGCGGTAGCCCAGGAAGGTGAAGTTTCCTGCGTCCATCCAGTGCAGCAGGTCCTCGGCCTCGCGGATGTCGGCGAGGTGCTCTCCGGCCAGCTCGGTGGCAAGGACTTCGGCCCGGCTCAAGGCCTTTTCACGCATGGCGGGCCAGTCCTCGACTGCGGCGCGGACGTTGCCCAGGACCTTGGTGAGGCCTTCGACCAGCCGGGCCTTGGCGGCGTCGTCCGTCTTGTCGATTTCAACGGCGATCCAGGACTCAAGGTGCGAGGAACTGTCTCCGTCGGTGACGAGGTGGGCGATGCTGGGCATGGTCGCGGTGTCCCCGCTGGCCACCCCGGCATGCGAGGGCACCTTGTGGATGCCGGTCAGCACATGGCTTCCCCTGGCGCGGGCGACGACAAACATCGGGTGGGTCACCAGGCGGATGGCCAGCTTTTGATGGACCAGCTCAGCACTGACGGAGTCGACCAGGAACGGCATGTCGTCGGTCACGATGTACACCACGCCTGCATCACGTTCATCGAGCACCTCGACCTTGACCGTGCCGGGTGCCCGGTCCGCGGCGAGTTCGCGGTGGGTCAGCGCCCGGGCGGTGAGGGTTGCCGGGTCGTAGGCCGCGGTGTCCTCGGCGGACAGCTGCGCATAGTAGTCGGTGATGAATTGTTGGTCATCAGCGCCCTGGCGGGCGGGATCCTGCACGGACCCGGTCTTGGGTGAGTTGGACGACATAAAAACAAACGCCTCCGCGAAATAGTAAAAGACCGCTTCTTTGCGGCCTCACCCCGAGCCTAGCCCGGATTCCCGGGCCCTGCTGTGGCGCTTACTACAGCAGTTTCAGGAGTCTGTTGGGCAGGTGCACAACAGATGCCGAGGATGGCCCGGCGCAGGGGCGACTCCGGTGCAATTTCCATCAGCAGCCGGCCTTCCGTCAGCGCCCGTGCCGGGAGCTCTGCATCCCACGGCAGCGCATGGCTGATGGCCAGCGCAGGGCCGAACCGCGCCCAGGCGTCCTCAAGTTCCTTGAGCGGCGATCCCCCTGCCGACCTTTTCCGGACCTTGTTCAGCACCACCTGAACCTCCGCACCGGCACAGGCCTCGGGCAGGGCAGCGAGTGCCCGGACAAGCCGGGGCACGCCGACGGCGTCCGCGCTGCCCACTGCGAAGACGGTGTCTGCCTGGCCCAGCACGGCGAGCGTTGCCGCGTTGCGCCGGGGCGCCACCGTGTCATAGCTCAGTTCCTCATCGGTTTCCAGGCAAAACCCGCAATCGACTACGACGGTGTCCACCAGGGACAGCGCCGCCTGGAGCACGCGTTCAACGGCGGCCGCACGCAGTTCCGGCCACCTGTCGGACCGAGTGAGGCCCGTCAGGAGTGAAAACGTGCCGCCGGCGCACACCACCTCGGTGCTGATCCGTGCCAGTTCACCCACGGTCAGGGGTCCCTGGTCGGCCACCCGGCAGGCCTGGGCAAAGGAAGCCGCCTCATCCAGCAGTCCCAGGCTGGCGGCCACGCTGGCCCCATAGCTGTCCGCATCAATCAGCATGACGCGGCGCCCCTGCTCAGCCAGTTCAGCCGCCATGTTTATGGCGACGAGGGTCCGTCCCGGGGATCCGATGGGACCCCAGACGGCCAGTGTCCTGGGCGGGCCGCCGCCGTGGTCCGGCCCATCCGCGGGGCCGCCCGGAATGCGGGCTGCGCCCGGTCCCACCCTGCTCCTGCCGTCCCGGTTCCGGAACAGGGTGCTGCCGGCGACCCCTGAAGCCATCCGTGCCGTCACCTGACGGAGGCCGCCCGCGTCCCTGGCCGGGCGGCCGACTGGCCGGACGCCGTCGTCCAGGCCACGGTTCGCTCTGACTCCGTGCGGGCCACGGCCCGCACCGTCTCCCTGGGGGCCGCCGGAGCCGCCCCCGGAGGCTCCACCTTCGGCGGCGTCCGGCAACATCCCGTGAAACGGGGCCTGTCCGGAACCGGATTCAACACCGATGTTGGCGTCCGCCGGTCCGCCCGGCCCGCCGGGCACCGGGCTGCCGGGAAGGCCTGGTGCCACCCCATCGATGGGCGCCGGCGCGCCGGACTTTTGTCTGCGGGCGGACTTGCGCCCCCGGACGGCGGCACCGCTGCGCCCCAGTCCCCCGGCGGCGGGCGGGGATTCATCGGGAGGGGTCCGTCCGGCGTCGTTCCGGGACGGGTCCGGGTGAAGCCCATCGGGGCGGGGGCAGGATTCGCGCGGTGCCGAGAGCGCGAACCCGAGGGATACGGACTGCGGGTGCCTGCGTGCGCTGACCACGGCCAGGATGGATTCGGTAATTTGTTCCGCCGTGACCCTTCCGGTGACGGGCCACGCGCCGATGCTGCGCAGCCGTGACGCCTCCGCCGGCGAATCCGCCACGGAGACGACACTGACGCCGACGGCGGTGAGCCGGTCGACCAGGGTGGCGGTCAGGCCGTCGGTTTCCGAGGCCACCACGGCGACCTGCGCCAGTCCGCTTTGGCAGGCGGCCAGCAGGCCGGCAAGCTCGGGGCAGCGGCGGACCACGGATACGGGGCCGCGCCGGTGCTCGAGGGCGTCAATGGGGTTGCCGGCAGTGTCCCCCACCGTCACCACGGTCACCGGGCTCACCGGGACCCTCCCGGGTTCCAGACCACCGACACCTTGGCCTTGTTGGCGACGGCACCGAGGAATTTGGGCATCTGGACGTCGGTCACCAGCACCATCAGCTGGGTGGTTTTCGCCGATCCCAGCGTGGTCGAGGCGTCGGTCAGCGCCGCCACCTCGGCACCCGGCAGCATCAGCACCGGCTCACGGTAGCCGTTGCGGTCATCGGGCAGGGCAACCCACACGTCAACATGCGAGCCTGCCACGACTTGTTTCGGCAGCGGTTCAGAAACTGTCACCGATGCGGTCTTGCGATCCAGTGCATCGGTTCCGCCGATGCTGCTGGCCGGCACGAGCTCGCCCTTGGGCACCATGCGTACGGCCACGGGGTGGCCGGGCAGCTCTGCCCCCGGGTCCAGATACTTGCCTTCGAGATCACCCAGGCGCACCCGCACCACCGCAAAGGAGTCCTCAGTGATGCCCTGGCCCACCACCAGCCCGTCCTTGGCGACGAATGCCGGCACCGTCCTGTCCGCGCCGCCCACCAGCGCCACCACACCGGCCACGGAGGCCAGGACCAGCAGGATGCCAACGAATAGCCGCGGGTCCTTCCATGACGGCTTGGCCAGCCTTGGCGCCCTGCCCTGTGAGTCCATCCCCATGGCTCCTCCCCCGACACCGCCACGCCGTGGCTCCCCCGCCGCGTGGACTGCATTGTTGTCATTTCTACCGTCGTTCGGCCCGCGGTGAAAGCCCTTCCGGGAAAGTTGTGGATAAGTTACCGGGGCCCAACCACCACCAAAGATGACAAACGGTGGATAACCGGAACAAAGAGAACCAAATCGGAGGATAATGGAACCATGCCTAGATTCCTGACGCTGGCCGACGTAGCCGAAGAACTCCAAATCTCCGCGGCCGCGTGCTATTCACTGGTCCGCAGCGGTGAGCTTCCGGCCTTCCAGATCGGCGGCCGCGGGCAGTGGCGCGTCGATGCCGCCAAGTTTGACCAGTTCATCGAGGACCGCCATGCCGCCGCCCGCGCCATGCTGGCCGCAGGCAACGTGCCCGAGACGGAACCAACCGGCAGTGCCGGCTAAAACTCGTTTTCACCGGAGGACGTGACGGACATCAGCGCGTCCAGCGCGACCACCACGGCATCCTTCCGCCGGCCGCCGCCCCTCGCCACGCCGTCGGCCAGTGGCGTGACCACCACAAAGTCGGCACCCACCTGTTCCAGCACGCCGTGCACGCCGGCCGGCTGCGCCGCCTCCAGCCCCAGGACCACGGCGGCCCTGTTGCGGGCCAGAATCCGCAGGGCCGAGGCGAGCGTGTAGCCGACCCGTCCCTGCCGGGCCACCCTGGCCGGGCCGAGGCCGCGTACCTGCATCAGCTTGGCCAGGGGCAGCACCACTGACAGCCGGCCCGTGCCGAGCAGCAGCCATTGCTCTTCCACGCGCTGGAGCGTGCCGTGATGGACGACGCCGTCGCGCAAAACCGCGGCTATCCCGCCTCCCAGCGATCCGCGCAGGGCATCGGCCAGCGTGGCCTGGGACGCCTCGATGCGGGAAAGTTCATCGACTTCCCGCTCCAGCTCCTGCTGGGTGGCTGCATGCCACTGGGCATCAAGGTCACCAAACAGTGCGTCCCATCGCATGCCGCCACGCTAGGCCCTCCCCCCGGCCGCGTCAACCACGGCCCGCCAGGGCATGCGGCCAGGCCACCGCCGCACAGGCAGGGTCCGCGCCGCCGCAAGCCCTACCGCCGTTGCCCTTTTCCACAGCCTTTGACAAGGGGTGGACATTGCGTCCATCCAGGCACAAGATGTACTAAAAGATAATAAAACACATCAAACTACTGCAAACCACATTAAAGACGTTCGAAAGGGAGGTTGGACCATGAAGAGACAGGCTGCGGCGGATGCCGCCATGACTGCGGCCGTTCTGCTCCTCGGTGCATCACTGGTCTTCGCCGCAGAGGCCCTGCTCCGCCACCGGATCCGCGGTCAATTCCCTGCTGCGCCCTTGGCGCTCGACGAGGTGGTGGGCGCCGCGGCCGCAGGGATCGGCATTGCCGTCACGGCGTGGTGGCTGGCCGCCCTGGCCTGCGCGTTTCTGGCCGGCCTGGCCAGGTTGCGCGGCCGTTCCCGCCTGGCCCAGGTGGCAGATGCGTGGTCGCCGGCCTTCATGCGGCGCCTGGTGGCAGTGGTCCTGGGCCTGAACCTCCTGGCGGCACCCATGGCCACGGCCGCTCCGGGCACCTATCCCGTCGACCCCCGGTGGCAGCCGGGGCCGGTGGCGGCAGCGCCCCTTCACGTTGCACCCGCAGGCCCCGCCTCCCGTGTTGCGGCCGCAGGGAAACCGCCGGCCAACCGCGTCCCGGCTGTTGAGGCTGCCAAGGGCCCGCCGGTCAACCCCGCCTGGACACCGCAGGCGCCTGTTATGGATCCCGGACCCCTGGCCCGTGCCGAGACACGGCCTTCCCCGCGGCGCGAGTCCCCGGTTGCGGGAGCAGGCGGGAAGGTGGTGGTGCGTGGCGGTGACACCCTGTGGAGCATTGTCGCCGGGGCCTTGGGCCCCTATGCCACCGATCTCGAAGTGGCACAGGCCTGGCCGGACTGGTACCGGGCCAACCGCAGCGTCATCGGCAACGACCCCAACGTCATCCTGCCCGGCCAGGTGCTGCACGCCCCGGCCGGCTAAGGCCGGGAAAGCACCTTTCAACATCACAGGCCGTCTTGCGGCATGACAGGCAAAACCGTTCAAAGGAGAACATGATGAACACCATGGCCATCGAGGAACCCACCCCCACGGCCCCAAAGCTGGTGACCCGTCCCGCTCCGGCGGCACAGGGCCAGGACTGCGGCAACACCCAGGGCATGCCGGGGGAAGTCGTGAAAATGACCCCGCGCCCCGCCCGGGCCATGGGACCGGGAGGGACAGGGACGCCACGCGTCGCCTCCGGGTCCGGCACCACCGTGCTTGATCCCGGCGCCCCGGAACGTGCCCTCGTGGCGGAGATGTCGCGCCGGATAGCCCAGGCGGCATTGGAGGTGCTCAGCGGGGTCCGCTCGGTCCAACAGCTGTCCCGCTGGCTGGACGCCCGGTGCTTCAGTGCGCTGACTACCCGGGCCAGGCTGCATGCCGCGGCCTGCCAGGCCGAAAACCGCCGTCAAAGCCAGCCGGGAGGCAACGGCAACGTCAGCCTGCTCCACCACCAGCCGCTGGTTCATTCAACCCACTGCTGTGCCGTGGCGCCCGGGATCTACGAATCATCCGTGGTGGTGGCGGACAAGTCGCGGTTCCGGGCCATCGCCATGCGTTTCGAGGAGACGCATGGCACCTGGAAGGTAACGGCGCTGCAGATCGGCTAGCGCTTTTTCTTCTTCTTGGCAGACTTTGCGTTCTTGTTCCCGGCACGCTTGGCCGACGGCGGGAGGCCGCTGCCGTTGGAGCGCCGCTCCACGTGCGTCTCTGCGTCGCCTTGCGCGTCGGGGGAAGTGAACTGGAGTTGGGCGGGGCGTTCCGGGGCCTCGAGCCCCGGAGCCAAGACCCGGACCGCGCCGTGCACGTGGTCACCGGACTCGTGCCCTCCCGCGGCGTGCGCCGCCGCACCCTCGGCAGCCTCGCCGCCGGCGGCGGCACCTGCCACCCGGCCCATGAGTCCGGCCGGAGCTTCAGCGACGGCACCAACAGCCGTTTCCGGCGCGTTCTCAACCTGGACCTCGAGGTTGAACAGGAAGCCGACACTCTCTTCGCGGATGGCTGCCATCATGGCCTGGAACATCTCGAAGCCTTCGCGCTGGTATTCGACGAGCGGATCGCGCTGGGCCATGGCCCGCAGGCCGATGCCTTCCTTGAGGTAGTCCATCTCATACAGGTGTTCCTGCCATTTGCGGCCCACGACGGAGAGCACCACGCGGCGTTCGAGTTCGCGCATGGTTTCCGAGCCCAGGGCTGCCTCGCGTTCGCGGTAGGCAACCTGGGCATCGGAGAGCAGCTCGGTCTTGAGCATTTCTGCCGTGATGCGTCCCTCGCCGCCGGCTTCCTCGGCGATCTCGTCAACGGAGACCGAGACGGGGTAGATGGTGCGCAGGTTGGTCCACAGCGAGTGGAAGTCCCAGTCGCCCGGGTGGCCCTCGTTGATGGTGGCGTCAATGATCTCGTTGACAGTGTCTTCAAGGAAGAACTGCACCTTTTCGTGCAGGTCGTCGCCCTCAAGGATCCGGCGGCGGTCCCCGTAGATTGCCTCGCGCTGGCGGTTCAGCACGTCGTCGTATTTCAGGACGTTCTTGCGCTGTTCGGCGTTGCGCCCCTCAACCTGGCCCTGCGCGGAGGCAATGGCCTTGGACACCAGTTTCGATTCCAGGGCGACGTCGTCCGGCATGGACGAGCGGGACATGAGGCGCTCTGCCGCACCGGAATTAAACAGCCGCATCAGGTCGTCCGTGAGTGAGAGGTAGAAGCGGGACTCGCCGGGGTCCCCCTGGCGTCCGGAACGGCCGCGCAGCTGGTTGTCGATGCGCCGCGACTCGTGGCGCTCGGTGCCCAGCACATACAGGCCGCCGGCGTCGAGCACGGCCTGGTGTTCGTCCTTGACAGCCAGTTTCGCGGCCTCGAAGGCGTCATGCCAGGCGGCCTCGTACTCTTCCGGCGTCTCTTCCGGGTCCAGTCCCTTCGCGGCCAGCGCAGCGACTGCGTTGAACTCGGCGTTGCCGCCGAGCATGATGTCGGTGCCACGGCCGGCCATGTTGGTGGCCACCGTAACGGCACCGCGGCGCCCTGCCTGGGCCACGATCGCGGCCTCTCGGGCGTGGTTCTTGGCGTTGAGGACCTCGTGCTTGATGCCCCTTTCGCCCAGCTTCTTGGAGAGGTATTCACTCTTCTCCACGCTGGTGGTGCCCACGAGGACCGGCTGTCCGGTTTCGTGCCGCTTGGCAATGTCCTCCACGACGGCGTCGAACTTGACGATCTCGTTCTTGTACACCAGGTCGGGCTGGTCCACACGCTGCATGGGCATGTTGGTGGGGATCGGGACAACCCCCAGCGAGTAGGTCCCCATGAACTCGGCCGCCTCGGTCTCGGCGGTGCCGGTCATGCCGGAAAGCTTGTCATAGAGGCGGAAGTAATTTTGCAAGGTCACGGTGGCCAGGGTCTGGTTTTCGGCCTTGATCTCCACCCCTTCCTTGGCCTCGATGGCCTGGTGCATGCCTTCGTTGTAGCGCCGGCCGGCGAGGATGCGGCCGGTGTGTTCGTCAACGATGAGGACCTCGCCGTCCATGATGACGTAGTCCTTGTCCCGCTTGAACAGTTCCTTGGCCTTGATGGCGTTGTTGAGGAAGCCGATCAGCGGGGTGTTGGCAGATTCGTAGAGGTTGGTGATGCCGAGGTAGTCCTCGACCTTTTCAATCCCGCTCTCCAGGACGCCGACGGTGCGTTTTTTCTCGTCGACCTCGTAGTCGTCCTCGTTGTCCAGGCGCAGCACCACCTTGGCGAATTCGCTGTACCAGCGGTTGGCGTCGCCGGACGCCGGCCCGGAGATGATCAGCGGCGTACGCGCCTCGTCAATGAGAATGGAGTCGACCTCGTCAACAATGGCAAAGTTGTGGCCGCGCTGGACCAGCTCATCCTTGCTCCACGCCATGTTGTCACGCAGGTAGTCGAAGCCGAATTCGTTGTTCGTGCCGTAGGTGATGTCCGCCGCGTACTGGGCGCGCCGCACCGCAGGATCCTGGTTGGAGATGATGCAGCCGCTGCTCTGGCCCAGGAAGCGGAACACGCGGCCCATGAGATCGGACTGGTATTCGGCCAGGTAGTCGTTCACGGTGACCACGTGGACGCCCTTGCCCGTCAGCGAATTCAGGTAGGCCGGGGCCGTGGCCACCAGGGTTTTTCCTTCACCGGTCTTCATTTCGGCAATGTTGCCCAGGTGCAGTGCGGCCCCGCCCATGAGCTGGACGCGGAAGTGGCGCAGCCCCAGGGTGCGTGAGGATGCCTCGCGGACCGCTGCAAACGCCTCGGGCAGAAGGTCGTCGAGGGACTCCCCGTCCTGGTGGCGGAGCTTCAGCTTGTCCGTTTCTTCACGCAGCTCGGCATCGGTGAACGTCTGGAAGGAATCCTCCAGCGAATCGATGGCGTCAGCGAGCACGTTAAGTCGTTTGAGCGTCTTGCGATCGCCTGTTCGAAGAACCCGCTCAAGAAGTGATGGCACGAAATTGCTCCCAATCTATGGCTGCCTAAAAGTGGCGTAACCAGTCTACGTGAACGGGCACAGCCTCCGACCAGTCTGCCATGTCCGGCAGGGAAATCCCTGAACGCTGCCGCGGTTTGCCGCCCCGGACTTAGCCGTGCCGGGTTTCCATGGCCAGTTGGCGGGCCAGGTTCCCCCGGGGTTCAACGACGACGCAGTCCAGTCCCAGCCAGTGGGCCATGAGGGCCAGTTCGACAGCCAGCGCGGACGCCGTTTCGGCCGGGGCGTCCGGTTCGGCGAAGGCCCCCCGGACCAGCAGCCTGCCCTCCTGCCGGTCGGCCTTGAGGTCAACGCGGGCCGCCATGGTTTCGCCCACAAGGAACGGCAGCACGTAGTAGCCGTATTTTCGCTTGGCAGCAGGCGTATAGATTTCCAGCCGGTAATGGAAGTTGAACAGGTCCAGCAGCCTGCGCCGTTCGAAGACCAGTGAGTCAAAAGGACTCAGGAGCGCCCTGCCCTGTGCCTTGCGGGGGATGGTCGCTGACGTGTGCAGGTACGTCGGTGCGCTCCAGCCGTCAACCTCGACCCGTTCCAGGGTCCCATTGGCCAGCAGGCGCGCCACCGAGCCGGCCGCCTCCTTGGCCGGGAGGCGGAAGTAGTCGGCAAAACACCGCAGGGTGCCGATCCCATGGGCACGGGCACCAGCCGCCATGAGCCGGTCCATGGCTGCCTGTCGCCCGCCTTGCCCCTCGCCGCTGCCGTCCGGGGCTGCGCTGCCGTCCCCCGGATCCTGCCGCAGTGCCGGGGGCAGCACATTCCCAACAAGGGTGTAGCGGCGTTCAAACTGCTCATTGCGTGATGCGGCCCCCACCACCCCGCGCTCAAACAGCCCTTCCAGGGTCCTCTTGACGGAGCTCCAGTTCCAGCCCCACTCGTCGCGGGACTTTTCCTCCTCGTGGCCGATCCGCGTCTTCACCTCGCGGGCGGTCAGCGGCCGGCTGCTGGCCAGCAGTGCCAGGATTTCCCGTTCCAGCCCGTCGCGCAGCTGCGGGTCAAGGCTGGCGGAACCGGCCCACGTCCGGTTCTGCCAGAGGGTGAGGTCGTGGAAGTGTTCGGGCCGGATGTAACTGGCCTCGTGCGCCCAGTACTCCATCATCTTCCGCGGGGCCCGGCCGGAGAGCGTGGCAAGAATGGTCCGGTCGTAGTTGCCCAGGCGGGAGAAGAAGGGCAGGAAATGGCTGCGGGCGATGATGTTGACGGAATCAATTTGCACCAGTTGCAGCTGGGCAAAAGCCCGGCCCACCGCCCGTGCGTTCACGGGTTGGACGGGCCGGACTCCGGCGAGGCCCTGCGCGCTGAGTGCAATTCGCCGCGCCTGTGGCAGGCTCAGGCGTGCACCCATCCGTACCTTGGCTCCCTTTCCTGGTTGGCTGATGTTCGTTGTATCGGCGGCGGCGCCGGACCGGCCTGCTAGACCTTGGCCGGTTCGTCCGGGGAGCGGTAGGCGGAAATTTCCTCCGCGCCCGTCCCTTCATCCGCGTTGGGGTCCAGGGAGATGACACCGTAGGTCCAGCCGCTGCGGCGGTAGACCACGGACGGGATGCCGGTGGCCGAGTCCATGAACAGGTAGAAGTCGTGTCCCACCAGTTCCATGTTGTCGACGGCGTCGTCAACACTCAGCGACGCAGCCGGGAAGACCTTCCGGCGGATCAACACCGGAGAGTCCCCTGCGGGGATGTCGTTTTCGATTTCATAGGGCGAACGTTCCGTGGCGGCTTCCGGCTCCGACTGTGCGTAGATCGGTTCCGAGCTGCTGACGGGGGTGAGGGCCCCGGTCGCCTCGTTGACGGCCACGGGGGCGTGGCGGCCGTGGTGGACCTTCTTCCTGTCCTTGGCCCGGCGCAGCCGCTCCAACAGCTTGCCGTAGGCCAGGTCAAACGCCGCGAACTTGTCCGATGCGGCTGCCTCGGCGCGGATCACCGGGCCGCGGCCGAGGACGGTCAGCTCGACTGTCAGCGGCGTCTCCGCCGACCTGGACTTGGACTCCTTGGAAATCTTCACATCGACACGCTGGACCTTGTTGGCCAGCTGCTCGATCTTCGTGAGCTTTTCGCCGGCGTATTCGCGGAAACGGTCTGAAACACTCAGGTTGCGACCGCTGATCATGAACTCCATGGTGCCCTCCAAATAACTTCGGTGACACGGCGGCCGGCAAGCAATCCAAGCTTCGCTCCTGGCCGCCGACGGGTGGTTTCCCCTCGTGAAAGGTACCCGTTTACTCACGTTAGTTCACGGATACCTTTTATTCATCTTTTGCCCAAAACTATTTTCAGGCGCGCCGTCCCAGGGTCGTTCCGCCGCCCCCTTGGGCGGGCGAACGGGCTGCCGCCAGCACCAGCGCACCGCATACAGTGGCGCCCGTTCCCGCCAGGGTCCGGGCTGCCTCGCCCACCGTTGAGCCGGTGGTCAGGACGTCGTCAACCACCACGACGTCGGCCCCGGCCAGAAGCGCGGCAGGCCTGGCGCCGCGGTGGAGCCTGCGGCGGATGCGCATGGAGTTGCGGACATTGGCGCGGCGGGCGGCGCGGCCCAGTGCTTTCTGCTTCCTGCGGTGCCAGGGCAGCCTGGGCCGGATGGCCAGCAGTGGCGCAACTGACATTCCCGGCGGCAGCCGGCGTTCCCGGGCGAGTGTGTGCAGCAGGAGGGCCACGGGGTCGTAGCCGCGGCGCCGCCAACCGCCGACGGTGCTGGGCACCGGAACCAGCATCAGCTCCCGGCCGCCCGTTCCGGGCAGCAGCCGCGGCAGGGCCTCCACGCCGCGCCCCAGGGCGCGGCCCAGTTCGGTGGCCAGTTCAGTTCGGCCGTGGTTCTTGAAGGCCAGGATGGCGGCCGAGAGGATGTCCCGGTAGTCACCCACGGCAACCACCGGCAGCGTCGTCTGGCCAAAAACACTCATCAAGGCGTCGGCCGCCTCCTCCGCCCGAAACGGGTCGCGTGCCTGCCGGCGCAGGGCTACGGCACAGTCCGGGCACAGTGCCGCGTCGTCACGGCCACAGGCGACGCATTCGGCGGGCATCACCAGATAGTGGAAGTCGTGCCACGCCGCACCCCACCAGGACAGGGTCCGGGCCCACCAGTGCCGCGGCCTGTCCCGGTGCCTGGCGGCAGGCCTGCCGCTTGCAGTTCGGGGGACGTCCATCCCCCCAGCCTCGCGCCCGGCTGTCCCGGCCGCCAGTGCCCGGTGCGAAACTGTGGACAACACGCCTGCCATGTGCCTTGGGGAGGGCGGCATCCGTCAGCCCGCGTACGATGCCTGGCCCAGTCCCTTGACGGCGGGCTGCCAGGAGTTTCCCGCCTGCGAGTACATTTGCGACGGTGTCTGGGCGTGCACATCGTGCAGTCCTGCCCCGGCACTGAGCCAGGTGGCGCCCTTGAGCGGCGCCAGCGTTGAGGTCGGCCTGGCGAAGTCCAGGACCTGGATGGCCACCTCGGACGTCGTGGACGGTGCCATGGCGGCGACGCTGGTCTCGCCGGTCCACACGCCGATGGTCGGCGCGCCCTCGTGGGCCAGGTTGATGGGCTCTGTCAGTGCCTTGGGGACCTGGCCGGAAACGGAGATGCCGGTGATGGAGACCTGGCTTTCCCCGTGGGCGTTGGAGATGACGAGGGCGCGCGTGCCGTCACGGGAAATTCGGAAGGTGGTGACCTCCCGGCCGGTCAGCCACGGGACGGTGAGCACCACCGGCGCCGCTGCCTTGGCCCCGGGGTCGGCGTTGGCGGCGAAGACCATGCCGGAGCCATCCCCGGCGGCGGTCCACAGCCATCCGTTCGGGGCGAAGGACGGCGCGGTCAGGGCCACACCGGAGGCGACGTTGTCCGGCGGGTGGCCCGCCGAAACGGTGAAGGCGTGGTCGCCGTCGGCGGAGAGGAAGGCAAAGTTCTTCTCGTTGTAGGACATGGCCGGCTCGTTGGGGCCCAGCGCCGCCACGGAGCCCAGCCCTGCCACGCGGGCGACGGTGCCGCCGTCGTACATGGCAAGCTCGTTTTTCGAGATGCCCACCTGGGCGGACGGGACGGGGTTGTCGATGACCATGGCGGGCACGGCGTCGCCGGATCCGCCCATGTCCACCTCCCGGTCGTCGGCCAGGAACTGCACCTCCGTCACGTCGTTCACGGCCCCGCGCAGGGAGACGAGCAGCTGCGCATGCATGCGCTGGCGCTGTTGCACGCTCGATTCCAGCAGCGGCTGGGCGGTCAGGCCCACCTTGGCCAGGCCGTTGTTGACGGACACGGAATCCCGGGCCAGCGACATGCCCGCCGGAAAGGCGCTGAAAACGGCGCCCTTGAGGTAGGGGGCCGGCCCGGCCAGCATGTCCCGGACAATGGACGTGGCGGTGCGGGAGCCCGTTCCGGCGAGCCAACGGACATCGGGCACGCCGTAGGTGTAGGTGGAATCGTAGAAGTAGAGCGTGACCGGCTTGAAGAGCACGTTGAAGGTGTCCTGGCTGAGCACCACGCCGTCGGGCGTCTTCGCAATCCGCCATTCCCCGTCGACCTGGACCAGGTCCATTTCGATGGTGTCCGTCGACCCTGCCGGTGCGGGTGTCATCACGCCGGTCGAATCCACGGAGGAAACGGTGTCGAACTTGACCAGGTAGGAGTCCTTGGCCTTGCCAGGCGTGACTGAGACGGTATTGGTGTAAACCAGCGTGCGCTTGTCCGCAGCCCACGACTGGGCCAGCGGGGCCGTCAGGTACTGCCTGGCGGTCTGGAAGTCGTCACCAATGCCGGTCCCCGAGTCAATGAATCCGCGGATGATGCTTTCCGGCGACGCCCCGGCCACCGGGTTGTACTGCTGGTAGTCGACCTTGTTGGAGTTGCTGCGCGTGCTCACCGGGTCGCTGGTGCCGACCGGCCCGTCGGTGGGGATGGCCGCGCATCCCGCCATGAAGAGCACGACGGCGGCCATCGCCAGCAGCGCCGGAAACCCCTTGCGCCGTGGCTGGCGGTGGCGCGTGTCCAAGGCCCTGGCCGGCAGGGTTTCCCTCATGATTCCGCCTTTCCCTGGTCACCGTGGGACGGCGTGCCGGTCTTGGCCACGCCGGGGCCGGCGGCGCCGTTGTGTGTTGTGGAACCGGCAGGGCCGACGGCGCCCAACGCGCCGACCACGCCAAAGGAGCCGGTGTTGGTCATGATCGGGCCGGTGTTCAGGTGCAGCGACGCGGCCGCGGCACCGCCGTCGGGGGGAAGCGGTACCGGGGAGTGCTCCAGTTCGCCGCCGCGCTTGCGCGGGAGCGTGAGCCTGAAGCAGGCCCCCTCGCCAGGGGTGCCCCAGGCATCAAGCCAGCCGCCGTGCAGCCGCGCGTCCTCGGTGGCGATCGACAGGCCCAGGCCGCTGCCGCCGGTGGTGCGTGCACGGGCCGGATCGGCCCGCCAAAACCGGTCAAAGACGTGTTCCAGGGCGTCCGGGGACATGCCGATGCCGTAGTCGCGCACGGCCACGGCCAAGGCACTTTCGTCGGCAGAGACGAAAATCTTCACCGGCCGGCCTTCACTGTGTTCCAGGGCGTTCAGGACCAGGTTGCGCAGGATCCGGTCGATGCGGCGGGCATCCATTTCCACGATGCATTTGTGGTTGCGCAGCCTCGTGACCACGGAAAGCTGGCTGTGGTTGGCCTCGGCGACGGGCTGTGCGGCGTCGATCACGGAGTCGATGACGGAGAAAATGTCCAGGGATTCAACATCGAGGTCGGCCACGCCGGCGTCAAACCGGGAAATCTCCAGCAGATCGGCGAGCAGCAGTTCAAAGCGCTCCACCTGGTGGAACAGCAGCTCCGAGGAACGCTTGTTGATCGGGTCAAAGTCGTCGCGGGCGTCGAACAACACCTCAGCGGCCATGCGCACGGTGGTCAAGGGTGTCCGCAGCTCATGGGAGACATCGGAGACGAAGCGCTGTTGCATCTCGGAAAGCGCGGCCAGGGCGTTGATCTGGTCCTGCAGGGACGTCGCCATTTTGTTGAACGACGTGGCCAGCCGCGCCATCTCATCCTCGCCCACCACCGGAATGCGCTCTTCGAGCCGGCCGGCGGCAAGTTTCTCGGATACCGCAGCGGCCAGGCTGACCGGCCGGACCACCATGCGCGTCACGTACCAGGTGATGGCGCCGATGAGCAGCAGCAGGATGCCACCGGCAAGCCACAGCACCGACTGGATGTAGTTCAAGGTCAGCTGGGCGCTGTTGAGGTCATAAAACATGTACAACTCGTAGCCGGTGTTCAACAGTTCCACCTGGGAGCCGATCGCCACCGCCGGGTGGCCGCCGGAGGATCCGGTGGGCAGTTCCATCGACTGCCAGAACTGCCCCGTCTTGTTCGCCTGCACCACCTGGCGCAGTTCATCGGGGATGATGGCGGAGGTAACGCCGATGGACCCGACGGAGCTGACGGCCAAGGTGCTGTCCTGGTGCGGGATCTTCACCATCAGGTACTTGCGGTTGTCGTCTGAGCCGCCCACTTCCAGCAACTGCAGCTCGTCGCGGACGAAGGTGGAAACCCGTTGCTGGTCGCTGAGGCTGGCCCCGGAGAAGCTTTCCTGGACCTGGGTGGCACCACGGCTGGATTCCACCTGGGCCTGGGCCAGCCTTTCCTTGAACAGTCCGCTGGAGATCTGTCCGGCAAGGTAGCCGCCGACCCCAATGACGGCGATGGAGGCAATGACCAGCGTGGTCAGCACCGTGCGGAACTGCAGCGAAGTGCGCCAGCTGCGTCCAAGGGCCGCCTCGCCGGCCTTCAAGGCTCGCCAAATGCCCCGGCCGGCCGCCGCCAGGCCATGGCACAGCTGCGACCACGCGCGCGCCATGGCACCGCCGGGCACGTCGGGGCCGGGCTCGTCGGGGCCGGGCTCGTCGGGGCCGGGCTCGTCCGTGCCAAGCGGCGGGGCCGCAGCGGCCGCCGGCGACGGGGGCGCAAAGGATGTGCCGGCGTCGGGCCCGCCTGCGACGGCGCCGCCGGAACCGCTGTCCACCGGGTGTCCCGGCCCTTCCTGACTGGTTTTCATGGTGCTTCCGCCGCTGTGTCCGATGCCGTCGATGCCCTTACTGCCCGGCCTTGTAGCCCACGCCGCGCACGGTCAGGACCACTTCGGGGGCCTCAGGGTCACGTTCAATTTTAGAACGCAGGCGCTGGACGTGGACGTTGACCAGCCTGGTGTCGGCTGCGTGACGGTAGCCCCACACCTGTTCCAGCAGCAGTTCGCGGGTGAAGACCTGCCACGGCTTGCGTGCCAGCGCCACGAGCAGGTCAAATTCCAGCGGGGTCAGCAAAACCCGCTCGCCGGCGCGGCGAACGGCATGGCCGGCCACGTCGATGGTGATCTCGCCGATCGACAGGGTTTCCGGGGCCTTCACGTCGCCCGGGCGCAGGCGGGCACGGACGCGGGCCACCAGCTCCGCGGGCTTGAACGGCTTGGCCACGTAGTCGTCGGCACCTGATTCGAGGCCGCGGACCACATCGGAGGTGTCCGACTTCGCCGTCAGCATGACGATGGGCACGTCGGATTCGCCGCGGATGAGCCGGCACACTTCAATGCCGTCGATCCCGGGCAGCATGAGGTCCAGCAGCACCAGGTCCGGCTTGTTCGAACGGAAAGTCTCCAGCGCCTTGGCACCGTCGGCACAAAAGACGGGGTCGAATCCATCATTGCGCAGCACGATCCCGATCATCTCGGCCAGTGCTTCGTCGTCGTCTACCACTAAAATGCGTGCCTTCATGGTTCTATATTTGCCTATTCGGGGCCCAAAGTCCCCATCGCCCCTCCACGGCGGGGCGGAAACCGCGACGTTTCGCGTGCCCGGGGCGGTCCGCAGCTGCACGCCTGGCCTTTCCGGAGGGCCCGCGCCGGTATTTTCCGGCAGGTCACGGGGCAATTTCAGCTCTTGCGGATAGGGTAGAACCTGGAAGCTGCATCTTCTTCCGGATGCTCCCGAGCGCCCCGCCAACGGGCCCTCACCAGGACCCGCCGGGGCGGGCGCAGCGGACATTTTGACGGGGGACCAAGACACGGGAGCATCATGACGCAGGAACCACAACAACCGCCGGCCGGCCCGGGCCAGGGCGGTTCCGTTCCGCCGCCGGGACCGCCGCCTGCCCAGCAGCCCGCGCAACCGCAGTGGGTGCCGCCGCATTACGAACCTTCCCAGTGGACGCCGCCGCAGCAGCCTGCGCAGCCCCAGTGGGGGCAATACGCGCCGCAGCCGCCGCAGTGGGGACGGCCGCAGCAGCCCGGATCGAATCCCTACGGCTACAACCAGTACGCCGCCCCGCCCAAGCCCGGCGTCATCCCGCTGCGCCCGCTGCGCCTGGGCGAGGTGCTCGACGGCGCGTTCCAGGCGGCCCGGCGCAACGGCAAGGCCGTCTTTGGCTCCACCTTGATCTTCCAGGTCCTCACGGCCGTCCTCACGCTCGCCGTGAGCCTGCCGTTCCTCAACGGCATGTCCACCAGTATTTTTGCCGACTCGCTCTCGCAGACGGCGCCCACCGAGGCGCAGCTGAACAATTTGGCCGGGTCCGTGCTCCAGTTCTCCATCGGCACTGTCGGCATCGCCATCATTACCGGCCTGCTCGAGATGGTGTTGCAGGGAGCCTTGGTGGTCCCGGTCCTGCGCGCCACCCTGAACCATAAAACCGGCTTTGGGCAGATGTGGCGGCTGGTCAGGCCCCGCATCGGAACGCTGCTGTTGCTGGCACTGGTCTACGGCGTGGCCACCATTCTTGCCGTCGCCGTCTACATGGCCGTCCTCATCGGGATTCTGTTTGCCACAGGCAGCATCGGCTCAAGCTCCGGCGGCCTTGCCGCCGTGGGCTTTGGCCTGCTGCTGGTCCTGCCGTTCCTGGCGGCGGGCGTGTGGGCCGGCGTCAAGGTCATGCTGGCCCCCGCCGCGATCGTGGTGGAGAACACCGGCGTGTTTGCCGGGATCAAACGGTCCTGGCAGCTCACGCGGCAAAATTGGTGGCGCACCTTCGGCATTGCTGCGCTGGCCGCCATCATTGCCAGCGCCATCGGCGCCATCATCAGCACCCCCGTGAGCCTGTTCATGGGCCTCCTGCTGCCGGTGATGGCGCCGGGCCCCGACCAGCTGGCCGGCACCACGGCGGTCGCCTCCATCGCCACCTCCCTCATCGGCGCCCTGGTCGGTGCCGTGACAGTCGCCTTCCAAACCGGCGTCATGGCGCTGCTCTATGTTGACCTGCGCATGCGCCGCGACGGATTCGACGTCACCCTCCTGAAGGAGTCCGAATCGGGGAAGGACGACGGCGGCATCCCCGGCCGGGGTGCCCCGGTCCCGGCCGCGGCAGGATCCACGCAGGCCGCCCCGTATCCGCACCAGCCCCCACCCGCCTACCCGCCTGCCTGGTATCCGGGGCAGGACGGGCCTTCGCCCCACCCGGGCCAGATCCCGCCCGGCCAGCAGCCCCCTTCCGCATACCCACCCAACGGGTACCCGCCCAACCAGCAACCCGGCCAGTAGGCGCCCCTGCTGCCCATGAACCCCTTGACCTTGGCCGGAGCCGCGCAGTTTGACGTCCCCGTTGTTCCCGGGGCCGGTGAGGCGCGCCGCTGGGCGGCGGAGGAACTGGCCAAAAAGGTCTACCAGGACGCCAGGCCGGGACTGGGCGCCCAAATTCTTGCCTGGCTGCGGAAGGCCTTCGCCGATTTCCTCCAAGGAATGGGCTCGCTGGGCGGCAACACCGGCCTGCTGGTGGCCCTGGGCGTGGTGGTCCTGGCCATTGTCGCGGCGGCCATCGTGGTCCGCCCCCGGCTCAACCGCAGGGCTGCCGGAAAAATGGCAGTCTTCGACGGCACGGCCGCCCTCAGTTCCGGCCAACACCGCAGCTTGGCCCGCTCCGCCGTCGAACGCGGTGACCTGGCCACGGCGGTCAGCGAACAATTCAGGGCGATGGTGCGCTCCGGCGAGGAGCGCGACGCCACCTCGGCGGGGCCCGGCCGGACGGCGGCCGAGATCGCCGGCGGGCTCGGGCAGGCGTTCCCCGCCCACGGAACTGCGCTGCGGCATGCCGCGGAGCTTTTCAATGCCGTGCGATACGGCCACGCAGTCCCGGACCGCGGCATGTATGACGAACTCGTCGCCACCGATCTCGCGGTGTCGTCGGCCCGGCCCGTCCATGCCGGCGACACCTTCGACACTTTCGGCGGTGCCGCCGGCGGGCCGGCCGGCAAGGTGGGGGTACCATGAACGCGCCTGTCCGCACGTCTGGCGGTGCGGCTGCCGCCGAAGCCGGCGTCTTCAGGGCCGGCGGGGGCACCGGTCCGGAACGCGCCGGTGCGTGGTGGCGGAAGCACGGCCTGTGGGTCGTTGCCGGCGCCGCGCTGGCGGCCGTGACGGTGGCCGGGCTGCTGGCCGCCTCCCTGGGCGGGCGAAGCACGCAACCGCTGTCCATCACCAATCCCGCGCCCGACGGCGCGCAGGCCGCGGCCAGCGTCCTGCGCGGCCAGGGCGTCACGGTCACGGCCACGGACTCGCTCGAGTCCACCCTGAAGGCCCTCTCGGCGAACGGGACCGGCGCCACCACGGTGTTGGTCTACGACCCGATGTCCCTGCTGCAGCCAGGCCAGGCCGCCCGGCTGGCCGGGTCGGCGCAGAAGTCAGGGGCCGCACTCGTTGCACTGGCCCCGGGCCCGCTGGCCGTGCAAAAGCTCAGCCCCGAAATCTCCGCTGCCGGAACCGCGCCCGCTGCCGCCGCCGGCAGCCCAGTGGCGGCCGGCTGCTCCAACCCCGACGCCGTGGCGGCCGGTGCCCTCGACGTGCGCGGGGTGGACGGGATCGGCGCGGCCGGCAACCCGTCGCCGTTGCTGTACCGCGGCGCCGTGACCTGCTTCGCCCCCGCAGGGGGGACCGCCGGTTTCATGGCGGCCGACAGCAGCGGCGGGGTGACAGTGGTGGGGACCCCCGCCGTCGTCAGCAATGAACGGCTGGCAAGCCAGGGCAACGCGGCACTGGCCTTCCGCCTGCTCGGCAGCCGGCCGCACCTGCTCTGGTACACGGCGTCGCTGAAGGATGTGCCTGCGGCAAGCCATCCGCCCACCCTGGCCGAACTGACGCCGAGGTGGATTTTCCCGGCGTCGGCCTGGCTGCTGCTGGTGGCCGTCATCGGCATGCTGTGGCGGGGGCGGCGGCACGGGCCGCTGGTCGCCGAACCGCTGCCGGTGGTCGTCAAGGCCTCGGAGACCGTGGCCGGGCGCGCCCGCATGTACCAGGACGCCCATGCCCAGGACACGGCCGCCGCGGCCCTGCAACGTGCCACGCTGACCAGGCTGGCGCAGCGGCTGCGGCTGGGATCGAACGCAGATCCCTCCGCCGTGGTGGAGGCTGCTGCCGCCCACACCGGACGCCCCGAGCAGCAGCTCGAGGCGCTGCTGCTCACGGACATCCCGTTCAACGACAAACAGCTGCTAACCATGGCCGCACAATTGACTGCCCTAGAGGAAGAAGTCGCCCCACGATGACGGCACAACACCCCGAAACCCAGCAACCGCACCTGCCGCCGGCACCCCAGCTGCAGCCGGGCCGGCTTCCCGGCCAGCCGGCCGCCGCCAGCCCGGCCGGCCTTGACGGGGACGCGGGTCCGGCCAGTCCTGCGGGTCCGGCCGCGGCCCTGCTGCAGGTCCGCGCTGAGGTGGCCAAGGCGGTGGTGGGCCAGGACGCCACCGTGACAGGGCTGCTCGTGGCACTGCTGGCCGGCGGGCACGTGCTGCTGGAAGGAGTTCCCGGCGTGGCGAAGACGCTGCTGGTCCGGGCCCTCTCCACCGCCCTGGACCTGGATATGAAACGTGTGCAGTTCACGCCGGACCTGATGCCCGGCGACATCACCGGATCGCTCGTGTATGACGCCCACACGGCCGGGTTCACCTTCCGCGAGGGGCCCGTTTTCACCAACATCCTGCTGGCCGATGAAATCAACCGCACCCCGCCCAAGACGCAGGCGGCACTGCTGGAGGCCATGGAGGAACACCAGGTCTCGGTGGACGGCGTGTCCCGGAAACTGCCCGCCCCGTTCCTGGTGGCCGCCACCCAGAACCCGGTGGAGTACGAGGGGACCTATCCACTGCCGGAGGCCCAGCTTGACCGCTTCCTGCTCAAGCTGACCATGGAGCTGCCGGAGCGCGAGGAGGAAATTGAGGTGATCCGCCGCCACAGCCTCGGCTTTGACCCGCAGGACCTGCACGCCGCCGGCGTGCGTGCCGTGGCCGGCGCCGCGGACCTCGCCCAGGCTCGTGAAGCCGCCGCCCGGGTCAGCGTGGCCGCCGAAGTCCTCGCCTACGTGGTGGACCTGGCCCGCGCCACCCGCACGGCGCCGTCGTTCCAGCTGGGCGTTTCGCCCCGCGGCGCCACGGCCCTGCTCAAGTGCGCCCGCGCGTACGCCTGGCTGTGCGGGCGCAGTTTCGTCACCCCCGACGACGTCAAGGCCCTCGCCCTCCCGGCCCTTCGCCACCGCGTTTCACTGCGCCCCGAGGCGGAGATGGACGGGGTCTCGGCGGACGGGGTCCTGCTTTCCATCCTGGGCACCGTCCCGGTCCCCCGCTAGCGCGCCGCCGGGATGGCCATTTCGGGCAGGTTCTTCCTCCTGGCACTGCTGGCGGTGGTGCCGGTCATTGCCGCGCCCAACGCCGCCACGTGGCTGGTTGCGTTGGCCGTACTGCTCGCGGTGCTGGCCGTGGACCTTGCGCTGGCGGCGTCCCCACGCCGTGTTGCCGTCCGCCGCACAGTTCCCACAGGCGTGCGCCTGACGGAAAGCACGACGGCGGTGCTCCGGCTCGCGAACGAGTCGTCCCGCCCGTTGCGCGGCCAGGTGCGCGACGGCTGGCAGCCCTCCGCCGGGGCGGTCAACGCGTTGCAGGCGCTGCGCATCCCGGCCGGGGAACGCGCCGTCGTCCGGGTGGCGCTGGAGCCGGTGCGCCGCGGGGATTTGCGCACGGAGCACGTGACCATCCGGTCGTTCGGGCCGCTGGGCATGGCCGCGCGGCAAAAAACCATCACGGCGCCGGGCACGCTGCGGGTGCTGCCGCCGTTCCATGCCAAGCGCCACCTGCCCTCCAAGCTGCGCAAGCTCCGGGAACTGGACGGTCGGGCGGCCGTGCAGATCCGCGGGGCCGGCACCGAATTTGACTCGCTGCGCGACTACGTCCGCGGTGACGACGTCCGCTCCATCGACTGGCGGGCCACGGCCCGGCGGCGCGAAGTGGTGGTGCGCACCTGGCGGCCGGAGCGCGACCGCCGCGTGGTCATTGTCCTGGACACGTCCCGGACCTCCGCGGCCCGGATCGGGGACGAACCACGGCTGGACACTGGCATTGAGGCTTCGCTGCTGCTGGCGGTGCTCGCCGAACGCGGCGGCGACCGCGTCAGCCTCATCGCCTATGACCGCCGGGTGCGGGCGCGGGTGTCGTCCGCGGGGAAGGGCAACATGCTTGGCGCCATGGTGCAGGGGCTCGCACCGCTGCAGCCGGAACTCATTGAGCTGGACACGGCCGGGGTGCCGGGCCAGGTCCGGGCCGTGACAGCGCACCGGGCGCTGGTGGTGCTGGTGACCTCGCTCGACGCCGGCGCCCCCGAGGAGGGGTTGATACCGCTCGTGGCCCGGCTGGCCCAAAAGCATGTGGTGGTCGTGGCTTCCGTCCGGGACCCGGCCCTGGATGAGGACCGGTTGGAACGTTCGACGGCGGCCCTCGCCTACCGTGCAGCCGCCGCCGAGCACGCCCTGAACCGGCGCGCGGCCATCACGGCCGTCCTGAAGCAGCTGGGCGCCGAGGTGGTCGATGCCCCGCCGCACGGCCTTCCCCCTGAACTGGCCGACACCTACATCCGGCTAAAGGCCGCCGGCCGCCTCTGACCACCCCCAACCCTCGGTTGCAACCGGGGCGTTTTCCACCGACCGTCGGTTGCAACCGGGGGTGTTTACGTCAACGCTCACGCGCAATCCGGGCATCCATCGTCGATCCTCCCGCAGGCCCCGCTTGGGCGCAGGCCTGCGGGAGCGAGCGTCGGGGAGAAACGCCCCAATCGGGAGCGAGCGTCGGGGAGAAACGCCCCAATCGGGAGCGAGCGTCGGGGAGAAACGCCCCAATCGGGAGCGAGCGTCGGGGAGAAAGGCCCCAATCGGGAGCGAGCGTCGGGGAGAAACGCCCCAATTGGGAGCGAGCGTCGGGGAGAAACGCCCCAATCGGGAGCGAGCGTCGGATTAGGCGTGGCGGAGTTCGGTGAGTGCCCGCGCCACTTCCAGCGTCCTGTCCACGACGGCGCGCGCCTCAGCCGGGGAAACGCCCGCCAGGCCGGATTCAGGGGTCACCCGCAACAGCCCGAGCGAGGATTCGGCCAGGCCAAGCCCGCGCCACGGCCTCATGATGCGCTCCACCAGGACCGAGTACGACGGCGGCACCTGGCCCGGGCGGGCGGGTACGGTGCCTGCCCACACGCCAAAACCGGACTCGACGGCGCCGGCCAGCTGTTCCCAATGGCCGGTGTCCAGCCGGTCCAAGGGAACGGCAACGGCGTCAACGCCCGATTCCAGGGCGAGTTCCAAGGCCTTCCGCCAGGCATCGGATTCTGCCCGCCGGGTCCAGGCAGGCGCGGCCTCCGGCCCACCCTCGTCGAGCGCCGGGGCCAGGTTGAGTGCCACCTGGGCAAATCCCGCGTCGCGGGCGGCGGAAACAAACGTGGTCCATGTTTGCCGCAGCTCGGATGCCGAAATGGCACGCAGGGTCCGGTAGCCGGACGCCGTGGCGATGGTGCCGGCCAGCGCGGCGGCAACAGCGGGTTCGTCAATCTGCAGGGTCAATCCGGCGCCCGGAACGGCGGCGGCCACTTTTTCAGCATGCACGGCGAGCCCTGCGGACAGCGACTGGGCTATGTCCCGGCGGGCACCGTAGTCACGCAGCGCACGTTCGCCGTAGTGCAGGTGAACGGCCGCCGCCAGTGACAGGGGCCCCACCGCCTGCACCTTCAGTTCCGGCAGTGCAAGCTCCGATGCGCCCGCGACGTCGGCCAGCACGTTGATGTCCGTGGACAAGGCGGAAACGGCGCGCCGGTGGTCGTTCCCGGGCCGGTCCACCAACCGCCAGCCGTATGGTTGGACGTCCACGGGCAGTTCCACGAGCAGGCTGGCGGTGCGGCCCACGGCGTCGGACCCGATGCCGCGGGACGGGAGCTGCGGCAGGGAGGGCAGCTGCGGCGGCGTGAACAGGCCCAGGGAAACCTTGGCGGCCTCCACCGGGTCCGTGCCGGGCCAGGGCCCCGGCATGGTGGCCGTGACATGGGTCCCGCTCCCCCGGCTCCCGACGGCCGGACGGGTCCCGAAAGGCTCCACCGACGGCCCACGCCCGGCCACCGGGGCCTGGTCACGCCGGTTCGTGGGGGTGCCCACTAAAGGTTCGCGCCGCCGTCGCCCGGATGCCCTTCGGCGGGCTGTGCGGCGGCGTCCGGCCCGCCCACAAAGCCGCGGCCGTCCTCGCTGACCACGGGCACGACGCCGGTCGCGGCCACCGCGGAGTGGCTTTCGGAGATCGCCTGGTGGTGGTGGATGACCTCGCTGATGATGAAGTTCAGGAACTTCTCCGCAAATGCCGGGTCCAGGTGGGCGGACTCGGCCAGGGCACGCAGCCGGTGGATCTGCTCCTTTTCACGGGTGGGATCGGCCGGGGGAAGACTGTGTGCGGCCTTCAGGATGCCCACGCGCTGGGTGGCCTTGAACCGTTCGGCCAGCAGGTACACCAGGGTCGCGTCAAAGTTGTCGATGCTGGAGCGGATGGAAAGCAGCTCCGCCATGACGGCCGGGTCCACGGTGCCTGTGAGGGAACTGGCGGCCGGGTCAAAGTCTTCAACGGACAGGTGGGCGTGGCTCGGGTCGGTCATGAAAACAGTTTAGGTGGTGCACCGGGGGCGACAAAAGCTGTGTCCACGCCGGTGCACCACCCAAGGCTGCGAAGGTCCTACCGCCGGGCCAGCAAGGCCTGGTGGGCGGCGCGCCGCCTGGCCTGCTCCGCCGGGTCCGGCACCGGCAGCGAGGCCAGCAGCCGCTTGGTGTAGTCCTCCTGCGGGTCGCCCATGATCCGGTTTCCGATGCCCTGCTCCACCATCCTGCCCTTGAGCAGCACGCCCACCCACTCGGCAAGGATGTCCACCACGGCCAGGTCGTGGCTGATGAACAGGGCGGCAAAGCCCATCTCCACCTGGATGTCCCGGAACAGCTCAAGGACCTTGGCCTGGACGGAGACATCCAGGGCCGACGTCGGCTCATCGGCAATCAGCAGCTTCGGCTTCAGCGCCAATCCCCTGGCGAGGGAGGCACGCTGGCGCTGCCCGCCGGAGAGCTCATGCGGGAAGCGCTTGGCGTAGGCACGGGGCAGCTGCACGGATTCCAGCAGTTCCTCCACCTTCTTCGTCACGGCCCCGTTGGACAGGTCGGTGTGGATCAACAGCGGCTCGGCCACGCACTCGCCGATGGTCAGGTGCGGGTTGAAGGACGCGGCCGGGTCCTGGAACACAAAGCCGATGTCCTTGCGGTACGGCCGGAAGGTGCGCTCCTTGTAGTTGCGCATCTCGTAGCCGAGCACCTCCAGCGAGCCTCCCGTGGTCCGGTTGAGGCCGGCAATGGCCCGGCCAATGGTGGTCTTGCCGGAGCCGGACTCCCCCACCAGGCCAAACACCTCCCCGGCACTGATCGTGAAGGACACCTGGTCCACCGCCCGGAAGGCCGGGCTGCCGAGGCGGCCGGGATATTCAATTTCCAGGTCCGTGGCCCGCACCAGCACTTCCTTGTCCTGGAACGCCCGCTCCGTGAAGCCCGCCGAAGCGGAGTTGCGGCCCAGGTGAGGCACGGCGGCCAGCAGCTTTTGCGTGTACTCCTCCCGGGGTTGGGCAAAGAGCACCGCCGAATCGGCCTGTTCCACCACGTCACCCTGGAACATGACCACCACCCGGTCGGCCAGGTCCGCCACGACGCCCATGTTGTGCGTGATGAGCACTATGGAGGTGCCGTACTGGTCGCGCAGGTCCCGGAGCAGTTCCAGGATCTCCGCCTGGACGGTCACGTCCAGGGCGGTGGTGGGTTCATCTGCCACAATCAGGCCAGGGTTCAGCGCCAGCGCCGCGGCAATGACCACGCGCTGCTTTTGCCCGCCGGAGAACTGGTGGGGGTAGTAGTCAACGCGCTTTTCCGGATCGGGGATGCCCACCTTGCGCAACGCGTCAATGGCCAGCCGGCGGGCTTCCTTGCGGCCCACCCGCCTGCCTTCGGGCCGGTGGGCGCGCAGGCCCTCGGCGATCTGCCAGCCCACCGTGTAGACCGGGTTCAGGGCCGTGGACGGCTCCTGGAACACCATGGCCACGTCCCGTCCGCGGATCTGGCGCAGCTGGTGCGGGCTGACACTGATGACATCGTTGCCGCTGACCACCACAGCCCCGCTTCCCTGGGCCGTTTCCGGCAGCAGCCCCAGGATGGCCTTGGCCGTGACGGTCTTGCCGGAGCCCGACTCGCCCACAATGGCCACGATCTCCCCCGGCGCCACCGTGAAGGAGACATCCTTCACGGCATGGACGTCCCCGGAGTCCGTGGCAAAGGTGACCTTGAGGTCTTCTATGTCCAGCACGGGCCGCAGCCCCGACGGTTCAACGGGTGTTTGCTTGTCAGTGCGGCTCATGCGTCTACCATCTCCCCCGGTTTGACGGGCGCGTTCTTAATCTTTCCGGCCCGTTTGCGGCCGCGGAGCCGGGGGTCGTTGAGGTCGTTCATGGACTCTCCGAGCAGGGTCAGCCCCAGCACGGTGATGACGATCGCGGCACCCGGGAACACGCCGGTCCACCAAATGCCGGAGGCGGCGTCGGTCTGGGCGTGGTTGAGGTCGTAGCCCCATTCCGCCGCCGAGGAGGGTTCAATGCCGAACCCCAGGAAGCCCAGGCCCGCCAGCGTCAGGATCGCCTCGGAGGCGTTGAGCGTGAAGATCAGCGGCAACGTCCGGGTGGCGTTCTTGTAGATGTGCCGGGCCATGATGCGCACGCTCGAGGCGCCCACCACAATCGCGGACTCCACAAACGGCTCGGCCTTCAGCCGGATGGTCTCGGCCCGGATCACCCGGAAATACTGGGGAATGAACACCACTGTGATGGAAATCGCCGCCGAGAAAATGCCCGACCACAGGTTGGACTGGCCCTTGCTGATGGCGATGGACATGACCATGGCCAGCAGCAGTGTGGGGAACGCATAGATCGCGTCCGCCACCACCACCAGGATCCGGTCCAGCCAGCCGCCAATGTATCCGGAGAGCAGGCCCAGGATCACGCCAATGAAGATGGACAACGCCACGGCCACCACAATCACCAGCACGGCGGTCTGGGTGCCCCAGATGGTGCGGGCAAAGACGTCGTAACCGCCCGCCGTCGTACCCCAAATGTGGGCGGACGACGGCGGCGCCTGGGTTTCGTTGAAGCGCTGGGTTGCGCCGTAGGGGGAAATCAATGGCGCCAGCGCAGCCGTCAGCAGGAAGGCGGCGGTCAGGACGATGCCGGCGATGAGCATGCCGCGCTGCAGTCCAACGCTCTTCTTCAGCTGGGACACGATGGGAAGGCGGCTGAACAGGGATTTCTTGGTCTCCATGGCCTAATACCTCACCCTCGGGTCGATCAGCGCGGCAACCACGTCCACGATGAAGTTGGTGATGGCCACAATCACGGCGAGCAGCGCCACGATGCCCTGGACGGCCACGAAGTCGCGGGCCGTGAGGTAGTGGGCCAGCTGGAAGCCCAGGCCCTTCCACTCGAAGGTGGTCTCCGTCAGGACCGCGCCGCCCAGGAGCAGGGCGATCTGCAGGCCCATGACGGTGATGATCGGGATCAGCGCCGGCTTGTAGGCGTGCTTGGTGAGGAGGCGGTATTCGCTGACTCCGCGGGAACGCCCGGCCTCGACATAGTCCTTGCCGAGCGTGCCGATCACATTGGTGCGCACCAGGCGCAGGAAGATGCCGGCCGTGAGCAGGCCCAGTGCGACGGCGGGGAGCACGGAGTGCTGGACGACGTCCCAGAAGGCGTCGAGGTTGCCGCTGCGCAGGGCATCGAGCCAGTAGATGCCGGTCGGAGCGGCCAGTGATGCCATGGCAATTTCGGTGGAGGTGCCGGCACGGCCGGCCACCGGGAACCAGCCCAGCCAGATCGAGAAGACCAGCTTCAGCAGCAGCCCGGCGAAAAACACCGGGGTGGCGTAGAAGGAAATGGCGAGGACGCGCAAGATGGCGTCGTGGTATTTGTCGCGCTTGTACGCGGCGAGCATGCCGAAGGGGATGCCGATGGCCAGGGCCACGATGAGGGAATTGATGGCCAGTTCCAGGGTGGCCGTCCCATAGGTGGCGAGCATGTCCGAGATGGCCAGGTTGTCCGAGATGGTCCGGCCAAAGTTTCCGGTGGCCATTTGGCCCAGGTAGTCAAAGTATTGGATGAAGATGGGGCGGTCGTAGCCTGCCTCGTGGACGCGCAGCGCCAGCTGGTCCGGTGCGAGCCGCCCGCCCAGGGCTGCCGTGATGGGGTCGCCGGTCAGGCGCATCAGGAAGAAGACCATGGTGACGAGGATGAGGATGGTGGGAAAGATCAGCAGGAAGCGGATGAGCAGATATTTGCCCAGGCTGCCGCCGGCCTTCCTTTTCCGTTGGGGTGCCTGCGCGGCGGGTTCCACCGCTGGCAGGTCGATCATTGCGGTCATGGGTGCCTATTTCTGTGGTGCCAAAAAGGGTGCGGCATGGTGCCGCACGGGAAAGTGCCGTGCGGAAGGCGGGGCGTCCCAGGGAGGCCCCGCCTTCTGTCTATCTCTCGTTTTGCAGGCCACAGGCCTACTTGGAAAGAACGCCCAAACGGAACTTGAACGATGCGTCAAGGGTGTCCTTGGTGCCCTTGACCTTGACGTTGGAAACCGCCACCTGCGCGCCCTGAAGCAGCGGCAGCGTGGAGAGGTCCTTGGCCTCGTCCGCCTGGATCTGCTCAATGATCGAGGTGCGCTTGGCCTTGTCGTTGGTGACCAGCTGTTCGCTGATCAGCTTCTGGATGGCGTCGTTGCTGTAGTGGTTCTGCAGGAAGTTGTCCTTGCTGAAGAACGGCGTCAGGTAGTTGTCCGCGTCCGAGTAGTCCGGGAACCAGCCCAACTGGTACAGCGGGTACGCTCCGCCATTGGCCGTGCGCTGCTTCGAGTAGGAGACCCACTCGGTGGACTGCAGGTTGACCTTGAACAGGCCGGTGGCCTCCAGCTGCGACTTGATGGCCGCGTATTCGTCGCCGGAGGAGGAACCGTAGTGGTCGGGGTTGTACTGCAGGTTCAGGGTCACGGGGCCGGTCACGCCGGCGTCCGCCAGCACCTTCTTCGCCTTCGCCACGTCCGGGGCGCCGTTGCCGTCGCCGTAGTCCTTCTTCAGCGGTTCGGTGGCACCGGTGAAGCCCTGCGGAACGAAGGAGTACAGGGGCAGGTAGGTGCCCTTGTAGACCTGGTCGGCGATGGCCTTGCGGTCAATCGTGTCCGCCATCGCCTGGCGGACGGCCAGCGCCTTCGCGGCATCCGGCGTCGCCGTCTTGGCACCGAACGGCATGGTGTCGAAGTTGAAGACGATGTAGCGGATTTCGCCGCCGGGCCCGATGTCCACCCGGACGTTCTTGTCCGTCTTGAGGCTGTCGATGTCGGTGGCCGTCAGGCTGCGCCAGGCCACGTCGATGTTGCCCTTTTGCACGTCGAGCTTCATGTTGGTGGAGTCCGCGTAGTACTTCAGGGTCACCGCGTCCGACTTGGCGGGGCCCAGAAGGCCCTGGTAGTTGGGGTTTTTCTTGAAGGCGATGAGCTCGTTCTTCTTGTACGTGTCAATGGAGTACTGGCCCGCGAAGGACTTGCCCTTGATGATGGTGTCGTCGTCGGTGACCTTGGTGGGGCTGAACACGGTGTCGTCGACGATCGGCCCGGCCGGGCTGGTCAGCACCTGCGGGAAGGTCTGGTCGTTGCCGAGCTTGAGCTTGAACACCACGGTGGTGGGGTCAGGGGCGCTGACGCTGGCCAGGTTGCCCAGCAGCGTTGCCGGCCCGTTGGCGTCATTGATCTTCAGCATCCGGTCGAAGGAGAACTTCACGTCCTTGGAGTCAAGGGCCGTGCCGTTGGCCCACTTCAGACCGGGCTTGAGCTTGACCGTGTATTCGGTGGGGGAGGTGAAGGACGCCGAGACGGCGATGTCCGGCTTGGGATCCGCACTGCCCGGGGCCGAATTGAGGAGGAACGGGTAGATCTGGTTCATGACCATGAACGAGCCGTTGTCGTAGGAACCGGCCGGGTCAAGGAAGGTGACCTTGTCCGTGGTTCCCACCACGATCGGACCGCCCGCGGTGCCGCCACCCTGGGAGCTGCCGCCCCCGCCGGCGGGGCCGGTGCATGCTGTCAACGCAAGCAGTGAGACGCCGGCTACGGCGACCACCGACCGCAGTCCAAACTTAGTCTTAGCCATCAGCAAACTTTCTGTAGTGCCTGCACATGAAACAGGCCACACTACGAAGTGTGACCTGGCCCACGCGCCTTATGTTTACTTTCTACCAGACTTATGCCGCGGACCTTGCATGGAGCAGGAAGTTGCAACCAGACGGTTACTTAAGCGACTCGGCCCGGGGCCCCGGCACGAACTGCGGGTCCCGGCCAAACCAGCCGGCCAGGCGCGCATATTTGTCGGCATTCAGCGGCACGCGCACCTCGTGGCCAAACGCCTTGTCCGGGCCGCGGTAGTCGGTTTTCATCACCCGCTGCGACCAGGCCAGCGACTGGTCGGCCAGCGCCGGATCCAGCGTGACGTGCACGCCGGTGGCCTTGGCAAGGTCCCAGGAATGCACCGTGAACTCGGCAATCTGCAGGCCGATCCGGCTGCGCAGCGGCGCCTCTCCGCCACCGGGCAGGGCCACCTGGGTGCTGAGGTCGGCCACCGCCCAGGCACGCATGAGCATCGCGGCGCCGTCCGCAAAGCGGGTGGACCAGTCGGCACCGACGGTGGCAGTGGCGGCCAGCGGGTCAATGTTGTTGCCCCGGGCCATCACGGTGTAGTTGTGCAGGTCCTGGACCACCAGGTGGTGCAGGAGGTCCTGCACGGTCCATTCGGTGCATGGGGTTGGCCAGACCGCCTGGCCGGCGGAAATCGCCTGGATCACCTCGCCGCACTGGTCCAGGGCCCGTTCGAGCAGTTGGAGCGGGTTCGGTATTAAATGCGGGGGCATGATGGCTACCTTCCGTGATCAAAGTCACCTTGTACGGAAGTTTACGCCAGCTTGCAGTTTGGCGTGCGGCTACGGCAGCTCGGGGCGCGCCAGCGAGCGGGCCGAGTCGATGGTGGCCTGGCCCAAAACGCGGGTGCCCTGGTACAGGACCACGGTCTGGCCGGGCGCCACGCCGCGCAGCGGCTCGCGCAGGGTGACGGTCAGCGCCTGGCGGGTGCCGGCGTCGTCCGCCACCTCGGTGACGAAGGCGCGGGCCGGCACGGGGTCCCCGTGCGCGCGCACCTGGGCGTGGCAGTCGAACTCCCCGCCGGTGGCAACCTCGGCGATGGGCAGCCCGGCCCAGGAGACCTTGATGCCCTTGAGTTCGTCGATGGCCAGCAGCGCGTGGGGGCCCACCACGACCTTGTTTTCCTTGGGCCGGATCTCCAGCACAAAGCGCGGCTTGCCGTCGGCAGCAGGCGTACCCAGCTTCAGGCCGCGGCGCTGGCCCACCGTGAACCGGTTGGCGCCGTCGTGGCCGCCCACCTTGGTGCCGGTTTCGTCGACGATGTCCCCCGGGGTCATCTGGATCTTCTCGGCCAGCCAGCCGGCGGTGTCGCCGTCGGAAATGAAGCAGATGTCGTGGCTGTCCGGCTTCTTGGCCACGGACAGGCCGCGGCGTTCGGCCTCGGCACGGACCTCGGCCTTGGACGGGGTGTCCGCGAGCGGGAACATGGAGTGTCGCAGCTGCTCGTGGGTCAGCACGCCGAGCACGTAGCTCTGGTCCTTGGCCCAGTCTGCGGCGCGGTGCAGTTCCGGGTTGCCGTCGGCGTCGGTGATGACCTTGGCGTAGTGGCCGGTGCAGACCGCGTCGAAGCCCAGCGCGATGGCCTTTTCCAGCAGGGCGGCGAACTTGATGCGCTCGTTGCAGCGCATGCACGGGTTGGGTGTGCGTCCGGCGGCGTATTCGTCAATGAAGTCCTGGACCACATCCTCCTTGAACCGCTCGGAGAAGTCCCACACGTAGTACGGGATGCCGAGCAGGTCGCAGGCGCGCCAGGCGTCGTTGGAGTCCTCCACGGTGCAGCAGCCGCGGCTGCCGGTGCGCAGGGTGCCCGGCATCCGGGAGAGTGCCAGGTGGACGCCGACGACGTCGTGCCCCGCCTCAACGGCGCGGGCGGCGGCGACGGCGGAATCCACCCCGCCGCTCATGGCGGCCAATACTCGCATTACGTGCCTTTCACTTGCAGGTTGTTGCTCTATGGTGCGCTGACCTTGGTCTCGGCAGCCTTGGTCTCGACAAGCTCCATCAGCGGTTTTCCCCGGTCAGCGGTGCGTGCTCGCCGTTTGGATGGACGACTGGTGGCCGGCCATGCCCGCCTGTTTTGCGCGCGCGTAGGCCTGCGGCAGGGCCGCCACAAAGGCGTCAACGTCCGCGGGGGTCGATGTATGCCCCAGGCTGAAGCGTTGTGCGCCACGTGCGGTGTCCTCGTCCAGGCCCATGGCCAGCAATACATGGGACGGGCGGGGCACGCCGGCCGTGCAGGCCGAACCGGTGGAGGATTCGATGCCCGCCATGTCCAGCAGGAACAGCAGCGAATCGCCCTCGCAGCCCGGGAAGGTGAAGTGGGCGTTGCCTGGCAGCCGGCCGGCCGGCCTGGCGGCCGGGTCCGTGCCGCGCAGCACCGCCTCCGGGACCAGCTCGCGGACGGCGGCAATGAGCGCATCCCGCAGCCCCGCGATCCGGGCGCTTTCCGCGGCCAGGTTCGCGGTGACGTCCTGTGCGGCGGCGGCAAAGGCCGCGATGCCCGCGGAGTCCAGCGTGCCGGAGCGGACGCTGCGCTCCTGGCCGCCGCCGTGCTGGACGGGCGTCAGCGTCACGTCGCGGCCCAGCAGCAGCGCGCCGACGCCCACCGGCCCGCCGATCTTGTGCCCGCTGATGGACACCGCGGCCAGCCCGGAGTCCTTGAAGTTCAGCGGCACGGCGCCGAAGGCCTGCACGGCGTCCGAGTGGACGGGGATGCCGTGTGCTGCGGCGAGCGCAACGACGCCGGCAATGGGCTGGATGGTGCCCACCTCGTTGTTGGCCCACATGCAGGTGACCAGCGCCACGGAGTCCGCGCCGCCGTCGTCCAGTTCCCTTTTTAGCGCGGCCAGGTCCAGGGTCCCGGTCTCGTCAACGGGCAGCCACACCGCTTCCGCGCCCTCGCTCCTTTCCAGCCACTCGACGGTGTCCTGGACAGCGGCGTGTTCAACCGTGGAGACCAGGATCCGCGTGCGGCGGGGGTCGGCGTCGCGGCGGGACCAGAACAGCCCCTTGACAGCCAGGTTGTCCGCCTCGGTGCCGCCGGAGGTGAAGATGACTTCGGTGGGGTGGGCTCCGGCGGCCCGGGCTATGGTTTCGCGGGACGCCTCCACCGTGGCGCGGGCGCGGCGGCCTGCGCCGTGCAGCGAGGACGGGTTGCCGCTGCGGCTGATGGTGTTGGTGAGTGCGGCGAGGGCCGGGGCCGAAATGGGCGTGGTCGCCGCGTGGTCTAGATACACGGGCACCGCTCAATTCTACGGCATCCGGCAGCCATGCACTGATCGGAACCCTCCGCACGACGTCAACAGCAGGCGGCTTTTGTCAATCTTGTCAATCCGTGCGACTGATGGCAGGATCGCTGGTGTCTCGCATCACACAACAATCCTTGGGGGATTAAATCCATGAAGACAGCACTTTTCCGTCGAACGACGGCGGCCGCCGCATGCGCCGTTGCGGTGTCCGCTTCCACCCTGCTCAGCGGCAGCGCCCTGGCGGCGCCGGCGAATCCGCAGTCCACGCCCATTGCCTTTCCTGCGGCCGACGGCCAGCTCATGAGCTATGTGGTCAATGCCAAGGCTGCGAACGCCAACAAGGCCAGGGAGGCCGTGCAGGCGGTGGAGGCCGCCGGCGGCGTCGCGGTCCAGGAGTGGCCGGAGATCGGCGTCGTGGTTGCCCAGTCCGAGCTCGCCGGCTTCCGCACCGACGTCCTCAAGTACGGGAATTCCTCGGTGGAATCCGTCGGCGCAACCCGCACCATCACGGTCGCGGAGGGCACACCGGAGGGCATTGCCACCCCCTGGCAGCAGGCCCCGCAGCCAGCGCCTCAGCTGCGCAGCAGGCAGCTGGCCAACGCCGGCCTGCTGTACGGCGACGCAACGTTCGACGGCGCGGCCCTGGACCCGAGGGAAGGCGAGCAGTGGAACCTGGCGCAGGTGAAGGCGGACCAGGCCCACCAGCTCACCGACGGTTCACGCGACGTCCTGGTCGGGGTCCTGGACAGCGGGATCGACCCGGACCACCCGGACCTCAAGGCCAACATCGACGTGGCCAACTCCGTGAACTGCACCAATGCCGGGCGTCCGGACACTTCGCCGACGGGCTGGAACCCCACCACCTCCTACCACGGGACCCATGTGGCGGGCATCATCGGCGCCGCCCGCAACGGCGTGGGCATCGTGGGCGTGGCACCCAACGTGCGCATGGCCTCCGTCAAGGTGGTCAACGACGCCGGCTCCATCTATCCCGAATACGCCATCTGCGGCTTCATGTGGGCCGGCCTGAAGGGCATGGACGTCACCAACAACAGCTACTACATTGACCCGGTGCAGTTCTGGTGTGGCGACCAGCCCGACCAACTGGCCGTGCGCGTAGCCGTGGAACGCGCTGTGGACTGGTCCACGGACCAGGGCACGGTGCATGCGGCAGCCGCCGGCAATGCCTCCTACGACCTGGCCAACAAGACCACCGACAACGTCAGCCCGAACGACGCCGCCGGCATCCAGCGCCAGATCAACAACGGGTGCAAGGACATGCCCACCGAGCTGGACGGGGTGGTCACCGTGGCCTCCACCGACCAGGCCGGCAAGCTCTCATCCTTCTCCAACCGCGGGCTGAACGTCATTGACGTGGCGGCACCCGGATCACGGATCCTCTCCACCCTGCCGAACAACAGCTACGGCCTGCTCAGCGGCACCTCCATGGCCTCGCCCCACGTCGCGGGCGTGCTCGCGCTGATGAAGTCCGAACACCCCGGCTGGAAACCGAACCAGCTGGTTTCGCAACTGCGCAAGCAGGCGCAGGACCACCTCTGCATGCCCTCAGCGACACCGGCCGGATCCGCCTGCACGGGCACGCTGCGCAACAACAGCTACTACGGCGAAGGCATCATCGACGCCCTGCAGGCCGTCCTCTAGGACCGTCCTGGACCGCCTTCGGCAACAACCACCCCGCGGGCCTTAAGCGCTCGGTCCTTAAGCGCGCGGGCCTTAAGCGCCCCGGGCCACGATCCTGGCGCAGCAGTGGGACAGCTCTGCGTCCGGTTCTATGCTGTGGTTCGCGTCGGCACACCCCTCCAGGACGCCGTTGAGCAGCGAGCCGTTGAGCTGGCACACCACGCCGGTGTGCTCCCGGGACAGCCTGTGGAACGGGCAGTTCGCCATGATGGTGCCACCCTGGCCGTCGGGCCGGGGATCGTAGCCGGTGTCGGCCAGCAGGTTGTGGATGGTGCCGGCCCCGGCGCCCAGCCGCTTCCCGGCCTCGAACGCCACCTGGGCCAGCGCGTCCCCCACATCCTCGGAGGAGTCGATGGAGCGCTGGACCGCCGCTGCGAGCAGTTCGGCGGCGAGGTCGTAGTGGCGGGCGGGGACGGAGGCCGCCACCTCCCCCACGGCCACGGTGTACAGCTTGGTGGGGCGCCCGGAGCCGGGCCCCGTCCGCTCCCCCACCTTGCGGAACTCCACCAGCAGCAGGCCGTCCGCCGCCAGCCGGTCCAGCTGGGCCCTGATGGTGCTCTTGGGCAGTCCCAGCGCCTGCGCACAGTCGTCCCGGCTGAGGGCGTGCGGGCTTTCGCGGAGCAGCTCGAACAGCCTTTTGCGGACGGGATCGCCCAGGGACGCCACGGCGTTGAGCCGCTCCGCCTCACTCAGGGACGCGTGCTGCCGGGTTGGGTTCATGACTGCTTGCCTTCAGTGTTGGAGGGACGGGAAAGTTGCTTTGTTTCATTCCTGCTTGACGCTTTGAGTCTGCGCTTCTAAAGTCAAGAATACAAGCTTTAGAAAGGAAGAGCACATGTCGATCTCAAGTGCCGCCCTCCCGGACCTCCTCGCCTTCGATGACCCGGCGCTGGACGATGCCGCGCTGGGCCGCCCGGCACCGGTGGACCTGCCGGCGGCGCAGGCGGCCATTGCCGACTTCCTGCGCGCGCTGGGCCGGGACGCCAGCGACCCCCACCTGCTGGACACCCCGCGCCGGGTGGCGGCCGCCTATGCGGAAATGCTCACGCCGCGCGAAACGAACTGGACCACCTTCCCCAACGACGAGGGCTATGCGGGCCTGGTGATCGTGAAGGACATTCCGTTCCATTCGCTGTGCCAGCACCACCTGCTGCCCTTCCGCGGCGTGGCCCACGTGGGCTATCTGCCCGGCGAGCGCCTGTTTGGCCTCTCCAAGCTGGCCCGCGGCGTGGAATTGTTTGCCCGGGACCTCCAGGTCCAGGAACGCCTGACCCAACAAGTGGCAGACTGGTTGGAAGAGACGCTGTCCCCGCGGGGCGTCGGAGTCGTTTTGGAGGCCGAGCACATGTGCATGTCCCTGCGCGGCGTCCATACGGCCGGCACCCTGACCCGCACCTCCGTCTTTACGGGCGGGCTGGCCGACGCCGGTCCCCTGCGCAGCCAGTTCCCCCAGTAGGGCGGCCCCGCACCTTTTTGCTTCACACAAATCCACTTCCACGGAAAAGAGTTTTGTCCCATGAGTGAATCAAGCAGTCCCGCAGCCCAGGACGCCGGCATGGTCATCATCGGCGGCGGCCTCACCGGCGCCACCGCCGCCCACACCCTGCGTGAGGAAGGCTGGACGGGACCGGTCACCATTGTGGCCGACGAGCAGGAAACCCCGTACCAGCGCCCGCCGCTGTCAAAAGGATTTTTGGCCGGCAAGGAAGGTGAGGACGCCCTCCTGCCCTACCCCGCCAACTGGTACCCCGAAAACAACGTGACGGTCCTGGAAGGGACCGCAGCCACCGCCGTCGACCCCGCCGGACACACCGCCACCCTGGCCGACGGCACCGTGCTGCCCTACGTCAAGCTCCTGCTCGCCACCGGCGCCACGCCGCGCGTCATCCCCTTCCCCGGCGTCGACCTCGACGGCGTGCACTACTTCCGCACCAAGGCCGACAGCGTGGCCATGAAGGCACTGCTCTCCGCCGGCGGGCACAACCTGGTCATGATTGGTTCCGGCTGGATCGGCATGGAAATCGCCGCCACCGCCACGGAACTGGGCAACAAGGTGACCCTGCTGGGCCTGGAGGACGTACCGCTGTCCGTGGCCATCGGCAACGAACTGGGTCGGGTGTTCGCCTCCCGGCATGAGGAGGCGGGAGTGAAGTTTGTGCTGCCCTCCAGTGCCAAGGAAATCCAGGGCACCGGCGGGAAGGTCACCTCCGTGCTGACCACCACCGGGGAGGTGCTGCCGGCCGACCTGGTCATTGTCGCCGTCGGCGTGGTTCCCAACACCGGCCTGGCCAAGGATGCCGGGCTCACCATCAGCAACGGCATCCAGGTCTCGGCCAGCCTGCAGACCTCCGACCCGGACATCCTTGCCGCCGGGGACGTCGCCAACGCCCTGCACCCCGTGACCGGAGCCTACGCCCGCTCCGAACACTGGGCCAACGCCATTGCCAGCGGCAAGGTGGCCGCCAGGACCATGCTGGGCAAGGACGACGTGCTCGATGACATCCCCTACTTCTACACCGACCAGTTCGACCTCGGCATGGAGTACTCCGGCTTCGGCGCGCTCACCAAGGACGCCGAACTGGTGGTCCGCGGCAGCCTGGAAAAGCGTGAATTCATCGCCTTCTGGGTGCTGGAGGGCCGCGTCGTGGCGGGCATGAACGTGAACATCTGGGACGTCCAGGACGCCATCAAGGACCTCATCAGCTCGCAGCGCACGGTCGACACGGCGAAGCTGGCTGACCCGCAAACGCCGCTGGGGGATATTTGATGGAGGGGATGACAACTCTCAGGCCGCCTGCCGAAACCACCGCCACCGCCCCGGGCTCCGGGACGGCGGCGCCGTTTTACACCCCGCCGCTGCGCCACCCCGTGCGCCGCTTCGGCTCCCGCACCCTGGACTTCAGCCGGCACGTGGCCCTCATGGCCATCGTGAACCGGACCCCGGATTCCTTTTACGACGGCGGGGCCACCTTCGCCCTGGATGCGGCCGTGGCGGCATCCCTGAAGGCCGTGGACGACGGCGCCGACTGGGTTGACATCGGCGGTGTCCCCTTTGCGCCGGGGCCGGCGCTGGGCGCCCGGGAAGAGGGCGACCGGGTGGTTCCGGTGGTGGAGGCCGTCTCCGCGGCCAGCGACGTGATCATCTCCGTGGACACCTTCCTGCCGGAGGTGGCCGCCCGCAGCATTGCCGCCGGGGCCCACGTCATCAACGACACCACCGGCCTGGCCAATCCGGAGCTGGCCTCCGTGGTTGCGGAGGCGGGCGCCCACCTGGTCATCACGCATTCACTGGCCCGGCCGCGCACGGTTCACCCCCGCCCCAGCTATGATGACGTGGTCACCGAGGTGGCGGCATTCCTGCGCTCAAAGGTGGAGCTGGCACTCTCCCTCGGCGTCCCGGCCGAGAAGATCATCATCGACCCCGGGCACGACCTCAACAAGAACACGCTCCACACCTTGGAGCTCACGCGCCGCTTCAACGAGATCGCGGAGCTGGGGTTCCCGGCACTTGCGGCCGTCTCCAACAAGGACTTCATCGGCGAGACCCTCAACCAGGACAAGGCCGACCGGCTGGAAGGCTCGCTGGCCTCGGGCGTCATCGCCATCCTGGGCGGCGCCCGCATCCTGCGCATGCACAATGTCGGATCGGCGGCCTCCGCCATCCGCATGGCCGAGGCCGTGCTTGGCTGGCGACAGCCCGCCTACCTGTTGCACAACATGGGCGACGTCAACCGGCCCGCCCACCCGAAGGATCCCCATGATTGAGCGGATCTTCCCTGCCTCGCCCGCCCTTTCCGGCGGGGCACTCGATGCGGAACTGCTGCGGGAGGCGTCCGCCGTTCCATCCGGGCGCAGCCGGGTCAGCTTCAACTTCGTGGCCAGCGTTGACGGCGCAGCCACGGTGGAGGGCCGCTCCGGCAAGCTCGGCAATCCCGACGACCAGCACTTGTTCCAGTTGATGCGCCGCACGGCGGACGTGATCCTGGTGGGCGCCCAGACCGTCCGGACCGAAGGCTACGGCGGTGAACTGCTCAGCGCGGAGGCCCGGCAGTGGCGCCTGGGCCACGGCCTGCCCGAACGCCCGCCGCTGGCGGTCGTCTCCGGCAGCCTGAACCTGGACCCCGCCCTGGAGGTGTTCACCAACGCGCCCGTCCGTCCGTTGGTGGTCACCCTGGCCTCGGCCCCCGCGGACCGCAGGGAGGCACTTGGCCGGATGGCCGACGTCGTGCTGGCCGGCGAGCGGACGCTGGACGTTGGCACCCTGGTTGCGGAGCTGGGCCGCAGGGGGCTGCACCGCATTCATTCCGAGGGCGGACCGACCCTGCTGGGCACGTTCCACGCTGCAGGGCAGGTGGACGAACTCTCCGTCACGGTGTCGCCGCTGCTGGTGGGCGGCCTGGCCAAGCGCATCGCGGACGTGCTGCCAGGCACCCCGGCCGTGTCGCCGCAGGGGCTGGAGCTGGCACACATCCTCAAGTCCGGCTCCATGCTGTTCCTGCGCTACCTCCGCCCCCTCAACTAGGTCGCAGTTGTTGCAGCTTCCGGCCCGAAACAACCGGTTGCCATCGCAACAACTGCGACCCAGTTGGACAGTTGCGGGTGGGGTCAGTTGGCGGGCGGGGCCACTGAGAGCTTGTCCATGACCCGCGGCGTGGTCGAGGCCAGCAGCGCATCGGTGGGGCAGGCCAGCGAGACCACCAGGCCCGTGCCGGCCGTACCCAGCAGGCGCCCCCAGACGGTGCTGGCGGGCACACCCTTGGACGCCTTCGTGCCGTACGACAGGAAGGAAATGGTCCGATTTCCCTTTCCGGCCTCCGCGGACCACGGCAGCTCGGCCGGTTTGAGGGATTCGGGCACGACGGACGGGATCAGGTACGCCATCAATTTCCGGGTGGAGGCAAGATCGTCGCCCGGGGTGATGAGGGGCCCCTGGTTCGACGTGGCCCAGTACGCCAGCTGGCACCCTGCCGTGTTGGAGTACAGCGTCTGCCCGGCCACATTGTTCTTCAGCAGCTTCCATTCCGGCGGCGCCGGGGCGCCGGATCCGGAGTAGCCGCCCTGGCCCAGGATGTCGTTGTAGCCGACGGGGACGTTGCGCGAGAGCGTGGTGCCGGCCGGGAAGGTCATGTTTTTGGCCGCCACGGCCGCGGCATCGTGGCCGGCCTGGATGGTGGGCGCGGCAAAGGTCGACGGCGGCGCCACGGTGGCTGTGGGCCCCGGGACCGGAACCGCAATGGTGCACCCGCCCAGCGCCAGGGCCCCTGCTGCGGACGCCACGGCAGCCAGGAACCGGACCCGGGCCGGAGCGGCCACCCCCACAATTTTCACGGACACCACCTTACCGACCCGCCGACGGTTCCGGCTGCGGCACCCTGCCCGGGCACCGGGCTTGCTGTCAGGGTGCCCCACTAGACTGGGAGCTGATTCGACCCTGCAGGCGAAAGGCCCCCAGTGAGCGAAAAGTTCCTCACGCACTACCAAGTCCTTGGTGTGCCCAGCACCGCGACGGATCGGGAAATCAAGATCGCCTACCGCAAGGCGGCGCGGCTTTCACACCCCGACCACGGCGGCGATCCGGCCCTGTTCCGTAAGGTCACGGCCGCGTACGAGGTGCTTGGCAACCCGGAGCAGCGGTTGCGTTACGACAGGTCCTACGCGCCAACGGCCCGCAACGGCTCCGCTCCCGGATACGGCACGGGCTACGGCACGGCAGGGCGCGCGGCCGGGCAGGCCTCCGGTACGGGGCGGCCCGGCGGCTTCCCTGGCACAGGCTTCAACGGCACGTTTTCCACCCGGCGGCCGCAGCCCGCCCGGAACACCGCCGGCGATCCGGCCGCCTATGTACCCGCCTATGAATCGCCCGACGCCGGGGAAGTGCCCATCCTGCCGCGGGCCACGGCCGCCCAGCCCGTCCATGGCGCGCCCCGGAAGCGTGGCGTTTTCGGTGCTGCCTCGCGCCTGGCGCGCGAGGCCCGCACCGCCCAGCTCATCATGCAGCAGGTACTGCCGGGCATTCCCGCAGCCCGCCTCATCAACGGCCTGGCAGCCCCCGCCAACAGCGGCTACATCGACCACATCCTGGTCTCCGGCTACCGGATCGCCGTGATCGGTTCCATGCTGGTGCCCAACGGCGCGTTCCGCTGGGACGGCAGCATGCTGGTGCACGGCAGCAAGGCGGCCGCCCCGCCGCTGCTGGTGCCGGCCTCCCGCCGGCTGCAGGAGCTCTTTCCCGAATGCAACGTGACGGCATGGGTCTGCGTCCACAGCAGCACCGGCAACCTCTTCGAGCCGGTCATCGACTACGCCCGCGGCACCGAACCGGACGGCTCCAGCACGCTCAACGTGGCCAACGCCGCCCGCTTTGTCCGGGAAGTCAAGCACTTCCTGGCCTCGGGCCCCCTGCCCAACGTGGTGGACCTGCAGGTGCTGGGGCGCCTGCTGGGCGGCATGTATTGACACGGTAAGCTGAAACGGTGTTTCGAATCCTCTTTGTCACCCCCGAAATCCCCGGCAACACCGGCAACGCCATCCGCCTGGCCGCCATCACCGGGGCCGAACTGCACCTCGTGGAGCCGCTCGGCTTTGACTTCGGGGACGCAAAGCTGCGCCGTGCCGGGCTGGACTACCACGACCTTGCCGTGGTCACCGTCCACGCCACGCTCGAGGCGGCATGGGAGGCCCTCGCACCGGAACGCGTCTTTGCCTTCACCTCGGACGGGGAGACCAGCTACACGGACATTGCCTACCGGCCCGGGGACGTGCTCATGTTCGGCCGCGAATCCGTGGGCCTGCCGGAGGACGTCAAGCATGATGCCCACGTGACCAGCCGTGTCCGGCTGCCCATGCTCCCGTCCCTGAGGTCGCTCAACCTGGCCAACTCGGCCTCAATCGCCGTCTACGAGGCCTGGCGCCAAAACGGCTTTTCCGGGGCCCGGCTCTAACCGCCACCGCCCGGCCACCGTTTACAACCCACCACCCCCACTGGAGGCATGCATGTCCGCTCGCGATCCCGGCCTGGCTTTCACCGACGGCGCCCTGCAATTTGAACTGTGGGCGGACAAGCTCTGGGATCCCATGGGCCGCGACGTGGCCGCGGCCGCCGTGCTCCAGCCCGGCGAAAAGGTGCTCGACGCCTGCTGCGGCACCGGTGCCGCCACGCTGCCGGCCGCCCTGGCCGTGGGCCCCCAGGGGACGGTCGACGGCGTCGACCTCTCCACCGGGCTGTTGCGGATCGCCGCGGCCAACCTCGCCGAGCGGGGCATCCTGAACACGACGCTGACCGAGGCCGATGTCACCCAATGGCGCGGCCACCGCACCTTTGACGCCGTGCTGTGCTCCTACAGCATGTTTTTCTTCGCCGACATGGAAGCCGGCGTGGAACACCTCGCCTCCATGCTGCGCCCGGGCGGACGTTTCGTCACCAGCACCTGGGTGGAGGGGGCACTGGAACCCTTCGCCGGCCGCATCCTGGACGCTGCCATCAAGGAACGCCCCCGGCTGGCCGGGGTGGTGCCGGTGGCGAACCAGAACATGGCGAAGATCGCTTCGGCCCGGTCGCTGGCCGACTGGCTCACGGCCCGCGGACTCCAGGACGTTGCCGTGTCCACCCACCCGCTCACCCTGTCCGTGGACGACGACATGGCGTGGAACCTGGTCATGGGCAGCGGCTGGCGCACCCTGCTCCCCCGCGACCCCGAGGCCATCGCACGCGTGCGCAAGGACTTCATCCAGTCCGTGGGTCCGCGGGTTGAGATGAATTCCGACGCGCTGATCGGAATCGGCTCGGTCCCGGCGTAGCCAGCTGGAAGCTGGGAATATCCTGGCAATTTCCCACTGCCCCTTGCCGGGGCGGCGCCATTCTGAAAGTCTCCGACGAGATCGCATTGACCGTAAATGACGGTCTGCTTGACAAGACCTGTCAAGCGGGCGGCGATCGTTCCCGAAGGAGTTTTCATCGATGAAAAGAATCCTCGCCCTGGCAGGCTCCGGCCTGCTCGTGCTGGCAGCCCTCGTTGCAGGGTCCGCGCCGGCACAGGCCGCGCCGTCGCACCGCTCCATCCAGGTTTGCGCGACGCCCCGGCATGGCGACGCCGCGTGCACCGCCCGCCAGGCGGCAGATCCCGCCGGCCGGCCCGTCACCAACGCCGGCGCCCCGCCGTCCACGGCCCTCACCCCGACCCAGCTCAAGAGCGCGTACAACCTCACGGGCCTCGCTTCCGGCGGGCGCACCGTGGCCATTGTGGACGCCTACGGCTACCCGAACCTTGAGCGTGACCTTGGCGTCTACCGCTCACAGTTCGGCCTGCCCCCGTGCACCACGGCCAATGGGTGCCTGCGCATCGTCAACCAGACGGGCGGGAGCAAACTGCCGCGCATGAACACCGGCTGGGCGCAGGAACAGGCGCTCGACGTCGACGCCGTCTCGGCCGCCTGCCCCGACTGCAGGATCACGGTCCTGCAGGCCAGCACCGCCTCCTTTGCCAACCTCGGCACGGCCGTCCAGACGGCGGCGAAGATGCCCGGCGTCGTCGCCATCTCCAACAGTTACGGCGGCTCCGACGCGTCCGACTCAAGCTACGGGCAGTACTACAACTTCCCGGGCATCGCGGTCACGGCCAGTGCCGGCGACAACGGCTACCAGGGCGCGTCCTATCCGGCGTCCTCACGCTACGTGGTCGCCGTGGGCGGCACGTCCCTCGCGCCCGCGTCCAACACGCGCGGCTGGAGCGAGTCGGTGTGGAGCGGGACCGGCTCGGGCTGTTCCGGCCTCAACGCGGCCCTGCCCGCGGCATCGTCGTCGAACACGGGCTGCGCAGGACGGGCCATGAACGACGTCTCCGCCGCCTCCGACCCCAACGTCGGCGGGCTCGCCGTCTACTACCCGACCTCAAGCTCGTCCTCGACCTGGGGCCAGTTCGGCGGGACCAGCGAGGCCTCGCCGATTATCGCCTCGGTGTACGCCCTGAGCGGCAACACCGGCTCCGCCGCGACCGGCAGCTACGCCAACGCCATCCCGTATGGCCACGCCGGCAGCCTGTTCGACGTCACGTCCGGCTCAAACGGCCCGTGCCCGACGGCGCAGTGGTGCACCGCGGGGACGGCCTGGGACGGTCCCACCGGTCTGGGCACCCCGAACGGTGTGGCCGGCTTCTAGCGGAAGCGGCCGGCGAAAGCTCCCGGCAGGCCCGCTGTTCGGGCCTGCCGGGACCTCTCTGGCTACGCCCGGCGGCGCTTGATCTCCTCCACCGCCTGCGGCAGCACCTTGAACAAGTCGCCCACAATGCCAAAGTCGGCGATTTCAAAGATCGGCGATTCCGGGTCCTTGTTCACGGCCACGATGACCTTGGACGTCTGCATGCCGGCCTTTTGCTGGATGGCGCCGGAGATGCCCACGGAAACATACAGCTGCGGGGAGACCTTCTTGCCGGTCTGGCCCACCTGCGCGGTGTGCGCAATCCAGCCGGCGTCCGTTGCAGCGCGGGACGCGCCCACGGCCGCACCGAGCACGTCGGCCAGTTCCTCCACCGGGCCAAAATCGCCGTCCACGCCGCGACCGCCCGCCACCACGATCCGCGCGTCCTCCAGCTCCGGCCGGCCCGAAGCGGCCCGGGGGGTGCGCTGGACAACCCTGGCACCCAGGCTGGCCGGGGCGAAGGCCACCTCAACGCTCTCGACGGCGGGCGCAGCGGCTGCCGCAGCCGGGGCGGCCTCCACGCTGTGGGACTTGACCGTGATGACGGCAACGGCGGAGGTGGCCCGCGCCGCCACGGTGTAGGACCCCGCCAGGACGGACTTTTGCGCCACGAGCGCGCCGTCAACTGCCTCGACGGCCACGGCGTCGGTGACGACGCCGGCGTTGAGGGCCACACCCACACGCGCGGCGATTTCCTTGCCCTGGGGACCGTTGTCCAGCAGCACCGCCGTGGCGGACACCGAGGCAGCGGCCTGCGCCACCAGGTCCGCCTTGGGCGCCACAAGGTAGTCGGCGAGCTCGGCCTGCGTGGAGTGGAGGATGCGGGCAACACCGTAGGCACCGAGCTCCGCGGCCAGTTCGGCGCCGACGGGCCCGGCCACCACGGCTACGGGCTCGCCCGCGGCACGGGCCAGCGTCAGCAGCTGGAGGGCGGTGGGGTGCAGCCGGCCGGGAGTGTCGACCTGGTCGATAAAAACAACAATGGTTCCCATGTGCGAATCCTTAGATGAGTTTCTGCGCGGCCAGGAAGTCGGCCAGGGCAATGCCTGCCTCGCCCGAGTCGGTGATGATGGTGCCGGCCGTGCGGGCCGGGCGTTCGGCGGCGGCATCCACGCGGGTCAGCGACCCTGCGGGCCCGACGGCGTCCGCGGCCAGCCCCAGCTCGGCGAGGGTGACGGTGGTGACCTTCTTTTTCTTGGCCGCGAGGATGCCCTTGAAGTTCGGGTAGCGGGGCTCGTTGGCCTGGTCCGTGACGGACACCAGCACGGGCAGGGCGGCCTGGATTTCCTCGCTGAAGTCGTCGCTGTCCCGCCGGGCCGTCACGGTGCTGCCCTCCACCTGAAGCGATGAGGCGAAGGTCAGCTGCGGCAGGCCCAGCCGGGCGGACAGCTGCGCGGGGACGAGCGAGGTTTCGCCGTCGGTGGAGGCCATGCCGGTGATGACCAGGTCCACGGCGCCCAGGGACTTGATGGCGGCGGCCAGCGCCAGCGAGGTGGCGGAGGCGTCGGAGCCGGCCAGGGCGTCATCGCTGACGTGAAGGCCCTCGGTGGCACCGATCTGCAGGGATTTCTTGACCGCTGCCGCTGCGGCGGCCGGGCCCAATGTCAGGGCTGTGACCCTGTTGCCTGCCTTCGCGCCGCCGCGGGCGTCGGTGAGCGCCAGGGCGGCCTCCAGCGCGTATTCATCCAGTTCGCTCAGGATGCTTTCGTTGCGGTCCATGCGGTGGCCATCGCCTGTGAGGTGCCGGTCAAATTGCGTGTCTGGCACGTATTTGACCAGTACCACAATGTTCAGTGCTGAGTTTTCCACTACTGTCCTTTGTGTCAGGGACGCATCGTTCCCGCCCCGTTCCCAGTGCTGGGCCGGAAGCGGCGGATTGTCCTGAAGCCTGTCCCCAACAGCTTAGTTCGTACCGGTCCGGAGCCGGAATTTCCCGGGTCGCTTCTTTACCTACGGCGAAATTGTCCGTCGGCCGCGGCTGCCGCGCCCCGCACACGCGGAAGGCGCCGGGACATTGCGTCCCGGCGCCTTCCGCGTGTGCGGTCCCGGATCCGGTCAGCTGCTGGCCTGCAGCGTGTCCAGGGTGACATCGGCCTGCATGGTCTTGCCGTTGCGGATGAAGGTGACCTTGACGGTGGCCCCTCCGGCCTGCTCACGGACCGCGGCCGTCAGGCCCGACGCGTCGGAGATGGTGCGGTTGCCGAACTGGGTGATCACATCGCCCTTTTGCAGGCCCGCCTTCGCCGCCGCGCTGCCGGAGGACACCCGGGCCACCGTGGCCCCGGAGGAGAACTGGCTGTTCTGTCCGAGGGCGGAAGTGCCGCTGACTTCGACGCCCAGCTGGCCGTGTGTGGCCTTGCCCGTCGCGATGATCTCCTGCGCGACGCGCTTGGCGTGGTCGATCGGGATGGAGAAGCCCACGCCGATGTTCCCGCTCTGGCTGGTGGAACTCGAGGAACTGCCGGTGGAGGCAATGGCGACATTGACGCCAATGATCTGGCCGTTGGTGTTGACCAGCGCGCCACCGGAGTTGCCGGGGTTGATGGCGGCGTCGGTCTGGATCACATTCAGGTTCACGGAGCCGGTGGCCGCCGCATTGTTCTGCCCGCCCCCGGGAGGGGAGAACTGGAAGCCGCCGTTGCCCCCGCCGTCCTGGCCCTGCGGGGATCCGTCGCCGGGCGTGGACGGAACGGCCGAGGAGGCCACCTGGATGGTCCGGTTCAGCGTCGAGACGATGCCGTCGGTGACTGTGCCGTCCAGGCCCAGCGGCGAACCGATCGCGATGACCGTGTCGCCGACATTGATCTTGTTTGAATCCCCCAGCGTGGCCGGCACCAGGTTCGGGGCATCAATCTTCACGACGGCGAGGTCGGAGAGCGGGTCGGTGCCGACCACCTTGGCCGCGTACACCTTGCCGTCGCTGGTCTGCACCTGGATCGTGGCGTGGGCCGCCTGGCCGTCCAGCGTCACGACGTGGGTGTTGGTCAGGATGTGCCCCGCCGTGTCCAGGACGATCCCGGATCCCGTGCCGCCGGAGTTGCCGCTGGTGGCGGAAATGGTCACCACGGACGGCATGGCCTTGGCTGCGGCCGCCGACACGGCGTTGACCGAAGTGGGGTTGTTGACCACCAGGGGCGCGGCCGGCTGGTTGGACGCCGCCACGACGCCCGAGTTCTGGCCCGCCACCAGGAACGACGTCCCGGCCGCCACGCCGCCGCCAATGAGTGCCGCGGCCACCACGCTCGCCGCGAACAGCCCCATGCCCACCTTCCGGCGCTGCTTGGAGGGCGCCTTCACCGCCGGGGCGAGCGTGTGCGGATAGGCGTTCGACGCCGGGTATCCGGCACCTGCGTGCGTGCCGGCACCGGCCTGTTGTTCCGGGGTGCCTGCCATCTGTCCGTAGGCCGGTTGGCCCTGCTGTGCATCCTGCGGGGCATGCCGGCCGTACGCGGGGGCGGCATGGACGTCGGGGCCGGACTGGGGCCCCGTCGACGGCGCGGCCGCCGGGGGCTGCGGGTAGGAGTGGCCGGCCCCGCCGTACGGCCGGGCGTCGTCAGCGGCCGCCTGGGGTTCCTGCTGCTGCGGCGTGCCGGATTGGGGCGCCTGCCACTGTTGGGTGGTCTCCGGCACGGGCCGCTGGATCGGCGCGGTCGGGCTGTTGTTTTCCTGCTGTGCCGGTTCCTGCTGTGCCGGTTCCTGCTGTGCCGGTTCCTGCTGTGCCGATGTGTCGAGCGAAGGCGCCACGGCCGGCTGCTCCCGGCGGGCTGCCTCCGGGCCGTCGCTGTTTCGGTTGCTTTCCCCGCCAATGTTCTCGCTCATGAGCTTTCCCTTCATTCAACAAATCTTGTGATGAACCCTTGATTGATATCCATCATGGTCGGCAGGGCTGATGCCTTTGGGAACGTTCGCTGGAAGGTAGCTGTGAAGAGCTCCCAGCTTCCATTATGTCGTGGAGTCCGTGCCCGGTCACCGTTGGGACTCCTGGACGCGGGGTCCACACAGTGCGGACACGGGCGCCGTGGATAATTCCTGCCTAGAATCATTGAGGAAGCACCAGCAATGCTCCTGCCCGTCCAGCGCACATGAAGGTGAGCGATGTTCTCAAGGTCCAGGCCATTTTCCCGACTCCTCGCGGTGCTGGGATTCGCAGCCCTCATGCTGTGCCCCGCAGCCATCGCCCAGGCCGGAACCCAGGGTGCGCTACAGCCAGGCACTGCGGCATCCCTCACGTCCCCGTCCCATGGACTGCCGGCCCGCGCCGTGCAGGCCGGCACCTTAAGGGCCGAGCCTCCCGTGACCATTCCGGCAGGCAGCTACATTGTGGACGACGCCCATGTCCTGGGCGGCCGGAAGGCGGACGTCAGCTCCGCCATTGACAAGCTGGCCAAGGACCATGGCCTGACCTTCTTTGTGGTCTACGTCAATTCATTCGACGGCATGACGGGCGATGCCTGGGGCACCGAGGTGGCAAACAGCAAGCAGCTGGGCGCCAACGACGCCCTGCTGGTCGTCGCAGTCAAGGACAGGAAATACGCACTCCTGGCCGACACCGGCGTGATTCCGGCCGCCAAGAACCAGAACATCCAGGTCAAGGCCATCAAGCCCCAGCTGGCCGCCGGGAACTGGGCACAGGCCGCGATCGACGCCGCCGCGGCCCTTGGCGACGCCGCCGGCGGCGGCGCGGGCAACGTGCCCAACCCCACGGGCGGGTACGTGGCGCTGGGCGTGGGCGCCGTCGTCGTACTGGGCGGTGCGGGAACTGCGCTGGCCATCCGCAGCCGGCGCAAAAAGGCTGCCGCCGACGCCACCGCCCAGGGCTACGGCCCCGACGGCAAGCCCCTCGACGCCAACGCGGGGATGACCGTGGAGCAACTGCGCAGCAAGGCCGGTTCGCTGTTGATTGCCGCGGACGACGCCATCAAGAACAGCGAACACGACATCGGCTTTGCCCAGGCGTCGTATGGGGACGGGGCGGTCAAGCCCTACCAGGCCGCCCTGGCCCGGGCGAAGGAGCACCTGACCGAGTCCTTCAAGCTGCAGCAGCAACTCGACGACGAAATTCCGGACACGATTGACGAACAACGCCGGTGGCTGGGCGAGATCATCCAGCGCAGCGAAGACGCAAATGCTGCGCTGGATGCGGAAAAGGCGTCGTTCGACGAACTGCGCGAGCTGGAACGCACGGCCCCGCAGGTGCTGGCGAAGGTCAAGGCCGACGCGGCCCAGGCAGCCACGGCCGTGGCCTCCTCGGATCAGGCGCTCACCGCGCTGGCCGGCAAATACGCTGATTCAGCCCTTGCCACGGTGCGCGACAACGTCGCGCAGGCGCGGGAGCGGCTGGCCTTCGTGGACACGGCCGCGGACGACGCCGACGCCAAGCTGGGTGCCGCGGACACCGCGAACGCCGCCCTGTCCGTCAAGGCCGCCGAGGAGGCGCTGCTGCAGTGCAACGTCCTGCTGGCGGCCATCGGCAAGACCGAGAAGGCCATCAACGACGCCGCCACAACGCTGGGCACCGCACTGCCGGAGGCGCTGACCGACCTGGAACGGGCCAAGTCCATGGTCGACTCCCCCGAATTTGCCCGCTTCGCGCCCACCGTGGCCGCGGCAGCGTCGGTCCTGCAGGATGCCAAGGCGCAGGGAGCGGCCGGGCGGACCGATCCCGTTGCACTCCTGGGCGCCGTGCAGGGCGCCCACATCCAGCTGGACGAACTGCTCACCGGCATCCGGGACCAGCAGCAGCAGGCCCTGCGGGCGCAGGCATCCCTGCAGCAGACCATTGCCGCGGCGCAGGCACACATCTCCGCGGCCCAGGACTTCATTGCGGCCCGGCGCGGCGGCGTGGGCACGGAAGCGCGCACCCGGCTCTCGGAGGCCCAACGCAACCTCGAGTACGCCATGGCGATTGCTGACAAGGACCCGGCCAACGCGCTCACCTACGCCCAGCAGGCCCAATCCCTGGCCCAGCAGGCCATCCAGTACGCCCAGCAGGACGTGGACAGGTTTGGCGGCGGCGGCTTTGGCGGCGGCTACGGAGGGCGCGGCGGCTCGGGCATGGGCGGTGCCATCCTCGGCGGCATCATCGGCGGCCTGCTCGGCAGCGGCGGCGGCTTCGGAGGAGGCTTCGGCGGAGGTGGCTTTGGTGGCGGATTTGGCGGGGGCGGCGGCGGATTTGGCGGGGGCGGCGGCGGCGGATTTGGCGGGGGCGGCGGCGGCGGATTTGGCGGCAGCGGCGGCAACTTCTAGGGCGCCGATTTTGCCCTCCGCCAAGTTCCCCGCCCCACGCCGTGCGCGCCGCGCCACGGTCACCTAGACTCAAAACGAGGTACCAGGAAGTTCCGCAAATCAGGCACAAAGAGACAAGCACGGACGATGTTCAACAGTAAAAATAAGGGGAAGAGAATGGCAAAGCAGTCAATTTTCGGCCGGATTGCGCAGTTGGCAAAGGCCAACATCAACTCACTATTGGACCAGGCCGAGGATCCGGAGAAGATGCTGGACCAGATGGTGCGCGACTACAAGGCGAACATCACCGAGGCTGAGGGCGCGGTGGCACAGACCATCGGCAACCTGCGCATGCTCGAGGACGACTACAACGAGGACGTCAAGGCGGCCCAGGACTGGGGCTCAAAGGCACTGGCCGCCAGCCGCAAGGCCGACGAGTTCCGGGCGGCCGGCAATCCCGCCGACGCGCAAAAGTTCGACAACCTGGCCAAGGTGGCCCTGCAGCGCCAGATCTCCTCGGAAAACGAAGCCAAGTCCGCCCAGCCGAACATTGCCGCCCAGACCGACGTCGTGGAGAAGCTCAAGACGGGCCTGCAGCAGATGCATGTCAAGCTCGGCGAGCTCTCCAGCAAGCGCAATGAACTCATTGCCCGTTCCAAGACCGCGGAGGCACAGACCCAGGTCCACGATGCCCTCAAGAGCATCGACATCATGGACCCGACCAGCGAGGTCAGCCGCTTCGAGGAGAAGATCCGCCGCGAGGAAGCCAAGGTGCGCGGCCAGAACGAACTCGCCGCCTCCAGCCTGGACGCGCAGTTCAACAGCCTCGAGGACCTGGGCGAGCAGACCGAGGTGGAAGCCCGTCTGGCAGCACTGAAGTCCGGCGGCACGGCGGCAGCGCAGCCGGCCATCTCGCAGTCGGCGGGGACCCCGGGCGCCGACACTGTCGACGAGGCAGACTTCGACAAGCTCTGACCACCCACTGCACAGCTGTGGCGGGGTGCGGGGCGCCGTCCTACATCTGCGTGAACGCCGCCACGGCCGGGTCCGCGCCAATGCGGTCGCCGGTTTCCAGCGCCGAGATCCGGGCCAGCTCCTCCGGCGTGAGCGTCAGGGCGGCGGCAGCGAGGTTTTCGCGGATGCGCGCCGGCGTGGCCGACTTGGGAATCACAATGTTCCCGGTCCCCAAATGCCAGGCGAGCACCACCTGGGCCGGCGTCGCGGCGTATTTCGCGGCCAGTTCCGTCACCACGGGGCTGGCCAGGTCCCGGCCCTGTCCCAGCGGGCTGTAGGCCTCCACGGCGATGCCATGGCTGCGCGACTTCTCCGCCAAGTCCGCCTGGTGGAACGTCGGGTGGGCCTCGATCTGGTTCACGGCGGGCACCACGGAGGCGCCGGCCAGCAGCGTGTCCAGGTGCCCGGACAGGAAGTTGGAGACGCCGATGGCACGGACCAGGCCTTCCGAATACAGCGCCTCGAGTTCCTTCCAAGCCTGCGTGTACAAGCCGAGGGACGGCACCGGCCAGTGGATGAGGTACAGGTCAATGACGTCCAGGCCCAGGGCCTTCCGGCTGGCCTCGAAGGCCGCCCGCGGACTGCCCTGCTCGCCGTTGCGCAGCTTGGTGGTCACAAACACCTCGTCGCGCGGAATGCCGGACTCGGCGAGCGCCGCCCCGACGCCGGCCTCGTTGCGGTAGGCCGCGGCCGTGTCGATGTGGCGGTAGCCGGCGGCGAGGGCCTCCCCCACGGCCACGCGGGTCTCCTCCGGCGGGATCTGGAAGACGCCGAAGCCCAGTTGCGGGATTTCCACGCCGTTGTTCAGGGCCAGCACCGGAACTGCAGCGCTGTTGGGGGTCGAATCGCTCATGTCCAACTCTTTCCTTTCGTGCCGTCCGCCCCGGACGGCGTTTTCCTCCAGCCTAAGCCCCGCCCCGCGGGCAGGCAGCCCACCACGCAGGCCCGGGCCAGTCGCGGGCATTGCAGTCGCGGGCACTGTGTCGCGGGCATTGCAGTCGCGGGCACTGCGTCGCGGGCATTGCAGTCGCGGGCATTGCAGTCGCGGGCATTGTGTCGCGGCCCTTGCATTGCGGCCAGGCAGTGGATTGCACCGGCGCCCCGGGGCACAATGGTGCCATGGGCATGAAATACACGCATCTGGGCCGCAGCGGCCTGACCGTTTCCCGCCTCTGCCTGGGCACCATGAACTTCGGTCCGCACACCGCGGAGGCCGACGCCCACCTCATCATGGACCAGGCCCACGACGCCGGGCTGAACTTCCTTGACACAGCGAACGTCTACGGCGGCGCCGCGAACCGGGGCTGGACCGAGGAAATCGTGGGGCGCTGGATGGCGCGGGGCGGCGGGCGCCGGGAACGGACGGTACTGGCCACGAAGGTCTACGGCGCCATGGGCGACTGGCCCAATGACGGGAAGCTGTCCGCACGCAGCATCCGCATGGCCCTGGATGCGAGCCTGAAGCGGCTGCAGACGGACCACGTTGACCTGTACCAGTTCCACCACGTGGACCGGGACACGCCGTGGGACGAGATCTGGCAGGCCGTCGACACGGCCGTGCAGCAGGGCAAGATCCTCTATGCGGGCAGCTCCAACTTTGCCGGCTGGCACATCGCCGCCGCCCAGGAGGCGGCGGCCCGGCGCCCCGTCATGGGCCTGGTCAGCGAACAGTCCATCTACAACCTCATGGAGCGCAGCATTGAGCGGGAGGCCATCCCGGCTGCGCAGCACTACGGGCTTGGCATCCTCCCGTGGTCGCCCCTCCACGGCGGCCTGCTGGGCGGCGTCCTGGCCAAGGAGAACGACGGCGTGCGCCGCACCGGGGGCCGCGCCGCCAAGGCGCTGGAAGAACACCGCGACGCCATTGGCGCGTTTGAGGACCTTGCCGCCGGGCTGGGCCATGCACCGGCCGATGTGGCGCTGGCCTGGCTGCTGCACCAGCCGGCCGTGACGGCGCCGATCATCGGCCCGCGAACGTCCGCGCAGCTGGATGCCGGGCTGCGGGCCCTGGACGTCGCCTTGGATGGGGACGCACTGGCCCGCCTGGATGAGATCTTCCCCGGCCCGAAGACGGCACCGGAAGACTACGCCTGGTGAGCGGCTTCAACGACGAGCTGCGGTGGCTGGCCCAATCCAAGGCCGGGTCGGGCACCGCTCCCCCGGCCGGGCTGCGCGTGCTGTTCCTGGGCGGCTCGGGGGTCATCAGCGCCGGCTCCGTGGCCCGTGCCGCGGCCCTGGGTTTTAACGTGACTGTGCTCAATCGCGGGGTCAGCGCCCGGCGTCCCGTTCCGGCCGGCGTCGAGCACCTCGTGGCGGATGTCCGGGACCCCGGCGCCGTGCGGCACGTCCTGGGCCGGCGGACCTTTGACGTGGTGGCCGACTTCCTGACGTTCACGGCCACGCAGGCCGCCTCGGCCGTGGAGCTGTTTGCGGGGCGTTGCCGGCAGTATATTTTCATCAGCTCGGCATCGGCCTACCAAAAGCCGCCCGCCAGTCTGCCCATCACGGAGTCCACGCCGCTGCGCAACCCGTTCTGGCAGTATGCGCGAAACAAGATTGCGTGCGAGGACGTGTTCACGGCGGCGTACCGGGAACTTGGTTTTCCCGTGGCCGTGGTGCGCCCGTCGCACACCTACGACGCCACGCGGCTGCCGCTGCTCTTTGGCTGGACCGATGTCCACCGCATGCGGGCGGGGCTGCCGGTGGTGGTCCACGGGGACGGGACGTCGCTGTGGACGCTGACCCACACGGCCGACTTCGCCGTCGGCTTCGTGGGGCTGTTCGCGCTGGACGCCGCGGTGGGCGGGAGCTTCACGATCACCTCCGACGAGGTGCTGCCGTGGGATGCCGTGTACCGGACCGTGGCCGCGGCGGCCGGTGTCGACGACGTGCGGCTGGTGCACGTGGCCAGCGACACCATCGCCGCGCAGGCGCCGGAGCTGGGCCCCGGGCTGCTGGGCGACAAGTCCCATTCGGTCATTTTCGACAATTCGAAAATCAAGGGGTTGGTGCCGGGCTTCCGAGCCCGCATCCCATATTCCGAGGGCGCCCGGCAGATCATGGCCTGGCACATCGGCCACCCGGAGGCGCGCGTGGTGGACCCGGTGCACATGGCACTTTCGGACAGGCTCGGCGCCTTGTAAGGGCGCCCCGGCAGGGAACGCAAAGGCACGCACATGCGAACGTAATGCCATATATTTTCCGCAAATGAGGATATAGACTCGCAGGATGGCACTTATCCGCGTTTCCGAGGCCGCCCGGTTCCTTGGTGTCAGTGACGACACCGTCCGGCGCTGGCTGGACAACGGCACCCTCCATGGCCAAAAGGACGGGCAGGGCCGCATCGTGATCGACGGGGTGGAACTGGCCGCTGCGGCCAAGTCGGCCTCACAGCTGCCCGATGACCCCACCGGCGTCGGCAGTTCCGCCCGGAACAGGTTCGTCGGCCTGGTCACCAACGTGACCCAGGACCTGGTCATGGCCCAGGTGGAACTGCAATGCGGCCCCTTCCGGGTGGTGTCCCTCATGAGCAGCGAGGCCGTCCGCGACCTCGGCCTGGAACCGGGCTCCGTGGCCACCGCCGTCGTCAAGTCCACCAATGTGATCATCGAGATTCCGCAAGGGGCCAAGCCGTGACAAGAATTTTCCGCAAGCCTGCCGCCGCGGCCGCCCTCCTTTTGACGGTGTCCCTGGCCGCCTGTTCCGGGGGTGCCGCCGGGACGGGAACCACCGCCGCGCCGGGCAGCACGCCCGGACTCTCCGGCACCCTGACCGTCTTCGCCGCCGCATCGCTGAAGTCTACGTTCACCGACCTGGCCGCCATCTTCGAAAAGGACAACCCCCGTGCCAAGGTTGCCCTGAGCTTTGACGGCTCCTCCACCCTGGTCAGCCAAATCACGCAGGGCGCCCCGGCAGACGTCTATGCCTCGGCAGACCAGGCCAACATGGCCAAGCTCAGTGATGCCCGGCTGGTCGAAGGCACGCCGGCCATCTTCGCCACGAACATCCTGACCATGGTGGTGCCGCCCGACAACCCCGCCCACATCAAGACCTTTGCCGACCTCGCCAGGCCGGGTGTGAAGGTGGTGGTCTGCGCGGCACAGGTCCCCTGCGGTGCCGCCGCCAAGACGGACGAGGCGGCGGCCGGCGTCGTCGTGAAGCCGGTGAGCGAGGAACTGAACGTGACCAGCGTCCTGGGCAAGGTCACCTCGGGGGAGGCCGACGCCGGCCTGGTCTACGTCACCGGCGCCGCCACGGCCGGTGACAAGGTCAAGGCCATCCCCCTGAAACTGGCCCGCCCCACCGTCAACAAATACCCGATCGCCGCGGTTGCCACATCGCAGAAGCAGGCCCTCGCCAAGGCCTTCCTGGCCCTGGTCACGGGGCCGGCGGGTCGGAAGGTCCTCAGGGATGCCGGCTTTGGCACCCCGTAACCGCCCCTGGCAGTACCAGGCGGTGCCGCGGTGGGTATACGTTGTGGCGGCGGCCGGGGCGCTGTTCGTTCTGGTGCCGCTGGTGGGCATGGTGGCGAAGGTCAATTGGGGCGAGTTCATCCCGCTCATCACCTCCCCATCCTCGCTGGACGCGCTGCTGCTGAGCCTGAAGACGGCATCGGCCAGCACGGCCCTGTGCATCATCTTCGGCGTGCCGCTGGCGCTGGTGCTGGCCCGGGCACAATTTCCCGGGCAGCGGATCCTGCGCGCACTGATCCTGCTGCCCCTGGTGGTGCCGCCCGTGGTGGGCGGGCTGGCGCTGCTGTACACCTTCGGCCGCGAGGGGCTGGTGGGCAGGTCGCTGACGGTCCTGGGCATTGACATCGCGTTTTCCACCACGGCCGTGGTCATGGCACAGGCGTTTGTGGCGCTGCCGTTTCTGGTGCTGAGCCTGGAGGGGACGCTGCGCACCGCCGGGCAGAAGTACGAGGCCGTCGCCGCCACCCTCGGCGCCCGCCCCTCCACGGTGCTGCGCCGGATCACCGTGCCCCTGGTGCTTCCGGGCCTGCTCTCCGGCGCTGTGCTTTCCTTCGCCCGCAGCCTGGGCGAATTCGGCGCCACGCTCACCTTCGCCGGCAGCCTGCAGGGCGTCACCCGCACCCTGCCGCTGGAGATCTACCTCCAGCGCGAAACCGACCCCGACGCCGCGGTGGCGCTGTCCTTCCTGCTCATTGCCGTCGCCGTGGTGGTGGTGGCCCTCACGTACCGCGCGCCGAAGCAGCCCGCGCGCGTGCCCGAACCGGCGGAAGCTGCTGCGCCATGACCCTGGAGGTGGACGCCACCGTCGCCGGGCGCCGCCTGGACATCTCGCTGCGCGTTGGTGCGGCCGAGACCGTCGCCGTCATGGGCCCCAATGGTGCGGGCAAGTCCTCCGTGGTGCAGCTCCTCGCCGGCCTCCTGCGGCCCGACACCGGCCACGCCACCTTGGGCGGGCGCACCCTCTTCCGCACCGGCAGCCCGGGCCAATGGCTGCCGCCGCATGCCCGCGGCGTGGGGCTGCTGGCCCAGGAGCCGCTTCTCTTCCCGCACCTGAGCGTCCTGGACAACGTCGCCTTCGGGCCGCGCAGCCAAGGCGGCAGCCGGGCGGCGGCCGCAGCGGCGGCCCGGCACTGGCTCGGCGCGGTCGACGCCCTCCAGCTCGCCGGCCGCAAGCCCGGGCAGCTTTCCGGCGGCCAGGCCCAGCGCGTGGCCCTGGCCAGGTCGCTCGCCACCGAGCCCGAGCTGCTGCTGCTGGATGAGCCCATGGCCGCCCTGGACATCGACACGGCCCCGTTCCTGCGCAGCCTGCTCAAGCGAGTCCTGGCCGGCCGCAGTGCCGTCATAGTCACCCACCACGTGCTGGACGCGCTGATGCTCGCGGACCGGATCATCGTCATGGACCGCGGGCGCATCGTGGAGGAAGGCCCTACCGCCGCCATCCTGGCCCACCCGCGCAGTGGATTCGCCGCGTCGCTGGCCGGATTGAACGTCCTCACCGGTTCGCTCTCCGGGACCGGCGTGGTGACGCCCGACGCCGGACTGGTTGCCGGCCGCCTGGCCGGCGCCTTTGCGGACGGTGCGGCGGGCGGCGTGGCAGCGGCGGGACGGGCGCAGGGTTTGGGGCCGTCCTCCGCCGCCCCGGGGCCGGGCGGGGCCGATGGCATGGCCGCCTTCCCCCCGTCGGCCGTGTCGGTGTTCCTGGCGCCGCCCCAGGGAAGCCCGCGCAACTGCTTCCCGGTCACCGTGACGGAGCTGGAACCGCTCGGGGACCACATCCGGGTCCGCGCCGGGCGCCTGGCCGCGGACATCTCCCCCGCCGCGACCGCGGAGCTGCGGCTGGCGCCGGGCGCGCAGGTGTTCTTTGTGGTGAAGGCCGCCGAGGTGGCCATCTACCCGGCCTGACCGGCCGGCAGCCGCCCGAAACGGCTGCTCCAAGGCGGAAAGCCCCGGCCGTTCCCGGCCGGGGCTTTCCTCATCATGGTTGCGGGGACAGGATTTGAACCTGTGACCTCCGGGTTATGAGCCCGGCGAGCTACCGAACTGCTCCACCCCGCGTTGCGTCCTCAACAGTACATGTGAACGGGCGGATTCACCAACTCGGGCGGAAACCGGCCGCCCGGCGGGGTCCCGGCAGGCTCGACCAGCGGGGGTCTCGACCAACGGGGTCCCGGCCGTCGGGGAACTACCGGTGCTTGAACCCGGCGGCACGCTTCTGGGTGAACGCGGCCATGCCTTCCTTCTGGTCCTCGGTGGCGAAGCAGGAGAAGATGAGGCGCCGCTCCAGGCGCACGCCTTCGGCCAGGGTCACCTCATAGGCGGCATTGACTGCCTCCTTCGCGGTCATGGCAACCGGCTTGGACATGGAGGCAATCAGTGCGGCCGTGGCCAGCGCATCCCCGAGCAGGGAGTCCACGGGAACCACGCGGGCCACGAGGCCGGCCTGCTCGGCCTCCACGGCGCCCATGACCCGCCCGGTCAGCACCATCTCCATGGCCTTGGCCTTGCCGATGGCACGGGTCAGCCGCTGTGAGCCGCCCATGCCCGGGATGACGCCAAGCTTGATTTCCGGCTGGCCGAACTTGGCGTTGTCTGCGGCGATGATGAAATCGGCAATCATGGCCAGTTCGCAGCCGCCGCCCAGGGCGTGCCCGGCGACGGCGGCCACCATCGGCGTGCGCACCCGGGCCAGCGCATCCCACGCGGAGAACCAGTCCAGCTGGTACATCTCCACGGAGGACTTTTCCGCCATTTCCTTGATGTCCGCACCGGCGGCGAAGGCCCGGGAGGAGCCGGTGATGACAATGGCGCCCACGCCGGGATCGGCGTCGAACGCCTGCGCGGCGGCCAGGATTTCCCGGCCCATGGCGTCGCTGAGGGCGTTGAGGGCCTCGGGCCGGTTGAGCGTGATCAGGCCGACCCGGCCGCGTTGTTCGGCCAGGATCAGGGTGGAGTCCGTCATATTAAAGATTTCCGTCCAGGTCAGGGTCCAAAAGGGGGTGGGTCAGGCGTCGGGGTCCAGCGCGGCCAGCCCCTCCGAGGCCTCCCGGATCGTGTTGATGATGCCGGAGAAGTCGGTGCCGGCGCCGCCGTTGAGCGAGAAGTGCCGGTAGATTTCCTCGGCGGCGCGGCCCATCGACGCGGCGGTGCCCGTGGCGTTGAGTGCCTCCACGGCCAGTCCCAGGTCCTTGGCCATGAGGGCGCCGGCAAATCCGGGCTGGTAGTCGCGGTTGGCGGGGCTGGTGGGCACCGGCCCGGGGACGGGGCAGTTGGTGGTCAGGGCCCAGCACTGCCCGGACGCGTTCGCGGCGACGTCGAACAGCGCCTGGTGTGTGAGCCCCAGTTTTTCGCCCAGGACAAACGCCTCACTGACGGCGATCATGGATACGCCCAGGATCATGTTGTTGCACACCTTGGCGGCCTGTCCGGCGCCGGCCCCGCCGCAGTGCACAATACGCTTGCCCATGACCTCGAAGATCTCCGCGGCATCGGCAAAGTCCTCCTCGGTTCCGCCCACCATGAACGTCAGCGTGCCCGCCTCGGCGCCCATGACGCCGCCGGACACCGGGGCGTCCAGGCTGTGGTGGCCGGCGTCCAGGGCCATCTTGTGCGCGGTGCGGGCGTCCTCGACCGCGATGGTGGAGCACTCCAGGAACAGCGAGCCCGGTTTGGCGGCCGCCAGCAGGCCGCCGCCGGGGCCGTCGCCCTCATAGGCGGCAAAGACGTGCCTGCCGGCGGGCAGCATGGTGATGACGACATCCGCCCCGGCGGCCGCCTCCGCGGACGATCCCGCCACCGCCACGCCTGCGGCTTGGGCGGCCTCCAGGGCGGCCGGGACGACGTCGAAGCCCGTCACCGAATACCCGGCCTTGACCAGGTTGGCCGCCATGGGCCCGCCCATGTGGCCCAGGCCGATGAAACCGATTGTCCTGCGTGCTGCCTCGCTGCTCATTGCACTGCCACCGATCCATTCCGTGCGTTTGCCAGGCCCAGTTCGTCCGGGCCCAGGTCCTCGAATATCGATTCCACCACTGCGGCCGGCACGTCCGCCAGGGCGGCCGGCTGCCAGGCGGGGTTGCGGTCCTTGTCCACCAGCTGTGCCCTGATCCCCTCGGCGAAGTCGGGCCAGCGCAGGGCCCGCAGCGACACCCGAAGTTCCTGGTCCAGCACCTCCTCCAGCGATCCCAGCGCCCGGGCCCGGCGCAGTGCCTCCAGCGTGACCGTCACCGCGGTGGGCGACTTGGCGAGGATGGTTGCCGCCGCCTTCTCGGCTTCCGGAACGCCCGAGCCGGCCAACCGCTTGACGATGGCGCCGGCGTCGGCCGCGGAATAGGCCGCGTCAATCCAGTCGCGGGCGTTGATCAGCGCGGATTCCGGCGGTTCCTGCCCATGGCGTGCGACGGCGGAGCTTGCGTTGCGCTCGGCCAGCTCGGCTGCCAGCGTGGGCAGCAGGGAGGAGTCAAGGAAGTAGTCGGCCAGGCCCATGGCAATGGCGTCCGCGCCGCTGACCATGCTTCCGGTGAGCCCGGCGTGCGTGCCAAGTTCCCCCGGGGCGCGGGAGAGCAGGTACGTCCCGCCAACGTCCGGGACAAAGCCGATGCCCGTTTCCGGCATGCCGATCCGGGACCGTTCGGTGACCACCCGGTGCGAGGCGTGTGCGGAAATGCCCACGCCGCCGCCAAGCACCACGCCGTCCATGAACGCCACCACCGGTTTGGGATAGCGCTTGATGCGGGCGTTGAGGTGGTATTCATCGCGCCAGAACTGCTCGCTCTGGTGCCCGCCGGTGCGCGCGTCGTGGTAGATCGAGACGATGTCGCCGCCGGCACACAGGCCCCGCCCGCCGGCACCCGAGATGAGCACGGTGGCCACGGCGTCGTCCTTTTCCCAGGCGTCCAGCGCGGCCGCCACGGCCAGGACCATGCCGTGGTTGAGGGCATTCATGGCCTGCGGCCGGTTCAGCACCAGGTGGCCCAAGTGCCCTGTGCGCTGGACCAGGACGTCGTTGTCGTTCATCTGGGGGTCCTCCATGTTCCAGTCTCCATTACCTAGTCCTCGACCGCCAGCCGGCCCACTATCAGCCGCATGATCTCATTGCTGCCCTCCAGGATCTGGTGGACGCGCAGGTCGCGGACAATCTTTTCCAGCCCGTACTCGGAGAGGTAGCCGTAGCCTCCGTGGAGCTGCAGGGCCTGGTTGGCGACGTGGAATCCGGCGTCGGTGGCCACCCGTTTGGCCATGGCGCACAGCTTCACGGTGTCCGGGTCGCCGGTTTCCAAGGCCGCCGCGGCGCGCAGCAGCATGGTGCGGGCGGTTTCCAGTTCCGTGTCCATGTCCGCCAGTTCAAAGAGCAGGTGCTGCTGCTTGATGAGCGGGCCGCCAAAGGCCTGCCGTTCCTTGAGGTACGCCACCGACTTGTCGAAGGCGGCCCGTCCGCCGCCCAGCGAGCAGGCACCTATGTTCACCCGGCCCCCGTTGAGGCCCTTCATGGCAATCGTGAAGCCGTCGCCTTCCCTGCCCAGCCGGTTGGTGACGGGCACCCTGACGTCTTCGCAGACCACCTGACGGGTGGGCTGGGCACGCCAGCCCATCTTCTTTTCCTCGGCGCCGAAGGACAGGCCCGGCGTGCCGTCCGGGACGACGATGGCCGTAATGCCGTGGCTGCCGTTGTCCTGGGTGCGGGCCATGACAATGTAGAGGGCCGAGGAGCCGGCTCCCGAGATGAACTGCTTGGTGCCGTTGATGACGTAATGGTCGCCGTCGCGCACGGCCCGCGTGGACAGGGCGGCTGCGTCGGAGCCGACCCCGGGCTCGGTCAGGCAGTAGCTGCCCAGGTCGGTCATGGCGGTCAGCCCGGGCAGCCAGGCGGCCCGCTGGGTGTCGTTGCCGAAGGCGTCCACCATCCAGGCCACCATGTTGTGGATGGAGATGTAGGCGGCGATGGACGGGTCTGCGGCGGCCAGTTCCTCAAAGATCAGCACGGCGTCGGTGCGGGTCATCCCGGAGCCGCCATAGTCCTCCGCCACGTAGATGCCGCCCATGCCCAGCGTGCCCGCCTCGGCCAGCACGTCCACGGGGAAGTGCTTGGCCTCGTCCCATTCGCCGGCGTGCGGTGCCAGCGCCGTGGTGGCGAAGTCACGCACCATCGCCACGATGGACTGCTGGTCTTCGGTGAGGTTTTCCATGGCGTCTCCTTTGACTTTCCCGGGCCGGCAGGCCGGCCCGTCCTCGTGTCCTGCCCGGCGCGGGTGGGCCGGGCGGGCAGCTTACTTGGTGACCTTCCCGGTCAGTGAGGCGATGGGCCGCAGGAACAGGGGCCGGGCGGCGAACCACGCCCCGGCGGTGACGAGCAGGGACAGGGCAAAGATGCCAAAGCCCCACCAGTTGACCACGTCGCTGGAGCCGTACATGTGGTTGAGGTTGCGCAGTGCGCCGGTGGCCAGCACCAGCGTCACGTGCACAATGATGAACAGGACAAAGTAGATCATGACGGGGAAGTGCACCTTCCGGGCCAGCTCGATGGGGTAGAACTTGTTCAGCGTGCGGGCGTTTTTGGGCCAGGCCCCGGACATGCGGATGCCGGTGAGGATGGCCAGCGGCGCCGCGATGAACACGGTGGCGAAGTAGGTCAGCAGCTGCAGGGAGTTGTAGTTCACCCAGCCGTCCTCCATGGGCCAGTCCAGCGAGAGGTATTGCAGTCCGGCGGAAATGGCGTTGGGGAACACGTCCCAGGTGGTGGGCACAATGCGCAGCCACTGTCCGGTGGCAAAAATGACGATGATGAAGATCAGGCCGTTAAGCACCCACAGTGCGTCCAGGCTCAGGTGGAACCACAGGTCCAGGCTGATCTTCGTCGGCGCGTTCTTCGTCCTGATGAAGCCCTTGTTGTTGCGGATCCAGTGCGCGGGCGGCCGCTTGGAGGTGCGCACCTGCCAGCCGGAGCGGATGATCAGCACAATGAAGAACATGTTCAAAAAGTGCTGCCAGCCCAGCCACGCCGGGAAACCGACCGGGGTGGTGGCCGGCAGTTCCGACTGCCCCGGGTAGGCTGTCATCCACGTCTTCACGGCGTCCAGGCCGGTGAACCAGCGGGCGGCCAGCACCAGGACCAACAGTCCGATCACAATGGCGCCGGCAACTATGGCGGGTGTGGCCCACTTGTTCCCGGCCAGCTTCTTCGTGGGGGTCGACATGGATCCTCATACCTCTTTCAAGAACGTTCCTGCTGCCACACTAACCCGCAAACGGCCGGTGGCATTCACCGTCCCTTTGTAACAGGCGGGAGGGCGAACCCGGCAGCCGGCCGTAACAGGCGTTTGCGTGCTACTGCGGGCGGGCCGCCAGCGCATCGATCAACTGCGGCACCACCTTGAACACGTCGCCCACAATGCCGAAGTCGGCCACATCGAAGATGGGGCTTTCCCCGTCCTTGTTGATGGCCACGATGGTCTTGGCGGTCTGCATGCCGGCCCGGTGCTGGATGGCGCCGGAGATGCCCAGCGCAATGTAGAGCTGGGGCGAGACGCTCACGCCGGTCTGCCCCACCTGGGCCGTCTGCTCCACGTAGCCGGCGTCGACGGCGGCCCGCGAGGCGCCGACCGCCGCGCCGAGGGCGTCGGCCAGCTGCTCCACGAGCACGAAGTTCTCCTTCGAGCCGAGTCCGCGTCCACCGGAAACCACTGTCTTGGCGCCGCGCAGCTCGGGCCGGCCGGCCGCGGCGGGGGCGTCGTTGACGGCGTCGACCCGGGCGCCGGCGGCGGGGCCCAGCTCCACGGTGGCAACTTCCGGTGTTGCTGCCGGTGCGGTGCCCTCGATGGCGCCCTGGCGCAGCGTGATGACGGGCAGCCCGCCCTCCACCGCCGATTCGACGTCGTAGCTGCCGCCAAACACGGAGTGTCCGGCCACGACGCGGTCCCCGTCGAGGCGCACGGAGACGGCGTCGGCCAACAGCGCCCCGCCGGTCCGCACGGCGAGCCGGGCGGCAGCCTCGCGGCCGTCCACGGAGTTGGCGGCCAGCACGGCGCCGGGTGCCAGCGCAGCCACCGCCTGCCCCAGGGCGTCCACGGCCGGGGTGCCAAGCACGGAGGCCGCGTCCGGGCCCACGGCCTGGTACACGACGGCCGCGCCCAGCCCGCCCAGGTGGGCGACGACGTCGTCCGCCAGGTTGGCGGGGGCCGCCACCACGGCCACGGGCGTGCCGAGCGACGCGGCGGCCGCCAGCAGCCCCCGGGCCGATCCGGCCACGGCGGCCTGGTGGGTCAGTTCAATCAATGCCAGTATGTTCGCCATGCCCAGCCTTTCCTAGACCAAACGGTTTTCAACGAGGTAGTCCGCCAGCAGCGTGCCGGCATTGCCTTCATCCACAATCTTGGTTCCGGCGGTGCGCGCCGGGCGCTCGCTGTGGGAGACGATGACGGTGTGCGCCGGGGTGGCCGGCACGTCCAGGTCCGACAGCGAGAGCGTGGCGACGGGCTTGCGCTTGGCCGTCAGGATGCCCTTGAAGTTCGGGAAGCGTGCCTCGGCACTGCGTTCGGTGACCGTCACGACGGCGGGCAGCGCGGCACTGACGCTCAGCGTGCCCGATTCCCCCTGCCGCTCCCCGGAGACCTTGCCGGGAGCCAGTTCCAGGGAGGCGAGGGAGCCCACCAGAGGCAGGCCCAGGTGCTCGGCCACCATGGCCGGGACCACGCCGCCGCGGCCGTCGGTGGATTCATTTCCGGCGACGATGACATCCGCCCCGGCGCCCTTGAGCGCTGCGGCGAGCACGGCGGCCGTGCGGGCGGCATCGGCCCCGGCCAGGGAGCCGTCCAGGATGTGGATGCCGGAATCGGCCCCCATGGACAGCGCCTTGCGGATCGCCTTGGCGGCCTCTTCGGGGCCCATGGCCAGCACCACGACCTCGGTGGACTTGTCGCCGTCCTTCACGCGGAGGGCGGTTTCCAGGGCCCGTTCGTTGATTTCATCGACAATGTTGTCCCCCGCGTCGCGGTTGAGCCACCCGGTGGCGGGGTCAAGCGTGCGTTCGTCCGCCGTGTCCGGCACCTGTTTGATCAGGACGACGATCTTCATGGACAGCCCCTTCGCGTAGAAAGTGTTCTGCGGCCAGATTACTAGGAACTGCTAGCATTTACTAGGTACCCCGAGTAAATTGTTGCTGGGGCGCCAAGGCCCCGGAAGTGCCGCCGCGAGGAAGGACATGCCATGCCAGCCGCAGCCCCGCTGCCCATGGATCCGATCGCGGAGGCCCGGCGGCAATGGATAGCCCACGGCTGGGCCGACGCTGCCGACGGAATGGCAGCGTTCTCCTCCGTGATGCGGGCCCACCAGCTCATGTACAGCAGGGTCGACGCCGTGCTCAAGCCGCTGGGACTGTCCTATGCACGGCTGGAGTTGTTGCGGCTGCTGTCCTTCACCCGCGGCGGCGCCCTGCCGATGGCCAGTGCCAGCGCGCGCCTGCAGGTGCACCCCACGAGCATCACCAACGTGGTGGACCGGCTCGAGCGCGACGGCTTTGTGCGCCGGGAAGCACACCCCACCGACGGCCGGGCCACGCTGGTGGTGCTGACCCCCGCCGGCCGGATGCTGGTGGAGCAGGCCACCGGGGTGCTCAACGAACAAGTCTTTGAACAACCCGGCATCCCGGCGGAGGAACTGCGCAGCATGACGGGGATCCTGGCCCGCTTCCGCCGCGCCTCCGGCGACTTCACCGATCCCGCGCCGCCCCCGGACCCCCTGTAGGCGCCCCTGCCGCCGGATGCTAACGGCCCTTGAATTCCGCCGGGCGGCGCTCCCCCAGCGCCGCGACGGCCTCCACCAGGTCCCCGCTGTGCAGGAAGGCGGAGTTCCACAGGGCCACGTGCCGCAGGCCGCGGGCGATGCGTTCCTCGCGGTCCTCGTTCAAAACGGCCTTGGTACCGGCAACGGCCAGCGGCGAATTGGCAGCCATCTGCCCGGCGAGGTCCAAGGCGGCGGCCAGGAGCGAATCCGCATTCGGGTGGACGTCATTGACGAGGCCGATTTTTTCCGCGCGGTCCGCTGCAATGTCCTTCCCGGTCAGGGCCAGCTCACGCAGATGGCCCTCGCCGATGACGCCCCGGAGCCGCTGCAGGCTGCCGACGTCGGCCACGATGGCCAGCCTGGCCTCCCGGATGCTGAACTTTGCCTCCGCAGAGGCCAGCCGGACGTCGGCTGCGCTGATGAGGTCCACGCCACCGCCGATGCACCAGCCGGAAACGGCGGCAATGACCGGCTTGCGGCACGCCGCGACGGCCGTGACGCCGTCCTGCAGCCGGCCGATCTGCCGCAGCAGCGCGCTGCGGGCTGCTGCGGTGGGACCGCCCGCGGCGCCGAGTTCCGCGAGCCAGGGGCCGAGGACCTCCTGCACGTCCAGTCCCACGCTGAAGTGGTTCCCCGTGCCGGTGAGGACTACGGCGCGGACGGCTTCGTCGGCGTCGAGCGCGGCAAAAAGGCGCGGCAGCTCCTCCCAAAAGTCCAGGCCCATCATGTTGCCGCGGCCCGGACCGGCCAGCCGGACGACGGCGGTCCCCGGCACGGGGGCCTGCTCCGCCGTAAACGCCTTCCAGGCCGTGGTGAAGGCCGTGCCTGCAGGAGCGCCGGCCATCAGTACGCTTCCCCCTTCTCCGCCTTCGCCACCAGCGACGCCGGCGGCAGGAAGCGGTCCCCGTACCGGGCCGCCAGCTCACGGGACCTGGCCACAAAACCCGGCAGGCCGCCGCGGTACCCGTTCATGTACTGGATGACGCCGCCGGTCCAGCCGGGGAAGCCGATGCCCAGGATGGAACCGATGTTGGCGTCCTCCACGCTGCGCAGCACGCCCTCATCCAGGCATTTGACGGTTTCCAGGGACTCCGCAAAGAGCATGCGTTCCATCATGTCCACGAACGGGATCTCCCTGGTGCCGCCCCAGGTTGCCGCCAGGCCCTCCCAGAGGCCGGTCCGGTGGCCGCCTTCGTAGTTGTGGAATCCTGCGCCGCCCAGCTTGCCCGTGCGCCCGAACTCCCCGACCATCCGGTCCACGAGTCCGTAGGCGGGGTGGGGCTGGTACTTTTGCCGGCCGTCGTCGTGCTCCAGGCCCGCCTTGGTCTCCTGGTGGATCTTGGACAGCAGGGTCAGGTTCAGCTCGTCGGCCAGCTGCAGCGGCGGGGCCGGGTAGCCCGCCTGGGCACCGGCCTGCTCCACGGAGACCGCACTGATGCCTTCGCCGACCATGCCGATGGCCTCGTTCAGGAACGTGCCGATGACGCGGCTGGTGAAGAAGCCGCGGGAATCGTTGACCACGATGGGGGTCTTGCCGATCTGCCGGGCGATGTCGAAGGCACGGGCCAGGGTCTCGCCGGAGGTGCTATTGCCGGCGATGATTTCCAGCAGCGGCATCTTTTCCACCGGGGAGAAGAAGTGCAGGCCAATGAAGTTCGCCTGGTCCTCCACCCCCGCGGCCAGCTCGGTGATGGGCAGCGAGGAGGTGTTGGTGCCCAGGACGGCGCCGTCCGCCACCAGGCCTTCAATCTCCTGGAACGCCTGCTGCTTGACGCCCACGTCTTCAAACACGGCCTCGATGACCAGGTCGGCGCCGGCCACGTCCGCAGCGGTTGCCGTGGGCGTGATCCTGGCCAGCAGGGCCTCCGCCTCCGCCTGGGAGATCTTGCCGCGGGCCACGGCCTTCCCGGCGAGCGTGCGCGAATGGGCCTTGCCGCGTTCGGCCGCCTCCAGCGTGACATCCTTGAGCACCACGTCCATGCCACCGCGGGCACACACGTAGGCGATGCCGGCGCCCATCATGCCGGCACCGAGCACGGCCACCTTCCTGGCGGTGTGTTTTTCAAAACCCGCCGGGCGGCTGCCGCCGGCGTTGATGTGGGCCATGTCGAAGAAAAACGCCTTGATCATGTTGGTGGAGACCTGCCCGGCCGCGACTTCCACGAAGTAGCGCGATTCCATCTCCAGGGCCGTGTCGATGTCCACCTGCGTGCTTTCGACGGCGGCCGCCAGGATGGCGCGCGGGGCCGGGTAGTTCGCGCCCATCAACTGCTTGCGCAGGTTGGCCGGGAAGCTTGGGAGGTTCGCGGCAAAGGCGGGGGTGGCCGGGGTGCCGCCGGGAATCCGGTAGCCGGGCACGTCGTAGGGCTGGACGGCCTCCGGGTGGGCGGCGATCCAGGCCTTGGCGGCCGGTATGAGCTCGTCCACGGTGTCCACCACCTCGTCCAGCAGGCCGAGGTCCAGGGCCTCGCGCGGCGTGTGGCGCCGGCCCTGCAGCAGCACCTTGGTGAGGGCTCCGGCCACGCCCATGAGGCGCACGGTGCGCACGATCCCGCCGCCGCCGGGCAGCAGTCCCAGGGTGACCTCGGGCAGGCCGATCACGGAGCCGCGGGTGTCCGCGGCGATCCGGTGGTGGGCGGCCAGTGCAATTTCCAGCCCGCCGCCCAGCGCTGCTCCGTTGAGGGCCGCCACGACGGGCCGGCCCAGCGTTTCCAGCTGCCGCAGCGGGGCCTTGATGGCCTGTCCGAGGGCGAAGACCCTTTCGGCGTCGCCGGGCCCTGCCTTGACGAGGTCGTTCAGGTCGCCGCCGGCGAAGAACGTCTTTTTGGCGGAGGTGAGGATGACGCCGGTGATGGACTCCCTTTCGGCCGCCAGCCGCGCCACGGCGGCCTGCATGGAGGCGCTGTAGGCCTCGTTCATGGTGTTGGCCGACTGCCCGGGATCGTCGATGGTGAGGATGACGACGCCGTCGGCGTCCTGGTCCCAGCGGATGGTGTTCTTGGTGTCAGTCACTTCGTCAAACCCTCTCGATCAAGGTGGCCACGCCCATGCCGCCGCCAATGCAAAGCGTGATGACCGCGCGCCGGGCACTGCGGCGTTCCAGTTCGTCCATGACGGTGCCCAGGATCATGGCGCCGGTGGCGCCCAGCGGATGGCCCATGGCGATGGCGCCGCCGTTCACGTTGAGTTTTTCCTCCGGTATGCCCAGGTCCTTTTGGAACTTCAGCACGACGGCGGCGAACGCCTCGTTGATCTCGAACAAGTCAATGTCGTCCACCGCCAGGCCGGCCGTTTTGAGGAGCTTTTCGGTGGCCGGGGTGGGTCCGGTGAGCATGATGGTGGGGTCCGCCCCGGAGGTGGCCGTCGCGACAATCCTGGCGCGTGGCGCCAGGCCCAGCCGCTCCCCCATCGCCGCGCTGCCCACCAGCACCAGGGCCGCGCCGTCGACAATGCCGGACGAGTTGGCGGCTGTGTGGACGTGGTTGATGCGCTCCACGTTGTGGAACTTTTGCAGGGCGACGGCGTCAAAGCCGCCGGCATCGCCCATGGCCGCAAACGACGGCTTGAGGGCCGCCAGGGATTCCACCGTGGAATCGGGGCGCATGTGCTCGTCCCGGTCCAGGACCACCAGGCCGTTGCGGTCGCGGACGGGGATCACCGAGTGGGCAAAGCGGCCCTCCCGCCACGCCTGGGCGGCCAGTTCCTGCGAGCGCACGGCGTAGCTGTCCACGTCGGTGCGGCTGAAGCCCTCAATCGTGGCAATCAGGTCCGCGCCCACGCCCTGCGGCACAAAGTAGGTGTCGTAGTTGGTGGCCGGGTCCATGGCCCAGGCGCCGCCGTCCGAGCCGATGGGCACCCGGGACATGGACTCCACGCCGCCGGCGATGATCAGCTGGTCCCAGCCGGAGAGCACCTTTTGGGCGGCCGTGTTGACGGCCTCCAGGCCGGAGGCACAGAACCTGTTGAGCTGCAGGCCGGCGACGGTGTTGGGCATGCCGGCGGCCAGGGCGGCTGTGCGGGCAATGTCGGCGCCCTGGTCCCCGATGGGCGAGACGACGCCCAGGATGAGGTCGTCAATGAGGTTCTCATCGAGTCCGGGGTGGCGTTTTCGCAGTTCGTGGATCAGGCCCACCACGAGGTCGATCGGCTTGGTCCCATGCAAGGACCCCTTCTTGCCGCGGCCCCGCGGGGTCCTGATGGCGTCATAGAGGTACGCTTCCGGTGCAGCTTGTTCGTGCACGTTTTTTCCTTCCCTGGTGGCGCCGGCCGGTGGAAAACACACCGGTTGACATAAGGCCAATGCTTCAGAACTATTGACAGCGTGTCAATAGTTCCGCAGGATTTCAGGATGAGGAGGTCCCCCATGAGCAGTTGCACGGCCATCAGCACTGCGGTGCCGGACGGCATTGCCACCATTGCATTCCCCCGTACCTGCCGAGAGGCCTGGCGGGGGAAGGACCCTGCGCCGTGAACCGCCCCGACCCGGCCCGGCCGCCGGCCCGGACCGCCCGGGACGGTGAGGTTCCCGGCGTCGGCCCCTCCCCTGCCGGAACCCGGCCGACGCGGCAGCGGCTCAGCCCGGACGAGCGCCGCAGGCAAATCTTCGCCTGCGCCCAGCGGCTGTTTAGTGAGCGCCGGTACGAGGACGTTTCGACCACGGACATCGCTGCCGCAGCCGGCGTGGCGCGGGGCCTGGTGAACCACTATTTTGGCAACAAGCGCGGGCTGTACCTGGAAGTCGTCCGGCTGAACTCGACCGTGCCCGCCCTGGCAGTCGCCACCCTTCCGGCCGGGACGCTGCAGGAGCGGATCGACGCGTCCGTCACCTGGTTCCTGGACACCCTGCAAGCCAACGGCGGGACATGGCTGGCCCTTGGTTCCGGGGGCATGGGCCGCGACGCCGATGTGGAGCGCATCCTGGTCAAGGCCGAGGACGACTCGGTGGAACGGCTCATGGAGGCCATGGGCCTGGACCGGGGCGGCGCGGGGCAGGACCAGGCCCGTGCACTGCTGCGCGTGTACGCCCAGCTGGCACGCAGCGGCGCGCGGGAATGGCTGCTGCGCAAATCCCTGGGACGGGGGCAGGTCCATGCGCTGCTGGCCGGGACGCTGATGGTGGTGGTCCGCGAAGCCGCGCCGGCCGTCGGGGTGTGACCGGGCACCTGCACGGCGGGCGGGCCGGTCCCGGACAGGTGGTCAGCGGTCCAGGTAGAAGTCCGGCATCAGCTCCGCGGACGCCTCCACGGCGTAGGGGGAAAAGTCGGTGGTGCCGCGGGACCGCAGCAGGTCCTCGTCGATGATGACCTGCCCCGTCAGTTCGCGGCTGGGTGTGGTGAGAATGGCGTGGGCGGCATCGGCCACGATTTCCGGCCTGCGCGAGCGCCGCTCCATGTCAGGCCCGCCCAGGATGTTCGCCACGGCCGCCGTGGCAATGGTGGTGCGCGGCCACAACGCGTTCGAGGCGACGCCGGCTTCGGCAAATTCGGCGGCAAAGGACAGCGCACAGAGCGTCATGCCGTACTTGGACAACGTGTAGGCGGGATGGCTGCCCAGCCACTTGGGGTCCAGGTTCAGCGGCGGGCTGAGGGTCAGGATGTGCGGGTTGTCCGCGTGGAGCAGGTGCGGCAGGGCGGCCCGCGTGAGCAGGTACGTGCCCCGGGTGTTGACGTCCTGCATCAGGTCGTAGCGCTTGGGTGTCAGCTCCAGGGTGCCGGCCAGGGTGAGCACGCTGGCGTTGTTGAGCACCATGTCGATGCCGCCGAACGCCGTCACGGCACCTTCGACGGCGCGCGAGATGGCCTCGTCGCTGCGCACATCCCCGACGATGGGCAACACACGTCCGCCGGCCGCCTCGATGGCAGCTGCCGCCGTGTGGATGGTGCCTTCCAGGCGGGGGTTTGGCTTGTCCGTCTTGGCAATCAGCACCACGTTGGCACCGTCGCGGGCGGCCCGCAGGGCGATCGCCAGGCCGATTCCGCGGGAACCGCCGGACATGAGCAGGGTCCTGCCGGCCAGGCTGCCGGGATGCTGCGTGGGGGATGCTTCGGATGCCATGGTGCCAGGTCCTTCCGTCACGGCCGTTTCCGCCCACTGTACTCCGCCGGGGACGCCGGGCCCCGGGAGTCAGGACGCCACTACTTCAACCCGGATGCGCGTTAATGCAGTGAAGTCCCCGGTCCGAGGACCGGGGACTTCACTTTGGAGTTGCCCTTTCGAGGTCTGACTTAAAAAACTTGCAGATCCTTGGAGACGAACTCCAGAGGCTACCTACCGGGGATAGTCCCGCAGATCAGTCTGGTGTAGCCGTGGTGAGTACTCCCCGTCAGCATCTGCTCACCCCCGAAGAAGAGGCCGAGGTTGTTGCCCTCTACAAAGCGAGTCGCACCACGAAAGAGGTAGCTGAGCAGTTCGGCATCCATCGTCTGACCGTGAGCCGGGCGGTTCGTCGGGCTGGTGGCCGGGTTGGGCGGGAGCCGCTGACAGTTCGAGAGGTTGAGAGAGCCAAGGTGCTCTATAAAAGTGGCTTGCCTATCGCAGCCGTTGCCAAGGAGCTATCACTCCCCCGCGAAAGCATCCGCCGGCAGCTCATCCTGGTCGGGGTTGTGATGCGAGCTAAGGGACGACCGGCTCAAGACTGATCTGTCTTCCCATCATCCCCTCGACGCTGGCGGATGACGTCGTCCGCCAAGGCCAGATAGATCTTACTGAGCGCGTTGATGTCGACATGCGGCTTGACCAGCACCCTGATACTCACATCCGAGGCATCACCCCGGCGCCGCGGCGTGCGAGGTATAGCTGCTGCAGCCTGGGTGACGAGACGTTCCTGGATTTCGATCTGGTCCATGAGCTCGGCATAGACCTTGCCGGCCCGGTTGGGTTGAGATGAGTCGTAGATCGGGACGGCCTGGAAGTGTTGGCGCAGTTCCTCATCCGACAGATCGTCCGAACTCAGGTAGTAGCCGTGGATCTCCCACTGCTTGGTGGCGCTGATATAGGAGAACAGTTCCTTGTTCTCAGTCCAGATTTGATGAAGCTGATCGTGACGGGAGCGATAGGTTTCGAAGGTAACGCGTGGCATGCATGGGTACTCGGCTTTCTGGCCGTAGCATGACACAAACCACCCAACCTTACGAGCATGAGCAATATGACCGCTAGTTTCTAGTTGGTAGACTCCGTGTGTCCCCTCGCCCCAGTCGCCCGCTCGGCGAGCATTCGCCGCAGACAGAATCTCGCCGCGGATAATCCGGCCCCACTTCATTGCCGCGTGGGTCAAACCTCAACCAGCCAAAATCATCCTCTTGGAGCAAGCCAGTCAGACTCATCAGATAGTCGTTTCCTGCATAGCCGGCAGCAATGGCATTCATCGTGATTACGCTCGGCGCCGGAACGTCTTCGTCGTCAACATACCGCTGTCGTGCCCGTTGTTCCGGAGACGTCGCTTCTTCCTGCAACTTAGACGGGACGATCAAACCGTTGCACCACAAGCACCCGACACCAGGTATAACGGGCCTTACGATAGCGAAGAGGTCAAGGACGTCACCGGTCTTACCATCGACCTGCGCCTTCACACCCATCTGGACGCCCGGAATAAGGTACTGGTGTACCAGGGCGTTGAAAACCAGCCGCGCCTGCATGGAATCGGCCGCTAGGAACAGATAGTCGCAGTCCTTGAGCTCGGCACACATAGAGGCATCTGTCACGCTCTGCTGGTAACCCTTGAATTTGGTCGCACTGCCGGAATCCCGCACAACTCGCCTGGCGATATCCACCTTGGTCGTTCGGTGCTGCGCGAAGTAATTGCGAATCACGGCCGGCATACGTTCATGGGTGAGCCATGGGCGGACGTCTGATCGGCGGCTGCCAACAAGGCGATTGAGGTTTGTTGGGTCGATACGGTCAGGGTCAATGACTACGAGCTCGCCAACACCAAGCCGTGAGAGATACTCAACCAACAAGGAGCCGGCCCCGCCAGCCCCGATAACGCCAACCTTCTGTCTCTGGAGCAGTTCCTGTCCCCGGTCGCCAAAGAGACGCACCTGCCTATCGAAGCGAGGGTCAGCCACAACGGCCGCCTTGCGAGGCTCATACGAGATGGTGCGAATTGGCCGACCCGGGATCGTCATTAGATCAAGAGAATGACGGCTACCATCCGGCGTCCAAATATCGCCGGCGACCGCGTTCTTGGCAAACACCAAACCACCCACCGGCTGGTCAACCAGAATATCCAAGAGGGCCGGGTAACCTCGATCATGCGAAGCCATGTCAGCACCCGAGAAGCCCACCGAATCGGTACCTCCATGACAATGCACCGCAAGGTACGCCATCTTCAGATCGGCACACTCCAGCACACAATCCATCACAAACGATGCCGTGAGCATCCGATAGCCCCGCTTGCCAGGCACGTAGTCGACACCGTCCTCAGCCAGGAAAAGCCGGTGGGCGAGAAGCTTAGTTCCGCGGGCAGTTTCGAGCACCGATGCAGCGATGACAGCGCCGTGTTCGTCTTGGTCAGCTTGAAACAGATGCTTATGCAGCTGATCCATCATCTCTTCCGGGATACGCAGAGAAACGCCCATTACTGACTCCTCAGCCAATGAAGGACCTTAGCCAACTTCAGAGCGGCAGTGTCAATCGCCGGATTTAGCTTGTTTGAACGACGCGAGATTTGCGTTCCCGTCGTCCCATCTCCTGTGAACGTGACGGACGGCTGCAAGCCCTCGCCCAACGACGCCCCGTCCTTGCGCTGCAAGTTCGGAACAACAAAGTGTGGATAGACATCAGAGTAAGGGTACTGAAAAGTGATGTGGAACTTGATCCACGATGTTCCTTGTACGTACTGCTCTCCCAGTTCGACGGGATCGACAGTCACATACGCACCACCTTCCGAATCAGCGACAGCGGTAACTGTCGAGTCCGGAAACGCTTCGCGGAGCTCCTCTACGGCTGTTTCAACCTCAGACTTCATCACGTCGGCTCCTAAGAGTTATCGTCCGCTGCAGTAGCGATGAAGTTGTCCTTCTTGTGGGTGATGACCAGTTCATCAGAGTCCCCAATAATCTGGCGCCCCTTAGGGAGAATCAAGGCCAGCTGGAAGTCGAGCTCGATACTGACCCCTTGCTCGATGGCCGCCTGCTTGATCTCGTAGCCTGTGATCTTCTTATCCGGGATCACCACCGGCTTGTTGTTGACCGTGATTTCAAGGGTCTTTTTTGGTTTCGTTTCGGCTTCCTCGGCCATGGTTCTACCTCCTCAAGGTATTGCGTTTTAGACGCTTAATTGCTACTCTAGTATTACACAGTAGGTTAACGATTGCAAGTTCGCAATCACGGAGGTGAAGATGACAAAGAGTGGTTGGTTCGATACGGCAGCGTTCTACGGTGCACTCGACGCAGCTCGACAGGCGCGCGCACTCAACTGGAAGCAGGTCGCTGCGAACACGGGCGTCAGTGCCTCAACCCTGACTCGCATGGCCCAAGGAAAGCGGCCAGACGTCGACGGCCTGGCCGCCTTGGCCGCTTGGTCCGGGCTAAATGCCGACGACTATGTGCGATCAGAGGATGGCAAGGTGCAACCAGAACCTCTCGCCAAGATCACCACATATCTACGCAGCGACCGCAATCTCTCACCAGAGGCTGCTATTGCACTGGATGAACTGATCAAGGCCACCTATGAGCGGCTAAGGAACAAGGACTAGAAATCACATGGGGTTCCGGCGAGGCTTCAAAACCGAAGCAAACAACACGGCGCTTGAAACGCGCCAAGAACTCCAACTTGGTCCATTCGACCCGCTCGACCCCCTTGTGCTTGCCGGGTATCTTGAGATACCGGTTCTAACTTTGAGCGATTTGGCTCAAGACCACTCCGCCATTGGCTATCTACTCGACGGGGGATCGGAGGTATTCTCCGCCGCCACCGTCTTCTACGGCACGGAGCGCACGATCGTGCACAACGATGCACACTCACCGGGCCGACAGAACAGCAACCTTGCCCACGAACTAGCGCACGGACTCCTGCTCCACCCACCAACTCCGGCCCTCGATGACAGGGGATGCCGAGAATGGAACCAGTCGATCGAAGACGAGGCTGGCTGGCTTGCAGGCGCACTCCTTGTCCCCGAAGCCGCCGCCATAGCCATCGCTCGTGGAAAGTGGACCAGAGACGAGGCGGCCGCACACTTTGGCGTAAGCAATCAAATGATTCAGTACCGACTGAACGCAACGGGAGCCCTGTTGCGTGTTGCCAGAGCCCGCGCTTCCCGCCGATAGGCCCTTCGCTTACTCGAAAACTTTCGGGTCGGAACACCATGACCTGCTGAGGGTTTCGATGTCACTACTACAACACGCACCGGTACATGTCGACGCCAACTAACAGAGGTCGCACCACGAACTCCAAGTGCCGAAAAACATGTACCGGTGGCAATCTTGACCTGGCACAGGAGAGGCAACAACAGGGGTGACCATGAATAGCCCGCCCGCACCGACTATCTCGCGGACAAACAAAGAGGTCAGCACTGGTACATGCTGACCTCTGGGATAATTTCTTTTGCTAACGATAACGATTAGCATCTTGGTTGCGGGGACAGGATTTGAACCTGTGACCTCCGGGTTATGAGCCCGGCGAGCTACCGAACTGCTCCACCCCGCGATGTGTCCTTAACATTACCCCGGGGCCGGCAGGGCGCAAAATCCGGGGCACGTGACGTTCATCGCGTGCCCCGGACCCCCGCTACGGCTTGGCCGTGGGTGACGGCTTCGCAGTGGCCGACGGCGTTGCCCCCGCCTTCGGGGCGGCGCCCTCGGCCGCGATGGCGGCGTTGAGCGCGGACTGCAGCGCCTTCTGCGCCACGCCGTAGGCGGCAAAGTCGCCCTTGGTCAGCGCGGCCTGGCTGTCCTTCATGGCCTGGCTGGCATCGTTGAGTGCCTTGGCCAGCGCCGGGTTGGTGCTGCCCACCGCTCCTTCCGTGGAGCTGCCCGCCGTGCCGGCTTCCTTCTGGACGTTGGCGTCACCGGCCGAGGCGCCGGAGTTGCCGCCAAAGAGCTGGTCCAGGGCATCGTTCAGCGTGGCCGCGTAGCCGATCTTGTTGCCAAAGGCGACCAGGACGCGCTGCAGGGTGGGGTACGACGTCGAACCCGTCGACTGCACGTACACGGGCTGGACGTAGAGCAGGCCGCCGCCCATGGGAAGTGTCAACAGGTTGCCGTTGATGACGTCGGACTGGCCCAGCTTCAGCACGTTCAACTGCTCGGAGACCGTGGGGTCGGACTGGAAGGTGTTTTGGACCTGCCCGGGACCGGGCACCTGCGTGTCCACAGGCAGCTCCAGAAGTTGCAGCTTGCCGTAGTCGGGGCTCTTGACGCCCTTCACATCACCGGCGTCGCCGTTGGCGGCCATGAAGCCGTAGAGGATGTTGCGTGATTCGGTGCCTTGGATCTCCTGCGGGATGAAATCGGTGGTCAGGGAGAAGGCCGTCTTGTCCTGGCCCGGCATTTGCAGCGACAGGTAGTATGGCGGCTGCTTGTCCACGGTCTTGGTGGTGGGATCATCCGGCACGCTCCAGGCTTCCTGGTTTGCGTAGAACTTTCCGGCGTCCGTCACGTGGTAGCGGCCCAACAGTTCGCGCTGGACCTTGAACAGGTCCTCCGGGTAGCGCACGTGGGACATCAGGGCCCCGGACATTTCCGTGTACGGCTTGACCGTGGCCGGGAAGACCTTCTCCCAGGCCTTCAGGATCGGATCCTGCGTGTCCCACGCATACAGGTCAACGGATCCGTCATAGGCGTCAACCGTCGCCTTGACCGAATTCCGGATGTAGTTGATGGAGGCGTTGGGCAGCGCCGCCACCCCGCCGTTGTTGGTGAGGGAGTCCGTGGTGGCCTCCTGCAGCTGCTGCTGCTGCGAGTACGGGTAGTACGAGCTGGTGGTGTAGCCGTCCACAATCCACTTGACCCGCCCGTCGATGATGGCAGGGTAGGGGTTGCCGTCAATGGTCAGGTACGGTGCCACCTGGGCCACGCGGCTGGCCGGGTCCCGGTTGTACAGGATCTGCGACTGGTTGTTGACGCCGTTGGTCAGCAGCAGGTCCGAGGACTGGAACTTCATGGCATACATCAACCGGTTGAACCAGTTGCCCAGCGACGGGCCGCCGTTTCCGGCGAACGTCGTCATGGATTCCCCGGAGGTGTCGGCGGCATCCTTCGACGTCGGGGTGGACCCTTGCGGCCGGTCCAGCTCCACCGGGGTGGCGCCCTTCGGGGCCCCGACGATGGAATAGTCGGTCATCGACGGGCTGAAGTAGATGCGCGGCTGGTAGCTGGTGTCGGTGCCCAGCACGCCCGTGGAGGGCACGCCGGACTGCATGAACACGGGCTTGCCGTCCGAGGTCACGGTGTTGCCGTAGGCTGCCACCACGCCGTAGCCGTGCGTGTAGACGAGGTGCTGGTTGTACCAGCTCTGCTGACCCGGATTGATGCCGTTCGGGTTCAGTTCGCGCACGGCAATCACGGCGTCCTGGACCTTGCCGTCAATCGTGTAGCGGTCAACGTTGAGGGTCTTGGGGAACTCGTAATAGGGGCGGTACTGTTCCAGCTGGGCGAACGTGGAGGAAATCAGGTTCGGGTCCAGCAGGCGGATGCTGGCCACCGTGGAAGCGTCCTTGCGCAGGGCGCCGGGCGTCGCCGTCGTCGTGGCGTTGTACGGGGTGACTTCCATGCCGGAGAGCCCGTAGGCCTGCCGGGTGAAATCAATGTTGCGCGTAATGTAGGGCGCCTCCACGGTGCCTTCGGTGGGCCGGACCTGCGTGTACTGGATGGCCCAGGGGTAGATGCCGCCCGCGACGATGGCGGTGATGATCAGCATGCCGGTGCCGATCAGGGGCAGCTTCCAGCGGCCGATGAAGGCGGCCACCACAAAGAGGACGGCCACGATCACGGCGGCCACGGCCAGGATGGCCTTGGTGGGGATGACGGCGTTGACGTCCGTGTACATGGCCCCGGCCCGGTAGCCGCCGTTGTTTTGCAGCGTGCCGTAGGTGTCGAGCCAGAAGTTGATGCCCAGCAGGACCAGGAACACCGCGGCGAGGACCGCCATGTGGATCTGTGCGGCCCGGGAGGTGAAGACGCCGTGCTCGGCCAGGCGGACGGCGCCATACAGGTAATGGGTCAGCAGGCCGGCGATGAAGGCGACGACGGTGACGCTGATCAGCAGGCCCGTGACGAAGCCGAGGAACGGCAGCGTGTTGGTATAGAAGCTGATGTCCAGACCAAACTGGGGGTCCTTCTCGCCAAACGGAACCCGGTACAGGAACAGCATCACCTTGTCCCACTGGGCCATGGCCGCGGTGCCGGCAAACAGCCCGAAGACCACGGGTACGCCCACCATCACCACGCGGCGGACAGGCTCCAGCTGTGCCTGGTACCGGTTGAGGTTGTCATCGCGCTGGTTGTCCGGCGCGTAGACGGGCCTGGCCCGGTAGGCCGCCCTGATGGAGAAGTACACGCCGGCGCCCATAATGACGAACCCCGCAGCGAAGATCAGCAGCTTGGCAAGCTTTTCACGCCAAAAGACCGTGGAGAAGCCAAGCTGGCCGAACCAGAGCATGTCGGTGTAGAGGCCGGCAAAAATCACCAGCGCAATGACCAGGACCACCACGATGATGATGGTGGGCAGCAGCGCGCTGCGGCGTCTTGGCCTGACGGTATTGTGCGGCGAAGGGGCTGGGCGGGATGTCACTCGTACCTCTATTTGCTGTTTATTGGTTTTTGGGTGTTGCCGGTGCGGTGCTGCTCCCGGCACTGCTGCCAGGTCCTATTGCTGCCACGAACGGCCCCACGGCGAAGTTCCCCCCGAGTCCCAATCGTTATTTACACGTGGGCAGGGTGGAACTTTCCGTACCGGTCCCAATGGCGGACACGGCGGCGTACGCTTCCTTCAGCGTAGCGACTTTGACGACGTGAAGCCCGTTGGGGACGTGTCCGACCACGTCTGAACAGTTCGCTGCCGGCGCCAGGAAGTAGTCGGCGCCGGCATTGCGGGCCCCGACCATCTTTTGGGCGATGCCGCCAATGGCACCCACATTGCCTTCCGGGTCAATGGTGCCGGTGCCGGCGAAATGCTTCCCGCCGGTCATCTCGCCCTTGGTGAGCGTGTCAATGGTGCCCAGGGCAAACATCATGCCCGCGCTCGGCCCGCCAATGTTGCTCAGCGTGATGTTCACCGTAAAGGGGAAGGTGAACCTGTTCTGCAGGGCGATCCCCAGCAGGTACTTGCCGTCCTTGTTGGCGCGCGGGGTGACCGCGACGGTCTTCTCCGCCCCGTTGCGCAGCACCTTGACAGCCACTGGCGTGCCTTTCCCGGCGGCCAGCACATCCTGGATCACGGGCAGCCCGGTGACGGCCTTGCCGCCGATGGTGAGCAGGACGTCGTCGGGCTTGAGGATTCCGGCAGACGCGCCGTCAGCCGGGACCGAGGCGATGGCCAGGGTGGTCTTGTAGGGGATGCCCAGGAGCGTGAACGCGGCGGCGGTGGCGTTTTCCTGGGATCCGGTCATGGCCGCGGTATTTTCGCTGTTGACGGCTGCCTGGCTGGTGCCGGGCGCGTAAATGAGCTCGGACGGGTAGATGGAGTCCGACGGCGACATCCACGCCTGGAGTGTCTGGAAAATGTTGACTTCGCTGTCCGGCAGGCCGCCGCTCATGTGGACCGTGGTCAGGTCGAGGGTGCCTGAACGGGCGGGGAAGCTGTCATGGCCGGTGACACTGATGACCGGCTGGCCGTTGACCGTGCCGATCGTGTTGATGGCCGGGCCGGGCGACTCAATGACGTAGGGCACGGGGATGGCCATGGCGGCGACCGCCAGGACCGCGGCAATGACGCCGGAGACCACCATCAGGGAAACCCGGCTGTCCCGGGCCGTCGTCTTCGCCGCCGGCTGCGGGGCCGCTGCCTGGTACTCCTGGCTCAATAACTTGACCTTTCCAAGGTTCTTCCGGCAAGTGCCGCGGTGCCGCGCCGCACCCTGCAATGGCTGCCCGGGATTGCGCACCAAGGTCCACCCTACTGTGTGTGCCCGGGTTCCCGCTGTGAATCGGCAGGGCCCGCGCCGGGGCGCCAAAACCGGCGGAAATCCGGCTCCTTTGCCGGTAGCGAACAGCGGTGTCCCATGGGGCGACAACGGTTGGCGGCGGCGGTAACGTGAAGATATTCGGTACATCTTCCTGCAACGATCGGGCCACCATGTCTTCCACCCCAGCCAACAACAACGACGACGACACGCCGAAGGACCCGCTGTCTGAAATGCTGGCGAACCTCCTGGGCGGGAAGGGCATGGAAGGCTTTGACCCGGCCGAGCTGGCCAAGGCCGCCGGCCTGCCGGACGACCCCAAGGTGCTGGCGCAAATGTTTTCCCAGGTGCAGTCCATGATGAACAGCTCCTCGGACACCCCGGTGAACTGGGAGCTGGCCCACGACGCCGCCCGCAAGTCCGCGGCCGGGGACGACCCTTCCGTGTCACCGGCACAGTCCCGGGACATCGACGAGGCGCTGCGCCTGGCCGAGATGTGGCTGGACCCGTTCACGGACCTGGCCGCCACGGCGATCATTGGCAAGGCGTGGTCGCGGGCGGAATGGGTTGAGGAAACCCTGGGCACCTGGCAGCGGCTCACCGAGCCGGTGGCGAACAGCATCGCCCTGGCCATCTCCACGGCCATGAATGAGCAGCTGCCCGAGGAAATGAAGTCCATGATGGGCGGTGCCGCCTCCATGATGCAGAACATGGGCGGTGCACTGTTCGGGCTGCAGCTGGGACAGGCCGTCGGCGCACTGTCCAAGGAAGTGGTGGGCTCCACGGACATCGGCATCCCCCTGGCAGACCTGCAGATGGCCCTGTTGCCGGCCAACGTCAAGGCGTTTGGCGAGGGACTGGAGGTGCCGGAGCAGGAAATCCGCCTGTTCCTGGCCCTGCGGGAAGCGGCCCACGCCCGCCTGTTCGTCCAGGTCCCCTGGCTGCGCGGTCACCTGCTGGGCGCCATCGAGTCATACGCCCGCGGCATCCACATTGACATGTCCCGCATCGAGGACCTGGCCCACAACCTGGATCCCAGCAACCCGGAGGCGATGCAGGCAGCCCTGTCCGAGGGCGTCTTCATGCCGGCCCGTACTCCCGCCCAGGACGCCGCCCTGTCCAAGCTGGAGACCGCCCTGGCCCTGGTGGAGGGATGGGTCGACGAAGTGACGTTCTCCGCGGCCGCCAACCTGCCCTCCGCAGCGGCCATCCGCGAGACCATCCGCCGCCGCCGCGCCACGGGCGGTCCGGCCGAACACGCGTTTGGTTCCCTCGTGGGCCTGGAGCTGCGCCCGCGGCGCCTGCGTGAGGCCGCGGCCCTGTGGGCGAACCTGTTGGAGCAGCGCGGCATTGCCGGCCGCGACGCCATCTGGGCCCACCCGGACCTGTTGCCGACCTCCGCCGACCTCGACGACGCCGCAGGGTTCAGTGCGCGCCGTTCCGCCGCGGACGCCTCCGATTCGGAGGTGGATGCCGCCCTGGCGAAGCTGCTCGACGGCGGTTTCGACGACGCGCCGGCCGCCGGCCAGTCCGGTGAAAAGGCTCCCGGCGGACCTTCCGGCGATGCCTCCCCGGGTCCGGCAGACGGCACGTCCGACGGCGGTTCGCCCAACGGAGGCACGGCCGGCACCGACGGGACGCCAACGGACAAGTAGCCGGCGGTCCCTTCGGGCTTCTGAACCTGGCCCGGCGGGGCCCGCCAGGTCAGAACAGTTGCCCGGGCGGCGCCCCGCCTGCGGTTTCCGGCGCCGCCGTGCCGGGACCGTCGTCGTCCATGTCGCTGCCCATGCCCTGGATGTTGCGGGCCGACGCGAAGGACGCCCCCTCCAGGAACGCCTTGGCACGCTCCTGCAGGGCATAGCTGTCCAGCTCGGCCCAGAATTGGGCGCTGTGGTTGGGGTGGATCAAGTGGGCCAGTTCGTGCAGCAGCACATAGTCCAGCACCCACTCCGGCATGCCCTTGACGTGGTGGGAGATCCGGATGGTCCTGTGGGCGTGGGTGCACGAGCCCCAGCGCCCGTTTTGGTTCGTCACCCACCGCACGGATGCCGGCACCGCCCGCGACCCCAGATACCTTGCGGACAGGTCCAGGCACCGGCGCATGAGGGCGCCATCGCTTTCAAACGTCCGGCGGCCCCCGGCGGCCTTGGCACGCGTGTCCCCTTCCAACCGGGAAACCATGTGCGGGACCCAATATTGTTCGTCCTCCAGGGTCAGGCGCGAGGGCACGGCAACCACAGCGCGCCCCGCCTCCCAAAACGCGGAGATGCCGTTTTTCCGCCGCCGCGTGCGGCGCACCACCACCGGCGCACCGTTGGCGGCGCGGTGCCCCGAGACGGAGTCGCCCAGGGGCCCGGGCGTGCCGCTGCCGATGGGCGTCCGGCGGGGGTCCTTGGCTGGCGGGGATAGCTGCTTTGACATGGTTCGACGGTACATCGGGGCGGGGAACGAAATCGACTTGGCCGGACCCGGATGTGGACAACCCCGGCCTGTGGATAACTTCGGGCGCACCTCGCCGGGCCGTGCCAAGATCGAAAGGAACGGCCCGGGCGGAAAGGTCCCCGGCCCCGTACCCGTTGGGAGTCGGCCATGACCATCATCAACCCCGGGCTGCGCATGGTTGCCAGAGGCCCGGGCAGTATCCAGATCGGCGTTGGGCCTGGCGGCACCATCATCGACGGCCTCCAACCGGCAGACCTGCTCTTCATCCAGGAATTGCGCAGGGGGATCCCCGACGGCCAGGCCATGGCCGCAGCCAAGGCCTGTGCGCTCGAGGCGGCACGGGCCGCGGAAATTTGTGCCAGCCTGCGCGGAATCCTGGTCAGTGACGGCGAACTGCGCATGCAGGGGTTCCGGGCTGAACGGTTGCGGCCCGAGCACTCCGCGCTGCTGGGCCTCCACCACGGACAGTCCCGGGACTACATGGACCGTCGCGAACACGGCCTCGTGCACGTCATGGGGCTCGGCCGGACAGGGGCGGCATTGGCGCTGGTGCTGGCGAGCGCAGGCGTGGGGACCTTGCTGCTGGAAGATGACAGGACGGTCACCGCCGCCGATGTCAGCCCGGGGTCGTTCAGGCTGGCCGACATCGGGCTGCCCAGGTCGGCCGCAGTCCGCAGGCACCTGCTGTCACTGGACCCCCGCTGCCATGCGCATGTCCTGCACACGGGCGGCCTGGGCTCCCCGGACATGCGCTGCCTGGACCTTGCCGTGGTGGTGGCCCACGACGCCGTTGGCTCGGAGACGGCCGCCCGTTTCATGTCCACCGACAGGCCGCACCTGTTGGTGCTGGTCCGCGAACAGGACGGCACGGTGGGTCCGCTGGTCCTGCCGGGCGAGACGGCCTGCGCGGAGTGCGTTGAACGGCACCGCGGTGCCGGTGATCCGCAATGGCTCCAGGTGCGCGAGCAGCTTGCGGCGGGCAGCGGTCCCGAAGCCGCACGACCGGGGCAGGAGCCTCCTCCGGGCCTCGAGGACGCGGCCCTGTCCACGGCCCTCGCCGGCACCGCTGCCGCCCAGGCGCTGCTTTTCCTCGACGCCGTCAACAGGCCGAGCACATGGTCCGCCGTCCTGACGTTCCACCATGACAACGGACGCTGGAGCAGGGAGGAATTCGCGGTCCACCCGGAGTGCAGCTGCCAGCTGCAGCGTCAGGCGCTGGAAACGATTTCCAACACCGCCTCGCCATAGCGTTCCAGCTTGGACGGGCCCACCCCGGGCAGGGCGGCCAGCCCCTCCAGGTCCCGGGGCGCGGCCTCGGCAATGGCCATGAGCGTGGCATCGGTGAACACCACGAACGCCGGCACCTCGGCCGAGGTGGCCTCCTTCAGCCGCCAGGCCCTCAACTCTTCAAATACTGCCTCGTCATAGCCGGCCGGGCAGGTGGAACAGCGGCCGATCTTGCGCTCGGCGCCGGTGGTCAGCACCTTCCCGCACACCCGGCAGGTGGACGGGGCCGCCGTCTTGCGGGGCTTGCGTGCCGCGGTTTGGCGCGGGCCAGTGGGGGCGCCCCCGACGGAACTGGGCCGCAGCCCGTCCAGGAAGCGCGACGGCCGGCGGTTGGCGCGCCCGCCCGGGGTGCGGGCGGTGGACCAGGAGAAGTTCAAAAATTCCCGGGCCCTCGTGATTCCCACGTACAGCAGCCGGCGTTCCTCATCCACGGTTTCCGGGGTGTCGGCGAAGGAGATCGGCATCAGCCCTTCGCTCAGGCCGACCAGGAACACCGCATCCCACTCCAGCCCCTTGGCCGAGTGCAGCGACGCCAGGGTCACGCCCTGCACCGTGGGGGCGTGCTGGGCCGAGGCCCGCTCCGTTAGTTCTGCCACGAAGTCCACGAGCGAGAACGCATGCTCGGGCGTGCTGCGGGAAACCGCCAGCTCGTCCGCCAGTGCCACCAGCGCAGACAGCGATTCCCACCGCTCGCGCACTGCTCCCCCGCTGGTGGGCGCTTCCGCCTGCCAGCCCAGGTTGCCCAGGATGTCCCGGACCAGCTGCCCCAGCGGCTCGTCTTCGGCCGCGCGGGAGCCCGCCCGCAGCTGCAGGATGCCGTCGCGGACTTCCTTTCGGGCAAAAAACCGCTCCCCGCCGCGCAGCTGGTAGCCCACCCCGGCCGCGGACAGGGCCTGCTCGTATGCTTCGGACTGGCCGTTCGTGCGGAACAGCACGGCAATTTCGCTGGCCCGGGTGCCGTGCTCAATGAGGATCTTGATGCGGGCGGCCACCGCGGCGGCCTCGGCCTCGTCGTCGCTGCATTCAAGGAACTCCGGGGACGGCCCGTTGGGGCGCTGTGCCAGCAGTTCCAGCGGGGCCGACCACAACGCGTCGGCGGTAAGCCCGCCGCTGCGCCGGTTGGCCAGCAGCGCGTTGGCCAGCCCCACCACCTGCGGGGTGGACCGGTAGTCGCGGACCAGCTTCACCACGTTGGCTGCAGGGTAGCGGGCCGGAAAATCCAGCAGGTGGCGCGGGGTGGCCCCCGTGAAGGAGTAGATGGTCTGGCTGGCGTCGCCCACCACGCACAGTTCCTCACGCCCGCCCAGCCACAGGTCAAGCATGCGCTGCTGCAGCGGGGAAACGTCCTGGTATTCGTCGACCACAAAGTGCCGGTACTGTTCACGGACTGTCGCGGCCACCCGGGCGTCTTCCTGCAGGATCCCCACCGTGATGAGCAGGACATCCTCAAAGTCGATCAGGTTCCGGTCGGCCTTGACGTCCTCATAGGACTGGAAGAGGCGTCCGACGGCGAGCTTGTCCAAGCCGCCCGGCTCGCCCCTGTCCTGGGCCCGTGTCATGTAGGTTTCCGGCGTGAGCATGGAGACCTTGGCCCATTCCACCTCCGCGGCCAGGTCGCGGATGGCGGCCCGGTCCGTGGGCAGGCGCAGCCTGCGTGCGGCCTCGGCAATGATCTGGGCCTTGTGCTCGAGCAGCCCCGGGAGCTGGCCGCCGACGGCGTGGGGCCAGAAATACTGCAGCTGGCGCAGCGCCGCGGCGTGGAAGGTGCGGGCCTGCACGGTGCCGACACCGAGGTCGCGCAGGCGGGTGCGCATTTCGGCGGCGGCCCGCGCGGTGAAGGTGACGGCCAGGAGGCGGTTGGGGTTGTAGACGCCGGTGTGCACGCCGTAGGCGATCCGGTGCGTGATGGCCCGGGTCTTGCCGGTGCCTGCCCCGGCCAGGACGCACAGCGGCCCTGTCAGCGTGGTTGCCACGGCCCGTTGTTCGTCGTCGAGCCCGGCCAGGATGCGTTCCTCGGCGGTGCGTTCGTCCATGACGGGCAGGCCCGCCTGGCGTGGATCGTAGCTCAAGCCCGCCCGCCCGGTGTGGCATGTCCGGCGGCTTCTTCGTGGTCCAGTGCTTCCCCTGGCTCCAGGATGGCGCTGCCGTACCAGTGCTCGATCAGTGCCCGGGCAATGGAGAGCCGGCGGGAAATGACGGCTTCGCCGTTGAGCACCGCGGCCTGCAGTTCGCCGCGGCTGAACCAGCGCGCCTCCCTGACCTCCGTTCCGTCCGGCACGGCCACCGTGTCATGGGTGTAGGCGAGGAAGCCGAGCATGAGGGACCGGGGGAACGGCCAGGCCTGTGAACCGACGTAATGGGTGGCGTGCAGGTGGACGCCGACCTCCTCGGCGATCTCGCGGATGGCGCCCTGCTCGGCGTTTTCCCCGGCCTCAATGAAGCCGGCCACCGTGGAGTAGCGGTTCGCGTCCCACGCGAAATTGCTGGCCAGCAGGATCCTGTCGTCGCCGCCCACCACGGCCACGATGGCGGCGGGGTCGGTCCGCGGGAAGTGCTCGGAGCCGTCCACCGTGCAGCGGCGCATCCAGCCGGAATGCTCCGGCACCGTGCGCGCGCCACAGCGCGGGCAGAACCGGTGGCTCACGTGCCAGTTCGCCACGGCCTGCGCCTCGATGAAGACGGCGGCATCCGTTGCGCCCAGCGTGTCCCCGACGTCCCGGTACCCGGAGAACGAGGCACCCCGGGGCACCCAGGGCAGGTCCCCGGCGTCGTCCGCCAACACCTTCAGGACAAGGTCCGTACCGTCCGGCACCTGCGGGTGGGTGCCTGGAAGGGTGCGGCCGAGGTAGACGGTGACCGCGTCCGACGGCAGGTGGGGGCCGGCCGCCGCGGGGTCCAGGTAGGCGAGGCCGGTGCCGTCCAGGAGCGCACGGCCGCCGCGGAAGAGCACGATCCGGTGCCCGGGGCTGCCCTGCACCTTGTCCAGGTACCCGGTTTCGCTGCGCTGTTCACAGTTTCTCTCGAGCACGGCGGCGGGGGTCGGCAAGGCTTGAATCATGGTTCTACCGTACGCAGTCCGGCACGGTTTTTACATTCCGCACCGCAGATCTGTGGACAGCGTGTGGCAGGACATCTTACGACTCGCCGCCGCAACCACACTGAGTTGCCAGCTTGGCGCTCTACGGTGGAGGGGTGAGACGAATGACTGCAATCGAATTGGCCGCCATTGCCAGCGCCGCCGTGCCCGGACTGAACGTGACGGCGTTTGGGCCCGAACCCGACGATGCAGCCGATTTCAGCTCCGCGTTGCTGGTGGACGCCGAAAACCGGCGATGGCGGGTGCGCTCCCCCCGGCATGCCGAGGCAAGTGCCCGGCTGGAGACCGAACGCCAGGTTTTACGCGCATTCTCACCAGCCATCCGTGCCGAGCTGCCGTTCCTGCTGCCCACCGTGGCCGGGACCGTCCGGCAGGGCGAGCTGATCACCTTTGTGTATTCGCACATCATCGGCAAGCCGGAATCCGTGGAGGCTTTGGCCTCGGGCGGCGCGGCCCTGGCCCTGGAAATCGGCGCCGCCATTGCCGCGATCCACGACCTGCCGCAGGAACTGGTGACCCGGGCCGACCTCCCCAGCTACTCGGCCAATGAATTCCGCCAGCGCAAGCTCAACGAGCTGGACCAGGCCGCCACCACCGGGAAGATCCCGCCGTCGCTGTTGCGCCGGTGGGAACATGCCATGGAGGATGTGGCGCTGTGGCGCTTCAACGCCTCCGTGGTCCACGGCGACCTGCACGAGGACAACATCCTGCTCGATGGCCCGCGCGTGACGGCGGTCATGGGCTGGACCGACCTGCGGGTTGGCGACCCGGCAGACGACTTCGCCTGGCTCGTGGCCATCAACGACCCCAAGTTCGTGGACGCCGTCCTGCAGGCCTACACGGCCGCGCGCCACGAGACCCCGGACCCGCACCTGCTGCGCCGGGCGGCCCTGAGTGCGGAATTTGCGCTGGCCCAGTGGCTGGTCAAGGGCGTTGCCGCGGATTCGGCCCGCATGGTGGCCGATGCCCAGGAAATGCTGGCGACGCTCAAGGCCGACATCGACGAACATGGCGGCCAGCCCATCAGTACCGAGCCGGCTCCGGGGGCCGTGGCCCCGACGGCGGCCCCGATGGCCGGGGCCGACGAGGCCGCCACGGGAAGCATCCCGGTCATCGCCACTCCGGCGGCCACGGACGACGCCGGTGACGCCACAGGCACCATCCCGGTCGTCACGAAACCGGCGGCCACGGACGACGCCGGTGACGCCACAGGCACCATCCCGGTCGTCACGAAACCGGCGGCCACGGACGACGCCGGTGATTCGCCAGATGGTGAGCCGGAGACCGCCGTCGAACCGGCGCCCGACGGCGAACCGAAGGCCGGCGCAGCGGCCAATCCTGGGGACGACGATCCTGCTGCCGGTTCCCCCGAGGACGTCGACACAACGGCACTTAAGGTCATTCCGCTCACGACTCCCCCGGCGGGCTGATCCCGGGGTTCCCCCGGGAGCCTGCGTAGAGTGTGCGCATGGGGATGACACACCGCATGGTGGCGGTCGCGGAGCCCTTACCCTCCGCGCCGGATGCGGCCATCGTCTTCGAAGTCCAGAAATCCATGGTGGAACACTGGGCAAACCCTGGCACAGTGCTGAAACAGTACAGCGGAAAAGGTCCGGCCATACTCCATGTTCCGCCCCTTGCAGCAGGTCAGAAGCGACTCGGGTTCACTGTTTTCTGCAGCGCTTCCGGCCAATGGACGGTGATTTGGCCTGCCGAAATCAAGGTCTCGACAGGCTCGACCGGCGGGGTCCCGACCGGAGGGGCCGGCCCCTCACTGCGCGTAGGCGTTGGTGACGATCGCCTCCAGCTCCTCCTCCCCGGCCAGGTCGACGGGCCGGACCAGCTTGTCCTGCCCCACGTAGTAAAACGCGGCCCGCACCTGCTCCAGCGGGACGCCCTTCAGCCGGGACCACGCGAGCCGGTACACCGCCAGCTGTACACCGCGCACCGCCAGCTGCGCCTTGGAGGGGACTTTTCCGGTCTTCCAGTCGATCAGGTCCCAGCTGCCGTCGTCGTCCCGGAAAATGGCGTCGATGCGTCCGCGGACCACGACGTCGGCCACCCGTGTTTCGATGGGCACCTCCAGTTCCGCCGGGATCCGGCCGGCCCAGGTGGAATTCCTGAAGGTCTCCTGCATGTCCGCCAGCCCGTAGGCCTCGTCAACATGGGCGTCCGCGCCCGGGGCCTCGTCGAGGTCCAGCTGGCCGGTGCTGCCGAAAAACTCCTCGATCCAGGCGTGGAATGCGGTGCCCCTCCGGGCGGCCATGCCGGGCTTGGCCGGCACGGGCCGGCGCATGGCACGCGTGACCTTCCCGGCGTCCTCGCCCAGCGCCACGAGGCGGGAGGCGGAGATATGCGGCGGCAGTTCGACCCGCAGCTGGTCCGACTCCACCTTTTCCTGCGCGAGCAAAATGGCGGTCTCCCGGCCCCAACGCGGATTGGCGGCAAAAAACGCCGGCGCGCCAGGCAGCGCATCGGAGTCGGCATCCCGAACCTCTGCGGCGGCGGCAAGGACGGCCCGGGCGGATGCCTCGACGTTCTCCCGCCGCCCCGCCCGGGCCGCGACGCCGGTGCGGCCGATGATGACGGGGCCGTTCAGCGGATCGTAGGGCCAGCCCGCCGTCTCCTCCCCCGCGGTGACAGGGTTCCCGGCGCCCTCTTTGGGGTCGTCGGCCCACGGTCCCAGGCTCGCGGACTGGACGGCGCCGGAGGCAAGCGGCAGCAGTTCCGCCAAAAACAGCGACGGTTCCAGGGGCGCCTTGGCACTGCCCCACACCGTGGCGCTGCACATCAGGTAGTCCCGGGCCCGGGTGAACGCCACATAGGCCAGCCGGCGTTCCTCCTCCTCAGCGTGCAGCTTCACGTTGTCGGCGAACAGCTTCTCATTGTCCAGCAGGCCCTTCATGTCCGGCACGTTCGTGTCCCACGCCGGCAGGTCCTCCCGGTCCCCGCGCAGCGGCCACGGCAGCGACTTGGCACCCGTGGTCCACCGGTCGGCCTTGGCGCTGGGGAACGACCCGGAGTTCATGCCGGGCACAAACACCACGTCCCATTCCAGCCCCTTGGAGGCGTGCACGGTGAGCAGCTGCACGGCGTCCGGATTGGCCTCCACGGCAGCCATTTCCAGGCCGCCTTCCTCCGAGTCCGCCGTTTCCAGCCACCCCAAAAACGCTGTCAGGTCCGCGCGTTCGGCAGCCTGCATGAAGGATGCGGCCGCGTCGGCAAACGCATCGAGGTTGCGCCGGGCGTGGTGGATGCTGGAGCCGGGCCTGGCCGCCAGCTCGATGTCCAGCAGCATGGTCCGCTCCACCACCCCCAACAGCGTGCTGAGGTCGTCGCCCACAAAGGTCCGCAGCACGCGCAGCTCGTCGCGCAGGGCCAGCAGCCGCGCCCGGGCGGCGTCCGAAAGCGGCCGGACGGATTCGGGCCAAAAGTCCGCGCTGAGGTAGTCAAGGGCCTCCACCAGTGAGGCGGAATCGACTGCGTCGGACGCCACGACCGCCTCCTCCGGCGCCGCAGCCGCGTCCCCTGCACGGGGCTCAGCCGGCCCGCCATCCCCGGGCACCCCGTCCGCAGCCTGCCCGCCCTCGATCACCGCCGCGTCAAAGGCGAGGCGGTTTTTCGCCGCCCAGTCACGGCGCCGGGCCAGGTACCGCGACCAGTCGGCGAACGCCATGAGGTCCGCCGGGCCGATCCGCCACCGGGCGCCGGCCATCAGCCGCATCAGGGCATCCGAGCGCCCCGGATCGGCAATGACGCGCAGGGTGGCCACGAGGTCCACGATTTCCGGCGTGGACAGCAGCCCGCCCAGGCCCACGATCTCGTACGGGATGCCGTGGGCTTCAAAAACGGACTGGAAGGTGGCGAACTGGGCCCGCCGGCGGCACAGCACGGACACCGTCATGGACCCCTGGGCGCCGCGCCGGTTGCTGAAGTCGCCCTTGCGGTCCAGGATTTCCGCCGCCACGGCTTCCGCCTCCGCCAGTGCCGTGTCAAAGCGTGCCAGCACCACTTCCCCGTCAGGGGCGTTGGGTTTTTCCCGCAGCGGCGACACGACCACGCGCGGCCCGGCGGCGGCGCGCTCCGCGGCGGTCAGGCCTGCGGCCAGCCGGGCGTTGGCCTTGCGGTCCTGCGCCGCCGTGAGTTCGGCGGACATGACGTTGGCGGCCGCCAGGATGTGTGCGGAGTTGCGCCACGCAATGGTGAGTTCGGCTGTCGGAGCCCCGGCGCCGTCGTGCTTGCGGAAAATTTCCGGAAAGCGGAACAGCTGCCCGGCGGAGGCGCCGCGGAAGCCGTAGATCGACTGGTGGGGGTCGCCCACGGCCGTGACGGGGTGCCCGCCGCCGAAGAGCTGGGCGAAGAGCTGGAGCTGGGCGTGGGAGGTGTCCTGGAATTCGTCCAGCAGCACCACCTTGTAGCGTTGGCGTTCCATCTCGCCGGCGTGCGGGACATCCTGCGCGATGCGGGCTGCGAGGGCCACCATGTCGCCGTAGTCCAGGGCGTTGCGGCGGCGCTTGGCCTCGGTGTAGCGCTGGACCAGGTCCACCACGGTGCCGCGCGTGCGCAGGACGTCCAACAGCCGTTCAGCTGCCTGGGTGCGCGGCTTGGCGGTCCCGTCGACGTAGGGCAGGGCCTCAAAGCCGGCCACCCAGGCGTCGAGTTCGGCACGCACGTCCGCGGGCTCCCGGAGGTGCTCGGCGCATTCGCCGGCCAGCTCCGTCACGGACCGGATGAGCGTGGACTTGGCGGCCGTGAAGTGCCGGTGGCCGCCGTCGTGGGCCTCGACGACGTCGCTGGCCAGCTGCCAGGCCTCGGCGGCGCCGAGGATGATGGCGTCACGCTCCACGCCCAGGCGCAGCCCGTAGTCGGTGACAATGCCCCCGGCGTAGGAATGGTAGGTGGAGACCTTAGGTTCCAGCGCATCCCGGGCCGTGGCGGCCGGCGCCAGTTCCACGACGCCGGAACGGGCCAGGACGCCCAGCTTGGCGAGCTGGCCCCGGATGCGCGCGGCCAGCTCGCCGGCCGCCTTGCGCGTGAACGTGACGCCGAGGATTTCCTCCGGCCGCACCAGCCCGTTGGCCACCAGCCACACCACACGGTCCGCCATGGTGGTGGTTTTCCCGGAGCCGGCACCGGCAATGACCAGCAGCGGTTCCAGCGGCGAGGCGATGATGGCGGCCTGTTCCTCCGTGGGCGGGGACTGGCCCAGGAGCCCGGCCAGCTCATAGGGCGTCAGGAGTGTTTCCAGGACCGTGTCAACGCTCATTCGGTGACCTGCTTTCCTTCGCGGCACAGCGGGCAGAGGGTGGGCAGAGGGCAGCCGCTGCGTTCGGTCCAGTCGGCGCCGTGCCGGGCCGGGAACGCCGCCTGCGCCATGAGGTGGGCGGCGTGCAGGACCTCGGGGGTGGCCCAGTCGTCCGGCCCCGGGGCAAGGGCAGGCTGGTCCTGGGTCTTGGCAGCCTTGGTGCCGTCGCCCAGCGGCAGCAGCGCGGCGCCGCCGGGCCGTGGCTCCGGGAGGCCCGCCGCGGCGGCCTCCGCGCGGAACGCACCGGCCAGCACGGCCGCCTGGTACGCACCCAGCTGCAGGTGGGTGGCCAGTTCGGCCTTCGTGGGCTTGTTGCGTCCGGTTTTCAGGTCCACCACCACCAGCCGGCCGGCGGCGTCCGCTTCCAGCCGGTCCACCTGGCCGCGGAGGCGCACTGTGCGCCCTTCCGTGGGGATTTCCACGTCAAAATCCAGTTCGACGCCGAGCAGGGTGCGGCCCTGCTGGCGGGCGTCGACCACGTACTGTGCCAGCTTGCCCAGCATCTCCTGGGCGCGTTCATAGTCCTTCTCCGCCTCCCAGCTTTCGCCCATGCCCAGCGAGGGCCAGCGCAGTTCCAGTTCCTCGAGGTATTCGTGCCCGGCGCCTTGGGGGAGGTGTTCGGCGATGGAGTGGATGAGCGTGCCCAGGCTGCGGGCAAAGTCCGTGGCCGCCTCTCCCCCGGCGGCCTTGACAAACCAGTTCAGCGGCGATTTCAGCACGGCCTCCACCTTCGACGGGGAGACGGTGACGGCGTCGCCGTCGGCCACGATGGGCGCCTCCGTGCTCAGCGGCAGCAGCCCCCACCACTGCGACGGGCCGGCTCCGGGGACGGATTCGGCGGCCAGTGCGGCCAGCATCCGGGCCGCTTCGGGGTCCGCGTGCATTTCCGATTCCTGGCGCAGTTCCGCCACGAGCGAGCGCAGCGTCATGGGCCGGGGCACCTGCTCCACGGGGCGGACTGGGTATTGGGACTCGCCGCCGGAATCGGTCACCGGCACGTAGGGCGCCGCGAGATCCAGGAACTGCGAGGGCTGGAGGTCGTGGCCGGAGGCCCCGGTGAGGACGAGCAGCCGCGACGCCCGGGAGATGGCCGCGGCGAAGCTGCGCAGTTCGTCGTAGCGGACATCGCGCAGCCGCGTGGCAGGGTCCACCTGCCGTGCCGCCACGGGGCCGAGTTCGAGCACATCCACCAGGAACTGGCTGCCCAGCACCTCCCCGCGCAGGCGCGTGTTGGGCCAGACCCCTTCCTGCAGTCCGGCCACAATCACCACCGGCCACTCCCGGCCGGCCGCGCTGGCCGGGGTCAGGATTTCCACGGCGTCGGCACGCTGGGCCCTGGCCGCGAGGGTGTCCATGGGAAGTTCCTGGCTGAGCAGGTAGTCCAGGAACTGGCGCGGGGTGGATCCGGGCAGCTGGTCCACGTACCGCTCGGCGGTCTGGAACAACGCCATGACAGCGTCCAGGTCGCGGTCCGCACGGATGCCGGTGGGCCCTCCGCGTAACGCCTGCGCCTCCCACGTGCCCGAGCAGTCCGAGGCCTCCCACAACGCCCACAGCACCGTTTCGGCGTTGGCGCCGGGCTCCGCCACGGCCACCCTGCCGGCGGCCAGCATGGCCGCGATCCGGCCCGCGTTTTGTGCCTCCCAGCCCAGCGGGGCCAGCTTTTCCGGGACCATGAGTGCCTCGACCAGCAGTTCATCGCTGGCGCGTCCGCCGCCGGCCCCCAGCTCCTGCTGCCGCAGGGCCTGCCGGAGCCGGCGCAGGTGCAGCGCGGTGGACCGGCCCAGGCGGGAGGTCAGCAGCGACACCGCCAGCTCCGCATCCAGCACCCCGGGGTCCAGCGCCGCGCCAAATGCCTCCAGCAGCGGGCGCACCGCCGGCTCGTCGCGGACCGGGTTCTCCGCCACGGGCACCTTGACGGGAATCCCCTGCCCGCCCAGGTAGCGCTGCAGCCCGGCCAGCGCCGAGCCCGTGCGCACGATGACGGCGATCTCGCCCAGGCGGAACCCGGCCAGGTGCTGCAGGTGCAGGATGCGTTCGGCCACCAGCCGGAGTTCGTGGACCTCGGAGGCCACCACGTGCGCCGTGACGCTCGACGCCGGACCGCCGGCCCGGGTGCCTGCCGTGCCGGCTGCGGTTGCCGGCCCGTCTGCGGTTCCGGAACTGTCCGCGGTTCCGGAACCGACGGGCCAGGCCAGCACGCGGGCCCGCTGCCCGCCGCGGGCCTGGGAGATCCGCTCCGCCACGGACCGCCAGGCCCCCGCCACTTCCGGCGTCATGCGGTGCGAGGTGGACAGCGTGAATTCGGTGACGGGCGCCTGCCGGCCGGACAAGGATTCCCGCAGCGTCCCGACGAGGTCCGGGCGGGCGCCGCGAAAGCCCTGCACCACGGTGTCCGGGGACGCGGTGACCAGGATGTCCTTGCCGCAGCCCACCAGGGCGATGAGCTCGTGCACCGAACGGTTGGCCTCCTGGATGTCGTCCACCAGGACCAGCTGCAGGCGGGCGCGCTCCCGGGCCAGGAATTCGGCGTCGTTCTTTAGCAACGTGGCAGCGGCCGTGATGATCCCGGCCGGGTCAAAGGAGCCTGATTTGCCCCAATCCACCACGTCCCGGTATTCGGCATAGAGGGAGGCGGCGGCCACCCAGTCCGGCCTGCCGTTGTCCCGGCCCAGCCGTGCCAGCTCCTCCGGGGTGACGTCGTATTCAATGACACGGTCGAACAGCTGGCGGATTTCCTGGCGGAAGCCGCGTGTGTCCAGGGCCTCGGCCAGCTCGGCGGGCCAGTGTGGCGCCGTGCCGAGCCCCAGCCGGTGCCCGGTCAGCAGGTCCTTGATGATGAGGTCCTGCTCTGGGCCGCTCATCAGCCGCGGCGGTCCCTCGATGTGCGGCATGCGGCCCTCCACCTTCGCCCGGCGCAGCAGGTCAAAGGCGTACGAGGACCAGGTCCGTGCCGGGGAGGTGCTCAGGCTCCTGGTGAGGCGGGCGCTAAAGGCGTTGCGCAGCCGCGCGGCAGCCAGCCGCGACGGGGCCAGCAGGAGGGCGCCGGCGGGGTCGACGCCGTCGTGTTCCATCCGCTTGACGGCGGCCTCCACCAGCACGGTGGACTTGCCCGTGCCCGGCGCGCCCCAGATGAGAACCGGTCCGGATCCCCGGCCCAGCCCCACCACCGGCTCCTGGTCGGGACTCAGGACCGGTGCCGCCTGCAACGACGCCGTGGGCGCCACGAGGGTCAGGCGGGGCAGCTGGGGCCGGGGAGCACGGGACGGGACGGGTGAACTCATGCCCCCAGTCCATCACGGGGCTCCGACATTGCCCCTGCAGGGTCCGACGGCGGCCCTTCCGCGGCGTGCAGCCGCGCGGCCACGGCGTCGATCCTGTCAAGATCGTCGTTCCCCGGGTTCCAGCGGGCTGCCGCCATGTCCACCCGCCACGAGGGATGTTGGCCACGGGTCTCGCCGTGCAGCCGGGTTGATTCCTCGCGGTAGTGGACCAGTGCGGTGGCCTCATGGCACAGCGGCGGCTGCCCGGCGGCCCGGACCACCCGCCACCAGGGCACGGCCGAGCCGTGGGCCGACATGACGGCCCCCACCTGCCGGGGGCCGCCGCGTTCCAGCAGGGCGGCAATGTCGCCATAGGAGAGAACGTGCCCGGCGGGGATCAGTTCCACCACGTCCAGGACCGCTTCAACATACTCAGCTCGCATGGCTCAAGCGTAGTTCTCCACAGCCCCGCCCGGCGCGGCGCCTGCGTGGGCCTGGATGTCGGGGGCAGGCGGTAGCGTTGGGGCATGACTAGCTGGAACATGCACCCACGGGCCGCGTTTGACTTGGAGACAACCGGCAAGGACCCCCGCGAGGCCCGGATCGTGACCGCTTCCATCGTGGTGGTGGACGAATCCGGTGCCGTGGCGGACACCCACGAGTGGCTGGCGGACCCGGGGGTGGAGATCCCCGAGGAGGCCGCGGCCATCCACGGCGTCAGCACGGAGCAGGCCCGTGCCAACGGCAGGCCCGTGGATGAGGTCACGGCAGAGATCGGCGCCGTCCTGGCCACATTGTTCCAAAACAACATTCCCGTCATCGCCTTCAACGCCAGCTATGACTTCACGGTGCTGGCCAACGAGGCACGCCGCTACGGCCTGGCGGCCATCACGCCGGCACCGGTGATCGATCCCTTCATCTGCAACAAGCACGTGGACAGGTTCCGCAAGGGCAGCCGCACGCTGGTGGCCCTGTGTGAGGAGTACGGCATCACGCTCGATGACGCCCACACTTCCGCAGCCGATGCCGATGCCACGCTCCGGCTGGCCGACGCACTGGCCGCCAAATACAGTGCCCTGCGGCTGGAACTGCCCGAGCTGCACGCCGCGCAGGTGGTCTGGGCCCGCGATCAGGCCGCCGACTTCCAGAAATACCTGCGCCGGGTCAAGGACCCGGCCGCTGTCATTGAGGGCGGCTGGCCCGTGCTGCCCGGGAACATGTCGGGCGGCGTTGCCGGCGGTGCCGCCTGAGCACCATGGCCTAAATCACACTGGAAGTGGGCGGCCGCCGCCGCCTTGCCTGCACGGCAATCCTGCGGCACGGGAACGGACAGCACCGGGCGGTGCCGCCCATCACGGCCGATGGTCCGCCACTTCTTCCGCCGCCGGCGCATTTATGACGCATTTGTTCGCACACGCCATAAATGCGCCCCGGATGACATAATTTAGTTTCGCGGGTTGAGCTCTGCTATGCCACTTGTGCGAGTCCCTGCAGGAGCTCCCCGCGACCCGTGAAACCCAGCCGCCGTCTTTCGTCGATGCTGGCAACTGCAATGAAAGTGAACGCTTGATGAAGAAATCAGCCCTGAAGTGGCTCACCACCGTGCCCGTGGCGGTAGCACTGGCCTTCTCGCTGGCCGCGTGCGGCGGCGGCACCGGTGCCACCAGCTCCGGCAAGCCCACGAACGCCCTGGCCGGCAGCGACCAGCAGTCCCTGGACAAGTACACCACCAAGGACGTCACCCCCCTGGACAAGATTGACACGTCCAAGCTGGGCCTGATCACCCCCGGCACCATCACCGTTGGCACGCTCTCCGACGCCCCGCCGAACATCTTCATTGACAAGAGCGGCAAGTTCACCGGCTACGACAACGAGCTGCTGCGCGCCATGGCGGCCAAGCTCAAGCTGAAGGTCGAGTTCAAGTCCACCGACTTCTCCGCCCTTCTCTCCCAGGTTGCCAACAAGCAGTTCGACGTCGGATCCTCCTCGATCTCCACCACCGACCTGCGCCGCAAGACCGTGGGATTCACGAACGGCTACGACTTTGGCTACATGGCCGTCGTCGCGAAGAAGGACTCGGCCATCAAGGGCTTCAAGGACCTCAGCTCCAAGACACGCATCGCCGTGGTCCAGGGCACCGTCCAGGACGACTACGTCACCAACACGCTCAAGCTGGACCCGGTCCGCTTCTCGGACTACAACACCGCCTACGCCAACCTGAAGAACGGCCAGGTCGACGCCTGGGTGGCCCCCTCACAGCAGGCCACCGGCCAGGTCAAGGCCGGCGACGGCATCGCCATCGTGGAGTCCGTGGTCAACACCCAGAACTTCACCGCCTACGCCGTCAGCCCGAGCAACAAGCCGCTTATCAATGCCTTGAATTCGGCCTTGGATGCCGTGATCGACGACGGCACATGGGCCAAGCTGACCAAGCAGTGGTACCCGGACCGCACGACGCCCAAGAACTGGACGCCCGGTTCAAAGGCCGCCAAGCTCTCCTAAGGAGTCCATGAGTGGACGCATTCCAGCAGTTCCTTAAAACATTCTTCGACTGGCAGGCCATGGGGGACGTTGTCCCGCAGATGCTCACGGTCGGCCTGCCCAACACGCTGATCCTCGCGGCGGCCTCCGCCGTGCTCGGTTCCATCCTGGGGCTGGTGCTGGCGGTCATGGGAATATCCCGCAACGCTGCACCTCGGTGGATCGCGCGAATCTATACGGATATTTTCCGCGGCCTGCCGGCCATCCTGGTCATCGTGGTCATCGGCATTGGTCTTGGACCGATCATCCGCCAGACAACGGGCATCACCAGCCCGTTCCCCCTGGCGATCTTTGCCCTGACCCTGATGGCGGCGGCCTACATCGGCGAGATTTTCCGTTCGGGCATCCAGAGTGTTGACAAGGGACAGCTGGAAGCTTCACGGGCCTTGGGGTTCAGCTACACCTCGTCCATGGTCCTGGTGGTCATTCCGCAGGGCATCCGGCGCGTGCTGCCGGCCCTGGTGAACCAGTTGATCGCCCTGATCAAGGACTCGTCCCTGATCTACCTGCTCGGCGTGACCACAGGCCAGCGGGAGATCTACCGTGTGGCCAATGACTATGCCGCCAATTCCGGCAACATGTCACCCTTGATCGCCGCCGGCCTGCTGTACCTGTGCCTGACCATCCCGCTGACGCACCTGGTGAACTTCATGGACAAGCGGATGCGTGAGGGCAAGGCCGCCAAGGTCGAACCCGACGAAGCCGCAGCACTAGTTGGAAAGGGGGCCTGAGCCCATGAGTGAATTCCAGTCAGGGTCCCTGACCGCCAGGAACATCCACCTGGCCTTTGGCTCCAACAAGGTGCTGCGCGGGATTGACCTGCATGTCCCCCAGGGCACCACGTCCTCCGTGATTGGCCCCTCGGGGTCCGGCAAGTCCACCTTGCTGCGCGTCATGAACCGCCTGATCGAACCGGACCAGGGGGACATCCTGCTCGACGGCCGCTCAGTCCTGGCGGACAGCCCGGATGAACTCCGGCGTCGCATTGGCATGGTGTTCCAGCAGTTCAACCTGTTCCCGCACAAGACCGTGGCGGACAACGTTTCACTGGCATTGAACAAACTGCGCCGGATGCCCAAGGACCAGGCGAGGGCCAAGGCGTTGGAGCAGCTGGACATGGTGGGCCTGAAGCACAAGGCCGACGCCCGCCCGGGAAACCTGTCCGGCGGCCAGCAGCAGCGCGTGGCCATTGCCCGTGCATTGGCCATGGAGCCTGAGGTGATGTTCTTTGACGAGGCCACCTCCGCGCTGGACCCGGAACTGGTCAAGGGCGTCCTGGCGCTCATGACGGACCTGTCAAAGGCCGGCATGACCATGGTGGTGGTGACGCACGAGATGGGCTTCAGCCGCAACGTCTCCGACACCGTTACGTTCATGGACGGCGGCGTGGTGGTGGAGACCGGCTCCCCCGACGAGCTGTTCAGCGCACCCAAGACAGAGCGCCTGAAAGGCTTCCTCTCCGACGTCCTGTAGACCCGCGGTGTGGGCAGCCCCAGGGCCCGCCCACACCGTGCCGCTAAACGACCGTAAAGGTGATGGAGTGCCAGCCGGTGGAGCCGTCGGGTTCCGGCGGCGCCTGTTTTTCGGTCTGCAGCGTGCCGTCCATGTCGTAGGCGCGCACCCGCACATTGTGGAGGCCCTCCGTCGCACCGTGCCATTGGTAGGACCACTGGCGCCAGGTGTCCACCGAGGCCCCGACCGCCAGGGTTGCCGCCCGCCACGCCCCGTTGTCCAGCTGGATCTCGACCTTGGAGATGCCGCGCCGCTGTGCCCAGGCGCTGCCGCCGATGCCCACCGTGCCGGCGGGCACGCGAGCCAAGGCGCGTGGCACCTCGACGCGGGATGCCGTCTTGATGGTTCCGTGCGAGGACCAGCCCCGCGAGGTCCAGTAGCCGGCCTTCTTGGCGAAGGTGGTCACTTCCAAATCCACCACCCACTTGGTCGCTGAGACAAAGCCGTACAGGCCGGGAACCACCATGCGCACTGGAAAGCCGTGTTCCAACGGCAGCGGTTCGCCGTTCATGCCGATGGCCAGCATGGCGTCCCGTTGGTCCTGGAGCACCGGCAGCGGCGTGGAGGCACTGAATCCGTCAGCGCTGGTGGAGAGCACCATGTCCGCCCCCGCCGTGGGCCTGGCACGGGCCATGACCTCACGCAGCGGGTAGCCGAGCCATTTGGCGTTGCCGGCCAGGTTGCCGCCCACCACATTGGACACACAGGTCAATGTCACGTAGCTTTCCACCAGCTCGGCGGCAAGGAGTTCGTCGAAGCCCATGGTGAATTCGTTTTCCACCATGCCGTGCACGCGCAGCCGCCAGGGGCCCGGATCCAGGCGGGGAACCACCAGCGCGGTGTCAATCCGGTAGAAGTCCGCATTCGGGGTGATGAATGGCGTCACGCCCGCAACGGGTGCCTGGACATCCGCGGGCAGGGCCGGCGCCGTCGTTTTTGGGCCGGGAAGCCGCAGTGCCTGGCGCACCTTGAGTGCGGTGTTGCGCGCCCCGGAAAGCGCGGCCCCGCCCAGTCCGAGGACGACGGCGGCACCCGCCACTGCGGCCGACCTCAGCAAAAAGGTCCTGCGGCTGGGCGGGGCGGAAAGGGCAGGGTCGGAGGCGGCCAGTGGTGGTGCGGCGTGTGCAGGCCCGCCGCCGGCCGGGGCTTGCTTCCGGAAGGGATGGGCTGTGGCCAGGTAGCGCAGGGCCCACAGTCCCGCAACCGTGCCGGCCAGCAACGGAACCAGATCGGGCACGGTGGCGCCGGCGCGGGTGATGATGCTCCCGGCCATGACGGCAGCGAACACGGCGACGAGGGCGCCTCCGGCCGCGAAGCGAATCCGTGACAGCACCCCGGCTGCGGCCGAGAGGATGATGACGGCAACGGCCATGGAGAGCAGCAGCACCGTTTTGTCCTGGGTGCCGAAGGTGGCGACGGCAAAGTTCTTCATCCAGGCGGGCGTGAAGTCGATGAACGCGGCCCCCACGGATGTCAGGGGGGACGCCTGCGGACCAAAGAACGCCGCGAACAGTTCCGCCACGGAAAACAAGGCCCCGGCGCTCATGACGCCACCCACCCCTCCGGCCAGCCTGCCCCGACTCCCGTCGGGCCGGGGGCCACGTGCGTTGCTGTTGTTGCGGTTTCCCATGGCGGGCTCCTCAAGACGTGGACATTGCCGTCAGCGGCTGGCGGCACCTGCCTGTACTTCGGAGCAGTCAGCCCGGCGGATTGGAACCGGCCGGGTCGATGGTTGGGGTTTGTTGTGGGGGGTGTGGTTTAGATGGTTTGGAGGAGGATGGGGGTGGTGGTGGGTTGGGGGGATCCGCCGGGGGGTTCGATGGTGATGCCGATGTGGGTTGCGTTGT
>NZ_JAKZGX010000003.1:0-244770 GCF_024539665.1 Arthrobacter sp. STN4
ACGGAAAAATCAACCCCGACACACCCCGCCAGGCCGCCACCAAATACGACCTCCTCAACGTCAACGCCGGCACCACCGGCAACGCCGGAGGCGACAGCTAACCCCAACCGGCGACAACAAGCCCGGCGACAACAAGCCGAAAGGGGCCGGTACGGGCAGTTTGCCTGTACCGGCCCCTTTTGCGTGCCCGGAACGGCCGGCGCCCGTGCCGGGCACGCGCCGTCGTCCGGTTGTAGAATTCACACAATTAACGGCTTTGGGGGTCGGAGGACATATCCTCGAGGAATGGCAGCAAAGAATTCCGGCACGGCAGCCGCCCCCGCCGCGGTCTCCCCCGTTCCGAAACCGGCACGGGAACGCCGGCGCCCGGGGCAGGCCAAGGCGTCCCCCGAGACACTTCAGCGGCTGCGCGCCACCATCGGGCCCCTGTCCACCACGATGCTGCGTGAACTGGAGAACACCCTGCCCTGGTACCGCCGGCTCAGCGCGGATGAACGGTCCACCCTGGGGCTCGTGGCACAAAACGGGATAGCCGCCTTTGTCTCGTGGTACGAACAGCCGTCCTCGCCCAGCTGGGTGCTCTCCGATGTCTTTGGCACGGCCCCCACGGAGCTGACGCGGTCCATCAGCCTGCAGCGTGCCCTGCAGTTGATCCGCACCGTGGTGCAGGTGGTGGAGGATAGGGTGCCGGAGCTGGCGGCCGCCAGCGAGCAGGTGGCCCTCCGCGAGGCGGTGTTGCGCTATTCGCGTGAAGTGGCGTTTGCGGCAGCCGACGTTTACGCCCGTGCAGCGGAAAACCGGGGCGCCTGGGACACCCGGCTGGAGGCCCTGGCGGTTGACGGGATCCAGCGCGGGGAGAACCCGGATGCACTCCAGTCACGCATTTCCGCCCTGGGCTGGACCTCCCACAACCGCTTCACCATCATGGTGGGCCCGGCCCCGGCGGAGGCCAACGCCACGTTCCTGGCCACGCTGCGCCGCGCCGCGGGCCGCTTTGCCGCGGACGTCATGGTGGGCATCCAGGGCGACCGGCTGATCCTGGTGCTGGGCAACGTTGCCGACCCCGAAACCGCCTACCTGCGCCTGAGTGACCTGTTCGCGGCCGGCCCCGTGGTTTACGGTCCGCTCGCCGCCACGCTGGCGGATGCCACGGCGTCAGCCCAGGCCGCGTTTGCCGGCATGGCCGCGGCCAAGGGCTGGACGGGTGCGCCCCGGCCCGTCTCGGCGGACGACCTGTGGCCCGAACGCGTCATGGCCGGCGACGACTCGGCCCGCCGGGCGCTGGTGGCCGGCATCTACCAGCCCCTCGTGGCAGCGTCCAACGGGCTGGTGGAGACACTCAACAGCTACCTGGAGCTGGGCCATTCGTTGGAGGCTGCGGCCCGGGACCTGTTTGTCCACTCAAACACCGTCCGCTACCGGCTCCGCCGCGTCTGCGACGTCACCGGCTGGGACCCGCTGGTCCCCCGCGAGGCTTTTGTGCTGCAGACAGCCCTCGTGGTGGGCCGCCTGGCCGCCCCGCCCAGGCAGGCGCCCGAGCGCCCGGCTGCGCGCGGCTGACGCCCCTGAACCCGGCGGCGATATTGTAGACTTCCTACAAATCCTTCTCGTGAGCTTGGTGCACGCAAACACCGTGCAAACACCCTTAAGTTTGGAAAGCTGGTAAATGTGCTTGCAATAGTCTGCCCTGGTCAGGGGTCCCAAACGCCCGGCTTCCTTGCGCCCTGGCTCGAACGCCCCGGCGTCGAGGAAAAACTGGCGTCCCTCAGCGAAGCGGCGGGCCTTGACCTGATCGCCCACGGCACCACCTCGGACGCCGAAACCATCAAGGACACCGCCGTGGCGCAACCCTTGATCGTCGCCGCCGGCCTGGTGGCCGCGGAGGCGCTGCTCGACGTTCCGCTGGAATCCCTGCAGGTGGTGGTGGCCGGGCACTCCGTCGGTGAAATTACCGCAGCCGCCCTGACCGGCACCCTGTCCTACGCGGACGCCATGGCGTTTGTGCGCGAACGCGCCAACAGGATGGCGGACGCCGCTGCCGTCACGCCCACCGGCATGGCCGCCGTCGTGGGCGGGGACCCGGAGGAGGTCCTGGCCGCCATTGCCGCCGCCGGCCTGGCCCCGGCCAACATGAACTCCAAGGGCCAGACGGTCGCCGCCGGCACGCTGGAGCAGATCGACGCCCTCGTCGCCGCCCCGCCGGCCAAGGCCCGGGTCATTCCGCTCCAGGTGGCCGGCGCGTTCCACACCCACCACATGGCACCGGCCGTCTCCGCGCTGGAGGCCCTCGCCCCGTCGCTTTCCCCCCATGCCCCCAAGGTGCCCCTGCTCTCCAACTACGACGGCGCCGTCGTGCCTTCCGGGACAGCGGCCCTTGAGTCGCTCATCGCCCAGGTGTCGCGGCCCGTGCGCTGGGACCGGTGCATGGAGACCATGTCCGCCATGGGGGTCACGGGCCTGATCGAGCTGACGCCCGCCGGAACCCTGACGGGCCTGGCCAAGCGCGGCATGAGCGGTGTTGCTACCGTTGCAGTGAAAACGCCCGATGATTTGGAAGCCGCCAAGCAACTGCTGAACGGGCACGCGCAGCAGGAAGAGGACCATAAGTGAGCACAGCCACGTTGAATCAACACACCGCACGCAGCGGCGCCCGGATCATGGGCGTTGGCGCCTACCGCCCCGATGTGGTCGTCACCAATGAAGACGTCTGCCAGTGGATCGACTCCTCCGACGAGTGGATCCGCCAGCGCACCGGCATCATCACCCGCCACCGCGCCCCGCGCGACGTCTCCGTCATCGACATGGCCGTCGCTGCCGGAACCGAGGCCATCCAGCGCGCCGGCATCGAGCCGGCACAGCTCGGCACCGTGCTCGTCGCGACGGTCACGCACCCGTATGCGACGCCGTCGGCCGCCGCCATGATCGCGGACCGGCTCGGCGCCACCCCGGCCCCGGCCTACGACATCTCCGCCGCATGTGCCGGCTACTGCTACGGCGTGGCCCAGGCCGATGCCCTGGTCCGCTCCGGAACGGCCGAATATGTGCTGGTCATCGGCGTCGAGAAGCTCTCCGACGTCATCGACAACCACGAACGCACCATCTCCTTCCTGCTCGGCGACGGCGCAGGGGCAGTGGTGATCGGCCCGTCCGACGAGCCCGGCATCAGCCCCAGCGTCTGGGGCTCGGACGGCGGGCGGTGGGACGCCATCGGCATGACCCACTCGCTCACCGAGGTGCGCGACTTCAGCGACCGGGCCATGAAGGCCGACGACATCGAATCGGCCGCGGCCGACGAGGCCCACGCAACACTGTGGCCCACCCTGCGCCAGGACGGCCAGACCGTGTTCCGCTGGGCCGTATGGGAAATGGCCAAGATGGCCAAGAAGGCCCTGGACGACGCCGGCATCACCGCCGGGGACCTTGGCGCCTTTGTCCCCCACCAGGCGAACATGCGCATCATTGACGAACTGGCCAAGCAGCTCAAGCTGCCCGAGGATGTCGTCATTGCACGCGACATTGCCGACGCCGGCAACACCTCCGCGGCGTCCATTCCCCTGGCCACGCACCGCCTGCTGGCGGAAAATCCCGAGCTTTCCGGTAAACTCTCGCTTCAGATCGGCTTTGGTGCCGGACTGGTGTTTGGCGCTCAAGTGGTGCGCCTCCCCTAGGTTCAGCTAGCACGGCAAGCCGCAAACGTGGTTTGATCAACACTGCCTGAAAAGATCAAAGCCCTTGATCACAGCGAAAACAACAAAAGAAGGAGCCATCAATGGCTAGCAACGAAGAAATCCTGGCCGGCTTGGCTGAAATCGTCAACGAAGAGACCGGCCTGGCCCCGGAGGCCGTTGAGCTGGACAAGTCCTTCACGGACGACCTGGACATCGACTCGATCTCGATGATGACGATTGTGGTCAACGCCGAAGAGAAGTTCGACGTCAAGATCCCCGACGAAGAAGTCAAGAACCTCAAGACCGTTGGTGACGCAGTCAGCTTCATCGCCGGCGCACAGGCGTAGTTTTCGCCCCTGCTGCCCTCCTCCGCAAGCGCGACACGGGGCATTCGTGGGTGGCCGGCACACTGCGTGCAGGCCACCCACAGCACTAATTGAGTCTGTCCTGAACATTTTTCTTTTTTTAGAGAGTTGAACCATGGCCCGCAAAGTAGTCATCACTGGACTCGGAGCAACCACGCCCATCGGCGGCGACGTCCCCACCACCTGGCAGAACGCGCTGAAGGGTGTTTCCGGCGCCCACACCATGACCGACGAGTGGGTGGAAAAGTACGACCTCCCGGTGCACTTTGCCGCCCGTGCCTCGACTGCAGCCACCGAGACCCTCAGCCGTGTGGAAGCCAAGCGCATGGACCCCTCCACCCAGTTTGCCGTGGTGGCCGCCCGCGAGGCCTGGAAGGATTCCGGGCTGGAAGAGATTGACCACGACCGCCTGGCCGTGGCCTTCGCCACCGGGATCGGCGGCGTATGGACGCTGCTGGACGCCTGGGACACCCTGCGCGAGAAGGGCCCCCGCCGCGTGCTGCCCATGACGGTGCCCATGCTCATGCCCAACGGCCCCGCCGCCGCCGTCAGCCTGGACCTCGGCGCCCGCGCAGGAGCCCACACTCCCGTCTCCGCCTGCGCCTCCGGCACCGAGGCCCTGCACATGGGCCTGGAGCTGATCCGCTCGGGCAAGGCCGACGTCGTGATGGCCGGCGGCGCCGAAGCCGCCATCCACCCGCTGCCCATGGCCGCCTTCGCCGCCATGCAGGCCCTGTCCAAGCGCAATGACGACCCCGAGCACGCGTCGCGGCCGTACGACGTCAACCGCGACGGCTTCGTCATGGGCGAAGGTGCCGGTGCCCTGGTGCTGGAGGCCGAGGAACATGCCCTGGCCCGCGGCGCCCGCATCTACGGCGAGCTGGCGGGCACCTCCGTCACCGCGGACGCCTACCACATCACGGCCCCGGACCCCGAGGGCCTGGGCGCCACGCGCGCCTTGAAGGCCGCCCTGTTCGACGCGCGCGCCCATGCCACAGATGTGGTCCACGTCAACGCGCACGCCACGTCCACCCCGGTGGGCGACCGCCCCGAGTACATTGCGCTGCGGGCCGCGCTGGGGGACCACGTGGACAACGTGTGCGTCTCCGCCACCAAGTCGCAGATGGGGCACCTGCTGGGCGCCTCGGGGGCTGTCGAGTCGGTGCTGACGGTGCTGGCCGTCTACCACCGCCTGGCCCCCGTCACCATCAACCTGGAAAACCAGGATCCGGAGATCCCCCTGGATGTTGTGACCGGCACGCCGCGCGAACTGCCCGCCGGCCAGGTCATGGCGCTGAACAACTCCTTCGGCTTCGGCGGCCACAATGCCGTGGTTGCCATCCGCAGCACCGGGCCCAAGGTTGAGCTGGCCTAGGCACCCCGCTGGCATTAACCACGAAGGCGGCGCGCACCTTGTGAAGGTGCGCGCCGCCTTTTGTTCGGGTCGGGGCTGCGTGCGGCCACGGCGCCGGCTTCGGGTGGATCGACGCTGGAATGAAGCGGGGTCAGTCAGCCCACATGGTGGAGCCACCGGACGGGGGCCCCTGCTGCCGCGTGCCGGAACGGCTCCAGCTCTTCGTCCCAAGCCTCTCCCAGGGCAAGCGACAGTTCCTGGTAGACGGCGGAAGGCTCGCCCTTGCCAGCCTCGTAGGCATATCGGATGCGGTCTTCGGAAACCATGATGTTGCCGTGGACGTCGGTGACCGCATGGAAGATGCCCAGCTCGGGGGTGTGCGACCACCGGGAGCCGTCGCAGCCGGCGCTGGGTTCCTCGGTGACCTCGTAGCGGACGTTGGCCCAGCCGCGGAGGGCCGAGGCCAGGCGCGCACCGGTGCCGGCCAGGCCGTGCCACACATATTCCGTGCGCATGACATTGGGCGCCGCGGGCTGTGGCGTCCACTGCAGTCCCGTGCGCTGATCCATCACGGCGGCGATGGATGATTCAATATGTGGGCACATGACAGCCGGGGCTGAGTGCACATACAAGACACCGCGCGTCATTACGACGTTCATTCCATCCTCCATTGCAGTAGGTGCGTCTTCCCCAACGACCTTCATACGGATGGAACTGTTTGTGCGGAGCTGCTTGTGTGCCGACCCTTCCCTGCCAGCGGCCTGTTATCTCCCCCTGGTTTGTTCCGGCAATGCACCGTTCGCCCCAAGGTTCCCTCTCATTGTGCCGTAGCCGGGCCGATTGCGCCACCGGACGCGGCAAATTCGCCATACGGCCCGAAAAAATGTCCTGGTGCCGGGTTGCTGCCGGCCCGGTCCGGGTTCCCGGACGTCGGGCACAGTCCGGGTTCAGGCCCTGGGGTGCGCCTGCCGGTAGCCCTCGCGCAGCCGTTCGACCGAGACGTGCGTGTACAGCTGGGTGGTGGCCAGGGAGCTGTGCCCCAGGATTTCCTGCACCGCGCGCAGGTCCGCCCCGCCGTCGAGCAGGTGGGTGGCCGCGGAATGCCGGAGCGTATGCGGGCCCGTGGCCGCGGTGTCCCCCAGGGCGCCAAAGGCCCGTTCGACGACGGTGCGCACGGTGCGCTGGTCGATCCGGCCGCCGCGCCTGCCGAGAAAGAGCGCTGGTCCGCTGGCGTCCTTGGCCAAATGCGGCCGGCCGGCCAGCAGCCACCGTTCCACGGCCCGGGCGGCCGGCAGCCCGTAGGGGACCACCCGCTCCTTGTCGCCCTTGCCGAGGACACGAAGGGTGCGGCGTTCGCGGTTGAGGCTGTCGACGTCGGTGCCGGATAGTTCACCGACGCGGATGCCCGTTGCGTACAGCAGTTCCACCATGGCGTGGTCCCGGAGTGCTGCTGCGTCCCCGCCCGCCGCGGCCTCCCCAAGCCTGGCCATGAGCCGCTGGATTTGCTGTTGCTGCAGCACGGCCGGGAGGGCATGGTCCTGCCTGGGCGCCTTCAACCGGAGCGCGGGGTCAACGTCAAGGAGCTCTTCACGAAGCGCCCAGGCGGTAAAGCTGCGGGCCGTGGCCGCCCGGCGGGCCAGCGTCGAGCGGGACATGCCTTCCGCGCTTTGCCCGCCCAGCCAGCGGCGCAGGAGCGGCAGGTCGAGGCCGCCGAGGCCCGTGACCCCTTCGGCGACCGCGTGGATGAGCAGGGCGTCGACATCGCCCCTGTAGGCCCGCACGGTGTGCGCAGACCGGCCGCGCTCCGCGGCAAGATAGCGCTCAAATCCTTCAGCTGCCCGGGCCAGCGGTTCGGGCAGGTGCGTGCGTTCGTCATGGTCCACACCCCCACTGTGCGCTGTCCGGCCCGTCCGGGCAAGCTGACCCGCCGCCGGGGTCCGGCTTAGCCCGCGGCTTCTCGGAATGCGCGGGCCATGGCGGGCGAAAAGGCCACGAGAACCACTGCCTCCGGAAGCTGCGGCCCGCCCCGGACCCTGGCGGCGTGCCCGGCGGCGGCAAGGCCCGCCATTGCCGCGGCGGCGACGTCCGTGGCCGACCAGCCGTACACCCCGCCGCCGATGGCGGGAAATGCCATGGTCCGGGCCCCGATCTCGGCGGCCACCTCGCAACAGCGTGAAAAGCAGCTCTCCAGCAGGGTCCGGTCCACCTGCCCGGCATAGCGGTTGGGGCCCACGGTGTGGATCACCCAGCGCGCCGGCAGCAGCCCTGCGCCCGTGGCCACGGCATCCCCAACGGGCAGTCCGCCGGGATAGCGGGTGCGCCGCAGTTCCCGGCACTCGGCCAGCAGTTCCGCTCCGGCGGCCCGGTGGATGGCACCGTCCACCCCGCCTCCCCCGAGCAGGCCCGGGTTGGCCGCGTTGACGATCGCGTCCACGTCCAAGGTGGTGATGTCCGTCTGGACAACGGTGATATCCATGCGCCCACGCTATCAAAGGTGCCGTTGCCGCTGTCAGGGGCACCCGGCCCTCCCGGCCAGGTTCGTGCGGCCCGGCATGCCGGCCACGGCGCACCCGCCAGGCGGGAAGAGGGTCCTGCAGGCCCCTCGCGCACTGATGGCATTGTGGCCGCCCCCCCACGGCGCGCCCGGCAGCCGGGCAGCGGCTGCTGCACCTGGTTGGACCGCCGGGCAACACCCCGTGCTTCGGCCGGCTTCATCGATTGCGCTTCCAGCCGTTGTTCAGCCGCTCGGCCAGCCCGAGCAGTTCCAGCCGGCCCAGGCCCGCCAGCACGGTGGCCGTCCCGAGCCCGGCCACCACGGTGAGCTTGTCCACCGTGGTGGCCGAACGCAGCGGCAGGGCGTCGAGCAGCAGGAGGTCTTCCACGCCGAGCCCGTCGTGCACGGCCGGTGCGGCATCCCGTTCCGGTGCCAGGTTGGCCCCGGCGGCTCCGGCCAGTTCGGCAATGTCCGCCGCGTCGGTCACGCACACGGCAGCCCCTTCCCGCAGCAGCCGGTGGCAGCCGGCGGAGTTTGCCGAGTACACCGAGCCGGGGACGGCTCCGACGGACCGGCTGAGCTGCTCGGCATGGTGGGCGGTGTTGAGGGCCCCGGACCGCCACCGTGCCTCGACCACGACTGTCATTTCACACAGCGCCGCGATTAACCTGTTCCGTTGCAAAAAGCGGTAACGGGTCGGGTTGGTGCCCGGGGGAACCTCGGCGATGATGCAGCCTTGTTCGGTGATGGTGCGCAGGAGGTCCTCGTTGCCCGACGGGTAGAACCTGTCGAGGCCCCCGGCCATGACCGCCACGGTGGGCGGCTGGGCCGTGCCGCCGGCTCCGGGCAGGGGCGCCGCTCCGGCGGGCGGGGCAGCGCCCCAGTAGGCGGGGTCCTGCCTGGCTGCGGCGAGTGCGCCGCGGTGGGCACTGGCGTCAATGCCGTAGGCCCCGCCGCTGACCACGGTGTAGCCGCGCTGCACGAGGGACGAGGCGATTTCCGCGGTGAGGTTGACGCCGTAGCTGGTGCCGTCCCGGGAACCGACCAGGGCAATGCAGCGCTGTTGCCCCGGCAGGTGCAGCATGCGCCCGCGCATCCACAAGGCAATGGGTGCCGTCAGCTGCAGGTCGGCCAGGGAGGCCGGCCACTGGGGGTCTTCGGGGATCAGCAGCCCGCCGCCGTACCGTTCCAGCAGTCCCAGGTCGCGTTCGGGGGCCAGGTCGGCCAGCCGCGGCCGCCACCGCCCCAGCGCGTCGGCCAGGCCCGGCCAGCGGCCTGTGCCGGCCTCGGCCATCACCTCGGTCATCTCCTGTTCCAGCACGGCGCTGGACGCGGCGCCGCTGCGGATGAAGGCCAGCGCGTCCACGGGGCCTGCGACGGCAATGAGCGCCAGTCCGGCCAGGTCGGACGGTTCCATCAGCCGGGTCAGGGCCGCCCTGGCCACGCGGATGTCTGCACTGCCGTCGCCTGGGCCCGTGCCGCGGTGGTTGGTGTCGTTCATTGTCCTTCTCCTCGTTGTCGCAGTGTCAGGGCCAGGCCGACGTCGTCGGCGCGGGGCCGTTCGCGGCCCTGCAGGTCCGCGACCGTCCAGGCCAGGCGCAAGACCCTGTCATAGCCGCGGGCCGTCAGGGTGCCCAGGCCCATGGCCCGGTCCAGCAGGGCCGTGTCAACCGGGGGCAGCCGCAGGGGCCCGCGCAGGATCCTGCCGGTGAGGTCTGCGTTGTGCACCAGGCCATACGGGCGCAGCCGTTCCCTGGCGTTGTCCCGTGCCGCCTGCACCCGTGCCGCAACCTGGGCGGTGCCTTCCCGCGGTGCGGCGTCGGAGAGCTGGGCCAGCTGCACGCGGTTGACTTGCAGCTGGATGTCCACACGGTCCAGCAGCGGCCCGGACAACCGGCCAAAGTAGCGGCGCCGCGCCATGGGCGTGCACTCGCAACTGATGCCCTTGCCCGCCGCCTTCCCGCACGGGCAGGGGTTCGCGGCGAGCACGAGCTGGAAGCGTGCCGGGTAGGCGGCCGTCCCGGCCGAACGGTGGAGCACCAGTTCGCCGCTTTCGAGCGGTTGGCGCAGGGCGTCGAGGACCCGCTTTTCGAATTCGGGGGCCTCATCCAGGAACAGCACGCCCCTGTGCGCACGGGATGCGGCCCCCGGCCGGGGAATGCCGGTCCCTCCCCCGATGATGGCGGCCGGGCTGGCGGAGTGGTGCGGGCGTTCGTAGGGCGGACGCCGGATCAGGGCATTGACGCCGCTGCGCACATGGTCCAGCGAATGGATGGCCGTCACCTCCAGGGCCTCGTCGTCGCTGAGCTCCGGCAGGAGCCCCGGCAGGCGTTCAGCCAGCATGGTCTTGCCCGAGCCCGGTGGGCCCACCATCATCAGGTGGTGGCCGCCCGCCGCAGCGATCTCCAGTGCCAGCCGGGCCTCGGCCTGCCCTGCCACCTCGCAGAGGTCCGGCGTGGCCCGGTCCACGGCGGCCGGGCCTTCGCGTGGCCCCGCCGCGGCCGCCGTGGGGCCATCGGGCACGGCGTACACCAGTTCCCGGGGATCGGCGTCAAAATCCGCTGCCACGTGAGCCAGCGAAGCGTAGCCGCGCACCTTGGCCCCGGCCACCAGTTCCGCCTCCGCCAGGTTCGACTCCGCCACCACGAACTCCTTCCAGCCGGCCTGCATGGCCGCCAGCACCGCCGGCAGCACACCGCGGACCGGCCGCAGCCGCCCGTCCAGGCCCAGTTCGGCAATGAATACCGTTCCCCCGGTCCGGCGCACGTCCCCGGCCGCTTCCAGCGACGCCATGACGATGGCCAGGTCAAAGCCGGAACCCTTCTTGGGCAGCGAGGCGGGAACCAGATTGACCGTGATCTTCCGCCGGCTCAACGGGATCCCGGAGTTATGGGCCGCCGAACGGATGCGCTCGCGCGCCTCGCTCAGGGCCGCATCGGGAAGTCCCAGCAATATGAAGCTGGGAAGGGTCTGGCCGATGTCCGCCTCAACCTCGATCACGTGGCCGTTGAGCCCCACGAGGGCCACCGCCAGCGCCCTGCCCATCCCCATTCACAACACCCCCTTGAGGTGGTCAATGCTGGGTTCCGCACGCCCGTTCATGACGATGCCCACGGCGTCGACCCGCAGCCCGCCGATGACGTGCCGGTGCTCCCTCGCCCACAACACGGCCAAGGTCCGCAGCCGGCGCAACTTGGCCGGCGTGACGGCCTCCAGCGGGTCGCCGTAACGCCTCGACCGGCGGGTCTTGACCTCCACGATCACCAGTTCGGCACCATCGAGTGCCACCAGGTCGATCTCCCCCGACGGGCACCGCCAATTGCTGTCGATGACCCGGATCCCCCGGTCCTCGAGATAGTCCGCGGCGAGCCTTTCACCGCTCAGGCCCAATGCATCTTTCGCTCTCATGGCAACCTCCACTGCCAGCGTGGCGGTTTTTTCCGTGCCGCGGAGGAATGGTTGGGCCAAATGTGGAAAGCCGGCGCGCGGGCACCCCTTGTGGAGGAAGGACGGCGGGCACAAAAGGAAGGACGACGCCGGAACCCGGGTTCCGGCGTCGTCCTCCCCTGCCTGCCTGGGTCCGGCCGGTACGGGCCGGAAGGGTCAGCCGAGCGGGCCCAGCCGGCCGTCCTTGGGGATTTGGAGGTCGTCCGTCTTGATCAGTTCCTCGACGTTGACGTCCTTGAAGGTGATGACACGGACGTTCTTGACGAAGCGGGCCGTGCGGTAGACGTCCCACACCCAGGCGTCCTGGAGGGTCAAGTCGAAGTAGACCTCGCCGTCGGCGGAGCGTGCCTGCAGGTCGACGTGGTTGGCCAGGTAGAAGCGGCGCTCGGTCTCCACCACGTAGCTGAAGAGGTTCACCACGTCCCGGTATTCACGGTAGAGCTGCAGCTCCATGTCGGTTTCGTAGTTTTCCAGGTCCTCAGCGCTCATGGTTCCATCATCCATCACTTGGGGCGCTGGCGACGAACGGCTCCGTACGCCCGCGGCGAAAAGCTACACCAGCCGCCAGGTCTTGCGGTGGAAATCCGTGGGTCCGTGCCCGGCGATCGCCGCGCGGTGGGCTGCCGTCGCATAGCCCTTGTTGCCGTCCCAGCCAAACTGCGGATGGTCCTGCGCCAGCTCCACCATCATCGAGTCCCGCTCCACCTTCGCCAGCACGCTCGCGGCAGCCACCGACAGGCAGGTCATGTCCGCCTTGATGCGGGTGCGCACCGTCATGGCCGCGCCCGGGGCGGGTCCGGCGGAATCCTGCGGCAGCCCGGGGAACGGCAGCTCCGGCTGGACGGGGGCGGAGAGCCAGTCCTGGTTGCCGTCGAGGATGACATAGCCGGGCAGGAGCTCCGCGGCCACCGCAGCCAGCGCCCGTGTCCCGGCCAGGCGCAGTGCGGACACGAGGCCCACCGCGTCAATCTCGGCCGCCGAGGCATGTCCCACCGCCTGGGCCTGCGCCCACTCCCGGATGGCCGGCACGAGTGCCTGCCGGACCGGCCCGCCCAGCAGCTTGCTGTCCTTGACCCCCGGCAGTTCGGTGGCCGTCGCGGCGTTGATGACCACCAGGCCGACGCTGACGGGGCCGGCCAGCGCACCCCGGCCCACCTCATCGCAGCCGGCCACCAGCGTGTAGCCTTGGGCCGCCAGTTCGCGTTCCCAGGCCAAGGTGGGCGGCGGCGCCGCCACTACTTGCCCGCCGGGACGACGCCCGACGACGTCCCCTGGCCCACGCCTGACGGTGCGGGCACGTCGGCGAACACCTTCGGATAGTTCCCCAGGATGCCCAGGTGGTTCAATGGCCAGGCGATCACGATGGCCCGGCCTTCCACGGCGGAGATGGGCACAAAGCCGGTCCCGTTCAGGGCCTGGTGCGCGCGCGAGTCCTCGGAGTTGTTGCGGTGGTCGCCCATGACCCAGATGTGCCCGGCCGGGACTGTCACGTCAAAGGTGGTGTCCGAGGGAGAGGCCCCCGGGAAAAGGTACGGCTCCGTGAGGGCCGCCCCGTTGACCGTCATTTTGCCGGCCGCAGTACAGCACTTCACATGGTCCCCCGGCAGACCGATGACACGCTTGACGAGGTGCTGCTGCGAACTGTCCGGGGCCAGGCCAAGGAACGTGGCGACGTCGCCAATCCAGGTAAACGGCCCGGTCGGGGCCGCCTGCGGCGGCAGCCATCCCAGGGTGTCCTTGAACACGACCACGTCACCGCGCTTGAGCGCAAAAGGTTCCGGCACCAGCAGGTTTACAAAGATCCTGTCGTCGATGCGCAACGTGTTTTCCATGGAACCGGACGGAATGTAAAACGCGCGGAACAGGAAGGTCTTGATCAGGAAGGACAGCACCAGGGCGATGGCCAGGATGGTGACAATTTCCCTGCCCCAGCGCCAGGCGCTGCTGCTGAAGCGTCCCAACGCCGTGGCCTCGGGGACGTGCGCGCCGTGGGTGGCGTGGGCACCCTGCGCCCCGGTGCCGCGGGCACCCTCCTGCGCACCGCCGTCGTCCGGGTGGGACTGGGCGGGATCGCCGGGTGCTTGGTGCTCCATGGGGGTTCCTTAAGGTCAGTTCAACGGATCAGTCCTGCACATGCGGGATCGGCAGCTCAGGGCGTGGGGGCGCCGCTCTTCAAAACATGGATCCGCCCCAGCGGCCACACGGTGGCCCACGGCCTTCCGATCACCTTGCCGGTGTCGATCAGGCCGCCACCGGGCATGCCCAGCAGGGACCGCGAATCCGCTGAGATACTCCGGTGGTCGCCCATGAGCCACAATTTACCCTGCGGCACGGTGACGTCGAACTTCAACTCGCTGGGTTTGTCCCCGGGATACAGGTAACTCTCAGTCACCGGAACGCCGTTGACCTCCAGCAGGCCGGCCGCGGTGCAGCACTTGACAGTGTCCCCCGCCACGCCCAGCACCCGCTTGACGTAGATGTTGTTGTTGGGCACCAGGCCCAGCCACTGCCCGGTGGCGACGGCAGCGGCCATGAGCGGGTCGCCGGCGGGACGCCACGGCGTGAAGGACCCTGTGCCGTCAAAGACCACCACGTCGCCGCGCTTGATCGGCGTGTGCGCAAAATCGGTGCGCGAGACCAGCACGCGGTCCCCGGTCAGCAGCAGCGGTTCCATGGACCCGGACGGGATGTAATACACGTCCACCCAGACGTTGCGCACCACCGCGGCGAGCAGGAACAACACCACCACGGCAACAACAACAAAACGCCAGCCCAGTTTCCTGGACTGGCGTTTCGCTTGGATCAAAGTGCGGTTCCCTTTTTACTTGGCGGGAACGTTGTCGCGCTTTTCCTTGATCTTGGCAGCCTTGCCGCGCAGCTTGCGCATGTAGTACAGCTTGGCGCGGCGGACATCGCCCTTGGTGACCAGCTCAATCTTTTCGATGACCGGGGAGTGCACCGGGAAGGTACGCTCCACGCCGACACCGAAGGAGACCTTGCGGACCGTGAAGGTTTCGCGGACGCCGTCGCCCTGGCGGCCAAGGACGAAGCCCTTGAACACCTGGACACGCGAGCGGGAGCCTTCAATGATGTTCACGTGAACGTTGAGGGTGTCACCGGCGCGGAAGGCGGGGATGTCGCTGCGCAGGCTGGCTGCGTCAACAGAATCGAGAATCTGCATAGTCTCACTCCAGGCAAACGCCACAGGTCATCTGCTTTGTGTCACGCCTGCCATGGACGGCACGGGGCCAGTCACGGAAGGCGAAAGATGAAAGACCGGGATTCAGTGGTGGATGCCCGGTGTGCCGCCCTGTTGACGAACGCTCCCCCTGTGGCAGGAACGCGCCCAGTAGGCACATGCCCTTATTTTGCCATACCGGGCGGCACCGGCACCAATCGGTGCTGCGGCACGCGGCCCCGGCAACTGTTCGCCGAGCTATTCACCTGATGGTTCGCCGGGGCGGCGCACCGCCCGTCCGTCGACGACGGCGTAGCCGAGGTCCCAGAGCACGTTCCGTTCCGTCTTGCTGAAGTTGGAGACGTCCAGCTTGTCCAGCAGGTCGGGGCGGCGGGCTGCCGTGCGGCGCAGCTGGTGTTCGCGGCGGAACTTGGCGATCTTGCCGTGGTTGCCGCTGAGCAGCACCTCCGGCACCTCCCGGTCCCGCCAGCTGGAGGGCTTGGTGTACACGGGGTACTCCAGGAGGCCGTCGGAGTGCGATTCCTCGACCAGCGATTCGGGGTTGCCGACAACGCCGGGGATAAGCCGGCCGATGGCCTCCACCATCGCCAGCACGGCCACCTCGCCGCCGTTGAGCACGTAGTCGCCGAGGCTGAGGGGCCGCACGGTGTACTGGCCCGCAGCCCATTCCAGGACACGTTCGTCGATGCCTTCATAGCGCCCGCACGCAAACACCAGGTGGTCCTCTTCCGCCAGCTCCCGGGCCAGCCGCTGCGTGAAGACCTCCCCTGCCGGGGACGGGACGATGAGGATGGGTTTCCGTCCCGGGGCCGCGCCGTCGGCGGCTGCCACGGAGGCACCGGCAATGTCCTCCAGTGCCTGGGCCCACGGTTCGGGCTTCATGACCATGCCGGCGCCGCCCCCATAAGGGGTGTCATCCACGGTGCGGTGGCGGTCCTGCGTGTAGCTGCGCAGGTCATGGACGGCCAGTTCCAGCAGTCCTTCGGTGCGGGCCTTGCCGATCAGGCTCAGGTCCAGCGGGGCCAGGTATTCCGGGAAGATGCTGACGACGTCAAGGCGCATCAGTCCTGCCGGCCTTCCGTGTCCGCCGCCCCGCCGGTTTCATCATTTTCGGTGGCTTCCTTGTTCACGGCGAACAGCCCCTCCGGGGGCGTGAGGAGGACGTAGCCTTCCTCGATGTTGACCTCGGGGACGATTTCGTCGACGAACGGGACCAGGACCTCGTCGCCGTCGGCGTCCTCGACGATCAACAGGTCCTGCACGGGCAGGGTGCGCAGGCCCGTGACCTTGCCAACCTTCCGGGTGCCGATCCGGACCTCAAGGTTCAGCAGTTCGTGTTCGTACCAGGCGTCGTCGTCCCCGTCGTCCTCGGAGTCAAAGAGCAGCGTGGTGCCACGGAGCAGTTCGGCGTCGTTGCGGGTGTTGACACCCTCGAAGCCGAGCAGCAGGATGTCCTTGTTCCAGCGGGAGCTGCGGACTGTCAGGGTGCCGGCGGTGGCCGGCTCGGCGGCAAATTCCGCGCCGACGGCAAAGCGTGAATCGGGGGCATCGGTGAGGACCAGGACGGTCACTTCGCCGCGAATGCCGTGGGGCTTGCCGATCCGGGCAACCTGAACCTGCATGTGTACTCCTTGGGGCGTGCGTTGGTGGGGCCGGGGCGGCCGGGAAAACAGTTGGCCCCGACACCATGATGGTGCCGGGGCCAATCCGTGGCTTTACTACTGAAAACTTCTGCTGCACCGCCTGCGCGGCGCAATGGCCTGTCGCGGCAGCTTAGCGGCGGCGGTCGGTGTCGACAACGTCAACACGGACCGGTTCGCCGTGGGCCAAGGCTGCAACCACGGTGCGCAAGGCACGGGCGGTGCGGCCCTGGCGGCCAATGACCCGGCCCAGATCGTCCTGGTGAACGCGCACCTCAAGGGATTCCCCGCGGCGGTTGTTGTTCACGCTCACCTTGACGTCGTCGGGGGAGTCAACGATCCCCCGGACCAAGTGCTCCAGCGCTTCAGCCAGCAAGTTACTCAGCCTCGGTGCTTTCGGCAGCCTCGGCCCCGTCAGCCTTGGCGGCCTTCTTGGTGATGGCTTCCTTGACAACAAGGTTCTTGGCCTCGGGGGCAACAAACGCCACCTTGGGCTCCTTGGTCTTCAAGGTGCCTTCGGCGCCCTTGATGCCCTTGAACTTCTGCCAGTCACCGGTGATCTTCAGGATCTTGGCTACGGGCTCGGACGGCTGGGCGCCAACGCCAAGCCAGTACTGTGCACGGTCAGAGTTCACTTCAATGAAGGAAGGCTGCTCGGTGGGGTGGTACTTGCCGATTTCTTCGATGGCACGGCCGTCACGCTTTGCGTGCGAGTCCATGACGACGATGCGGTAGTACGGTGCGCGCATCTTGCCGAAGCGCTTAAGGCGAATCTTTACGGCCACTTTAGTGGTTACTCCTGGTTCGAAAAGGGGCGAATTCCGTTTCACGCTCCCGTGGGGCGGGCCGATCACGCGGATTTCAAAGGACAGGATCATCGAACGGAGAGAGGGGCCGAACGGATCGAGTACCCGTCCATTATGCCAGACAATTGCGCATCGGTGTGACACCAGTGGACGGGGCGGTGCATGCCTGCCGGATTTAACACCGGGCGGGGCCGGGCCTACGGGGCGGCGAAGAAGAACAGCCCCATTTTCGCGTTGTCCTCCGCCGCGGCCATGGCTGATACCGCCATGGCCGCAAGGGCGCGCACCAGCGGCCCGGTCACCTCGGGGGTGGACTCCATCTCGTCGGCGGCGGCCCACTCGGCGGCCAGCTCCGCCACGTCGGCCGGATCCTCCGGCGCGTCCAGTTCGGCGAAAACTTCCAGCAGGGCATCGGGGACGGCATAAAGCGTGTCCAGCTCAATGTCCACCAGGCTCAGTTCTGCACCGACGCCGGTCGCGTGGACCTTCCTCACCGCCAGTTCCCCCAGCACCTCAATTTCAAGGTCTCCCAGGCCCGGCGTTGGCAGGACGGGGACGTCCACGGCCGGCGATTTTCCGGCCTCACGGGCCTTGGCACGGGCAACGGCCTGGTGGTGGTCGGCTATGAAGAACTCGGAGTAAAGGGCCACACGGGTGCCTTTCGCGAAAGGGGTGGTGCCGGGTCAGCTGTGGGCTGCGGCGGGGGCACTCTCCACACTAACGCGAATCCGGTTGCGCCACGGGTCGTCGAAGAGGATTTCGGACCCGGTGTTGGCAACGGCAATGCCGTGGTGGGCCAAACGCTCGCCCAGCGCGCCGATGTCGTCCTGGCCGGGGAGCTTGATCAGGACCTCACCCAGGCCCAGCGTGTCCTTGCGGGGGCCGGCGCCGCGGCTGTTCCAGACGTTCATGGCCATGTGGTGGTGGTACCCGCCGGCGGAGACGAACAGTGCCTGCCCGTGCCATCCGGCCGTACGCTCAAAGCCGAGGGTGTCGACATAGAACTTCTCCGCGGTCTGCACGTCGCCCACCTGCAGGTGCACGTGGCCGACGCCGGCGGCGGCGTCCCGCTGCCCCGTCACCGACTTCTCGGTCAGGTGCTGCGTCAGGTAGTGCTGCGGCGGCAGGGCCAGCGAATCCATTTCCACCGTTCCGTTGGTCCAGTTCCATTCGGTGCGGGGGCGGTCCCAGTACAGCTCGATGCCGTTGCCTTCAGGGTCGGTGAAGTAGAAGGCTTCGGACACGAGGTGGTCGGCACTGCCGGCAAACAGCTTCGGGTCGTACTGTGCGGCGCTGGCCACGGTGGCAGCCAGGGAGGCCTGGTCGTCGAAAAGCAGGGCCGTGTGGAACAGTCCGGCCTCGCCGCGGCCGGGGATGTGCAGGCCGCCGGCCGGCTGCAGGTGGACCAGCGGCGTGGTGCCGCGGCCCAGGTACTGGCCGCCGTCGGCCTCGACGACAATGTCCAGGCCGAGCGCCTTTTGGTAGTAGTTGCTCATCAGCTTCATGTCCCCGACCTTGAGCATCACGGTGCCCATTTGCAGGTCGGCGGAAAGGAGGTCTTGCGGGGTGGTGGTCATGGCTTCTCCAAGGGTTGTTGTGTTCATATCTTATCAAACTACTTGAAGCTTCAACTTATTCCGGGGTTGGTTCCGGGGACCCGCTCCCACAGTCCATGGTCCAGGGCGAAGAGGGTCGCCGAAACCCGGTTGGCGGCCCCGGTCTTTTCATAAATGTGCTCCACGTGGTTGCGGGCTGTCTTCGGGGCAATGAACAGGGCGGCGGCAATATCCTTGTTGTTCATGCCCCGGCACAGCAAGGCAAGCACCTCGAGCTCCCTGGGTGTCAATCCGGCGGCTGGGCTGCGGCGCCGGGCAACATGGCCGCCTGAGGCCCGCAGGACCGCGTCCACGGCGCGCGCGTCCAGCCGGCCCGCCACGACGTCGGAGCGCAGCCTGGCGGCAGCTTCGGCAGGCGTGGCAGCCCGGCGGTGCGGGCGCGGCTCGAGGCTGCCCTGGTAGGCATCGGCCGCGGCCAGAATCCGCTGCCCGGCGTCCAGCCCGGCGCCGCTGAGTCCGCGCGGGTAGCCGGACCCGTCGAGCCGTTCCCGGTGTGCGCCGGCGAGCCCCGCCACCCGTCGCAGGCCGGGGACCCTGCCCAGGATGCGCTCGCTGAGGAAGGGGTACATTTGCAGCCGTTCACGGTCCATGGAAGACAGCTGCGCCTGCTTGTCCCAGATCGCGTTGGAAACACCCATCCGGCCCAGGTCATGGGCCCAGCCGGCACGGCGCAGCAGCTCCACCTCAGTGGCCGGCAGGGCCCACTCGCGCCCGGCGGCCGCCGCCAACGAGGCCACAGCCCGGGAATGTCCCGCCGTCCACGGGCACTTCAGGTCGGCAAAGTCGCCCATGGCTGCCAGCACGGCGTCCAGCCCGGCCTCGGTCAGGTCGTCATCGCCGGGAGCCGCTGCGAGTGCTGCCGGCCATGGGTCCCCTTCCAGCAGACCCGCCGCCAGGGCGGCGGCCCGGGCGCAAAACAGGTCCGCCAGCTCCGGGTCGAACTGCGTGCCCCGGCGTTGCCGGACCATGGCCACCGCAGCGGGCAGGCCTCCGGTCCGCAGGAACACCTCGGCCGTGTCCGCCAGCTGGGCTATGCGCATTTCCAGGGGGATTTCAACGCCGGCCCTCCCCGCAGGGAGCCCCTTGCCGTCCCAGCGCTCAAAGGCATGGCCCAGAATCTCCGGCATGCCCGGGTCCAGTCCCACCCGGTTTGCCAGCTGACCGGCGGACAGGCAGTGGGAACGGATCAGCTTCCGCACCGCCGTGCCCGCTGTCGCCGCAAACCGCGACTGCCGGGCGGCCCGGCGCAGGGGCGGCAGTTCGGTGCCGGTGCGGTGCAGCATCAGCGTCAGCATGGGCAGCCCCCGGGCGTCGATGAGATAGTAGTCGGCACGGAAGCCGATGTCGTCGCCAAAACGGGCCGCCAGTTCAAAGGAGTCGGCGTGGCAGCCGATCCAGGCCAGGAGGTTGGCGTAGTACGTCCGGGCCCGGGCCTCCGGCCCGATGTCCAGCAGATCGGCCATCCGCGCGCCCAGCTGCATGGCGCGCAGCATGTGATCCATGGGCTGGCCGAGCCCCAGGTCGATGGCCAGGGAAAGGGCCGCCAGCACCTCGGCGCGCCGGGCGGTAAAGGGAGCCCGCGGCACCATGCCCGCAGGCCCGGGGGCCGTGGGAAGCCGGAGGGAATCACCGAAGTCCTGTGCCGCCACACCCCCATTCTACGGCCGGGCCCTCGACGCGTACCGGTTCCCGCCGCAGTCCGGCCCAGGCCCGGCCACCTCCGGCCCCGGGTGGGGTCAGCTGCCGGCCGGCGCAGGATGCGCCGGCCCGCCCAGGGGTGCGAGCAGGGCATCCTGCAGCTTCGGATCGAGGCCGGGAGGGACATCAACGTCCACGGCCAGGGCGTGCAGCGCCCGGCTGAAATAGTTGCGGGCTGCAGCAGCCAGTGCGATGTCCACGATCTCCCGGTCGCTGAAGCCGGCGTCGCGCAGGGAGCGGGAATCGGCGTCGTCCATGGTGGCGGAAGCCGTGCTGAGCTTGAGGGCGAAGTCCATCATGGCGACCTCATCCGCGGGGAGTCCGGCGGTCCGGTAGTCTCGGGCCACCCGCTCCAACTCGTCCGCCTCCATGAATGTCAGGGCCTTCCTGCCGTGTGCCAGCAGGCAGGCCGCCGAGCCGATCCCGCGTGCCGCCGCCAGGGTCACCAGTTCGTAACGGCGCAGGCCAAGCGAGCCGGCGATGGCCGCCTGCAGCGCCCGCCAAGCGGCGAACGCCCCGGGATTCAGGGCCATGGCCCGCGAGTGGCTGGGCACGTAGCCCAGCGCCCGGACGTCGTCGGCATACAGCTGCGCAACGGGCCCCGCAGCAGCGGATTCGGGAATGGTTTCAATGACGCTCATGGTGTTTTGCCGCCCTTTCGTGATCCGGCGTGCGCTGCGGTGGACGGGAACCTGATGCCCACGTCCGCCACGAACAGGCCCCGCCGGGGGAGCCAAAAATCGGCCAGGTGCTCCTGCCCGGGAAGTACCCGCAGGATTCCCGCGTCCTCGCCGCCAATGACGGCCCGGCTGTGCGTGACGGTCCAGAGCCGCAGCGGCCTGGCCTGGAACCTTTGGCCGTTGGGGACCAGGCCGGCAAGTTTCATCCGCCCCGCGCCCAGCGCCGGTCCCATCATGCGGCCCATGGCGTTGACCACGCCGTCGCGGCGCCACACTGCGGAAGGAAGCCGCAGGGCCGCCGCCGTGGCGGCGGCGGTGGCCCAGCTCACCCCCAGTTCCAGTTCCCAACTGACGACGCCGGGCACTCCCACCTTGAGCGCCCGCGGGCCGGCCCATTCGGCGTCGACCCGTGCGGTCACGGCCTGCGCCAGGGCGGCCCCGAAGTACCTGGCGCAGCTCTGTTCCGGCGGGACGTCGGCGTAAACCGTCCACTGCCCCGCGGGCGTGCGAAGCCACACGGCGCGGTACCCCGGGCCAATTGAACTGGACGGGAAGCATCGGAAGGCCAGGTAGTGGCCCGAACTGAGCGGAACCCCCAAGACCGCGTAGCCGGCAAAGTGTTCGGCGGGGTCTGGGGGCATGTCTGCTGCCGCCTCGGCCCGGACCGCGCATTCCTGCGGTGTTGTGGTTGCCATGGGTGGCCTCCTTATGCGGTGTTCTGACCAGCGTAGGGCCGCAGCCGCCCGGGCGCATGGGGCAGATGACCCATTAAGGCCCGGCCCCGTTCGGGGTACCGCCGCCGGGCCGGGCGGACCGTCAGCGGAGCCCGGCGGACATGGCCACGCGCCGGCCCATGGCATCGAGCCCCAGCGCGGATTCCTCGCGGCGGAGCCGGCGCAGTTCCGGGGCCAGCGATTCCTCCGGCAGTTCCACAAAGCCGCAGCCGGCATAAAACGGGCCGTTGAACGGCACGTCGGCGAAGGTGCACAGCGTCATGGTGTGGAAGCCGGCCTCCAATGCCCACGCCTTGGCGGCCATGACGAGCGCCCGCCCGATCCCCTGCCGGGCATGCTCGGGGCTGACGGCCAGCTGCCCCAAATGGGCCTGGCCGTCAACAATGTCCAGGCGTGCAAAACCCACGGGCGGCCGTCCTGCCACCATGATGTGGAACGCGTCGGCATAGGACTCGGCCGTACCCGGCGGCGGAAACTCCCCGCGATGGCCGAACGGCGGGTCCAGGGTGTCGAAGGCCAGGTCCGCGTCCGCTTCGAGGGCAGGCAAAAGCGAGAATTCACTCAACGCCGCGGGACGGATTTCCAGCATGGAACGATCCTACGGCTTGACACCGGCACCTGGTGATCGTGTAACTTCGTCTTTGACCACACGGGAGCCCCGAAGCAGGGGCTGAGACACGGGCTGCAGCTGCCCGGGACCGTTGAACCTGTCCGGGTAATGCCGGCGAAGGAAGTGAGTACCACCTAGTGAATTCCACCGAACAAAGCCCTGCCCACACACTGTCCTACCTGACGGATGACCACCATGGCCTGCGGGTCCCGGTAACGTCCATCACGCTGGAGGATTCGGCGCCGGGGCGGGAAAATCCGCCCCTTCAGGTCTACCGGACGGCAGGGCCCGGCAGCGACCCCGTCCACGGGCTGCCGCCGCTGCGGGACCCCTGGATCGGGGCGCGCGGGGACTGCGAAACCTACCAGGGCCGCGGCCGCGAGCTGCTCGACGACGGCCGCTCGGCCCAGCGGCGCGGCGCCGCCTCGGCGGAGTGGAAGGGTGCCCAGCGGGCGCCACTGCGGTCCCGGGAGGGGCACACGGTGACCCAGATGCACTACGCCCGGGCCGGCGTCGTGACCCAGGAAATGCGGTTTGTGGCCCTGCGCGAAAACTGCGACGTGGAATTGGTCCGCAGCGAGCTGGCCGCCGGGCGGGCCATCATCCCCAACAACATCAACCACCCGGAGTCCGAGCCGATGATCATCGGCAAGGCCTTCCTGGTGAAGATCAATGCAAACATCGGCAACTCCGCCGTCACCAGCTCCATCGCCGAGGAGGTGGACAAGCTGCAGTGGGCCACCCTGTGGGGCGCGGACACCGTCATGGACCTCTCCACGGGCGACGACATCCACACCACGAGGGAGTGGATCATCCGCAACTCCCCCGTGCCCATCGGCACGGTGCCCATCTACCAGGCCCTCGAAAAGGTCAACGGCGAGGCGGACAAGCTCACCTGGGAGATCTTCCGCGACACCGTGATCGAGCAATGCGAGCAGGGGGTGGACTACATGACCATCCACGCCGGCGTGCTGCTGCGCTACGTCCCGCTCACGGCCAACCGGGTCACGGGCATCGTTTCCCGCGGCGGGTCCATCATGGCCGGCTGGTGCCTGGCCCACCACCAGGAGAACTTCCTGTACACGCACTTTGACGAACTGTGCGAAATCTTTGCCCGCTACGACGTGGCATTTTCCCTGGGCGACGGCCTGCGCCCGGGCTCCACGGCCGACGCCAACGACGCCGCCCAGTTTGCGGAGCTGGACACGCTGGCCGAGCTGACCAGGCGGGCCTGGAAGTACGACGTCCAGGTCATGGTGGAGGGGCCCGGCCACATCCCGTTCCACCTGGTCCGCGAGAATGTGGAACGCCAGCAGGAACTGTGCGACGGCGCCCCGTTCTACACGCTGGGCCCGCTGGTGACGGACATCGCCCCCGGCTACGACCACATCACCTCGGCCATCGGCGCCACGGAGATCGCCCGCTACGGGACGGCCATGCTGTGCTACGTCACGCCGAAGGAGCACCTGGGGCTGCCCAACAAGGACGACGTGAAGACGGGCGTGATCACCTACAAGATCGCCGCCCACGCCGCCGACATGGCCAAGGGGCACCCCGGTGCACGGGACCGTGACGACGCGCTGTCGAAGGCCCGCTTTGAGTTCCGCTGGCGGGACCAGTTCTCGCTGTCCCTCGACCCGGCGACGGCGGAGGCCTTCCACGACGAGACCCTGCCCGCCGAGCCGGCCAAGACGGCGCACTTTTGCTCGATGTGCGGCCCCAAGTTCTGCTCCATGCGGATCAGCCAGGACATCCGGGACGCCTACGGCTCGGCGCAGGACCAGGAGCAGATCGCCAGCGGCATGGCGGCCAAGAGTGCCGAGTTCATGGCCTCGGGGGCGAAGGTCTACCTTCCGGAGTTGAGCGTGCCGCGCAGCTAGCCGGCACCGCCCCGTCCGCCGGACTCAATGCCGGGCGATGAATTCCTCAATCAGCGCGGCGCCTTCCTCCGAGTCCTGCGGGCGGTGCCCGCCGCGGGTGACCTCGTGGCGGGCGCCCGTGGTGGCGAGGTAGTCGGCGATCTCCTCGTAAAGCGGTTCCCATCCGCCGGTCACAACCAGGGTGGGCACGCCGGGCACTATGTGGACCGGCGCGTCCCACTGTGGCGCCTGCAGGTGCACTCGGGCGGCGATCCTGGCCGCGGATTCCGCCGGACCCCTTTGCGGCGCTGCCGGGCCCGCCCGGAGGCCCGATGCCCCGCCGGCCGGGGCGCCCGGCCCGTTCATGGATGCGGTCAGGCGGCGGAATTCGGCGGAAAACGCCGCGTCCGTCAGCGACGCACTGCGCGCGAAAAGCGGCTCCAGGTGTTCACGGTACGCGGTGGTGGCAGGCAGTTCCGCCGTCAGCGACAGCAGCGCCGGTTCCACCAGGACCAGCGACTTGACGAGATCGGGCCGCTCCACGGCCGCCATGACAGCGGCAATGGCGCCCTGGGCATGTGCCACCAGGTGCGCGCCGCCGTCCAGGGCGTCGATGACGATCCCGGCGTCGGCGGCAAAGTCAGTGGGCAGGGGCGGCTCCACGGCGTCGAAGCCCGTCCGTTTCAGGAACAGGGCATCGTAACGCCCGGCCAGGCGGTGCTGGACCGGCCATGCGGCGGCGCCATAGCCGTCGATCCCGTGCACGAACACGATCCGGGGTTTAGTCATTCAAGCAGGTTACCGGACGGGACGGACAACGCCGGGGACCCCGCGGCCCGGGTCACCGGCCGGGGACGGGCCTCACGCATCCGGCTCCTCCGGCCCCCCGGACAGCGTGTCGGCGGCGGCGTGGCCGTTGATCGGAAAGTGGCAGGCCGTCATGTGCGGGATGGTTCCGTGCGCGGCGGCGGCCGCGGTCATGGCTTCCAGCCGGTCCGCCGGCATGGGCACCGATCCGCCGCCGGGCTGCAGCGGCGGCACCACCTTGGCGCAGATCTCCTGGGCCATGGGGCAGCGGGTGCGGAAACGACAGCCGCTGGGCGGGTTCATGGCCGAGGGCAGCTCCCCGCGCACGCCCAGCTTCGCCTTCTTCCGTTCAATGACGGGGTCCGGGATGGGGATGGTGTCGATCAGCCCGCGCGTGTAGTGGTGCAGCGGATGCGAATACACGGCCGCTGCCGGGCCCACCTCCACCATCCGGCCGAGGTACATGACCGCGATGACGTCGGAGAGGTAGCGCACCACGGACAGGTCGTGGCTGATGAAAAGGTACGTCAGCTCCCGGTCCCGCTGGAGTTCCTTCATCAGGTTCAGCACCTGCGCCTGGATCGACACGTCCAGGGCGGAGACGGGCTCGTCGGCCACGATCAGCCCGGGCTGCAGGGCCAGTGCCCGGGCCAGCCCGATGCGTTGGCGCTGCCCGCCGGAGAATTCGTGCGGATACCTCTCGGCCGCCCGGGCGGGCAGCCCGACGGCGGCCAGCAGCTCATCGACGCGGTCGTTGCGGTCGCGCGCGGTGCCCACGTGCTGGATGTCCAGCGGCTCGCGCAGGATGGACCGCACGCGCATCCGCGGATCCAGCGACGCGTAGGAGTCCTGGAACATGAACTGCACGTTGCGCCGGCCCTCCTTCGCCTCCTTGCCACGCAGCTTCGAAATGCGCCGGCCCCGGAACAGGATCCTGCCGCCGGTGGGCACCTCCAGCCCCACCACCAGCCGGCCCAGGGTGGTCTTCCCGCAGCCCGACTCCCCCACCAGCCCCAGCGTCCGGCCGCGGGGGATGGAGACCGTGACGTCAGCGACGGCGCTGATGTCGCCCACGTGCCGACGCAGGATGGCGCCGGCCGTGACCGGAAAATCCTTCACGGCCCCCTGGATCTGCAGCAGCGGCACGCCGTCGGCCGGGATGAAGGTGGTGGGTGCCACCCAGGTGCGCTCGTCCGACGTCGTGTCCTCCCCCGGCCGTTCCGTCGCCCGGTGGGCGGGCCCCGGGGTGACGGGCGCGCCCGGCCGGGGCCCGCCGTCGTCCATCCGGCCGGGCGTCTCCACCTCGGAAAGGTCCATGCCCGCCTCCAGCTCGGCAGCCTCCACACGGGCGGCCTCGGGGATGATGGTGCGCAGGTCCACGGGCTCGGGCACCTTCAGCGGCGTGGTGCGCGGGACGAAGCAGGCGTACTGCTGGGGCCCGTAGGGGGTGGAAATGGTGGTGGTGGGCGGCACCAGGGTGCGGCAGGATTCAACGGCGAAGCGGCACCGCGGCGCGAACCGGCAGGCAGGCGGCGGCTCGGTGAGGTCCGGAGGGAGTCCCGGAATCGAGTACAGCCGCTCGCCCGTGCCGGCCGCGCGCTCGGGCAGCGCCTCAAACAACGCATCCGTGTAGCGGTGCTTGGGCGCGGCGAACAGGGTGTGGACGTCCGCCATCTCCGCCACCTTGCCGGCGTACATGACCACCACCCGGTCCGCGCTGCCGGCGATGACGCCCAGGTCGTGGGTCACCAGGATCATGGCCATGTGGAATTCCTGGCGCAACCGGTCCACGAGTTCCAGGATCTGCTTTTGCACCGTGACGTCCAGCGCCGTGGTCGGCTCATCCGCAATCAGCAGCTTGGGCTGGCAGATCAGCGCCATGGCGATCATGACACGCTGGCGCTGCCCGCCGGACAGCTGGTGCGGGAAGTCCTTGACCCGCTGGAGCGGGCTGGGAATGCCCACCAGCCCGAACATCTCCACCACCTGCTTCATGGCCGCCGACTTGGACAGGCCGCGGTGGAGCATGAGCGGTTCGGCCACCTGGTCCCCGATGGGCATGACTGGGTTCAGCGAGGTCATGGGGTCCTGGAAGATCATGCCGATGTCCCCGCCGCGGATCTCCCGCAGCCGCGGTTCCTCCAGCTGCACCAGGTCCTCGCCGTCAAACAGGATTTCGCCGTGCGTGATGTGGCCCCCGGGCGGAAGCAGGCGCTCAATGGACATGGCCGTCATGGTCTTGCCGCTGCCCGACTCCCCCACGAGCCCCAGCGTCTCCCCGGCGTCCACATGGAGGGTGACATGGTCCAGGGCATGGACCACCGACTTGCTGAGCTGGATGTCGGTGCTGAGGTCGTTGATCTCCAGAAGTGCCATGCCGTAAGTCCTTTCCCTGTGACCCGATGTGCGACGCCGGGATGCTCAGCGCCGCTGCAGCCGCACCTCCACCGAATCGCGCAGGCCGTCGCCCACAAGGTTCACGGCCACCACCACCACGATGATCAGGATCCCCGGAGGGTAGATCAGCCACCAGTAGTTCGGGAAGATGAAGGCGGAGCCGTTGCTGAGCATGCCGCCCCAGTCGGTGGCCGGCGGGGAAATGCCCAGGCCCAGGTAGCCCAGGTAGGCGATGAGCAGGATGGCGTCGGCCACCTGGAACGTCGCGTTGACAATGACGGTGCCGACCACGTTGGGCATGATGTGCCGGAGCACCGAATGCCAGGACGAACCACCCATGACGCGCACTGCCTGGACGTATTCACGCACCCGCAGCGTCAGCGATTCACCGCGCACCAGCCGCGCCGGGACCAGCCAGGCTGTCAGGCCCAGGACGAAAATCATGACCGGGATGCTGGGCCGGACGATGGTGACGAGGAAGAGCAGCAGGAACAGGATCGGGATGGACAGGATGGCGTCGACAATGCGCATCATGACGGCGTCAACCGCGCCCCCGAAGAAGCCGGCGATGGCACCCCACACCGTGCCGACGATGGTGGCGATGATGGCGGCGGCAAAGCCGATGGCCAGGGATGTCTGCCCGCCCACCATCAACCGGCCAAGCTCGTCATAACCTGTCTCGTCGGTGCCCAGCGGGTGGCCCGGGCCCGGCGGCAGGTTTGTCTGGAGCAGGTTGACCGTCACCTGGTCCGTGCGGTAGAACAGCGGGGCGACGAAGCAAAACAGCACGGCGAGCGCCAGCACCACGAGCCCCACGATGGCCAGCTTGTTTTGGATGAAAACCTCAAAGCCGAGGCGGAACATGCTCTTGGCCTTGCCGACGGGCAGCCCCGTGGCGGCGTGCACCGGCTCCGGCAGTGCCCCGGAAACCTCAACCTCTGCCCTGCCCGGATCGCTCACAGCTTCACCCTCGGATCGATAATGGCCAGCGAGACGTCCGCCAGGAGGTTGCCGGCCACGGTGGCAAAGGCGGTGATGATCACCACGCCGAGTTCCACGGGATAGTCCGAGGACTGCGCCGCCTGCCAAAAGAGCAGGCCCATGCCGGGAAAGTTGAAGATGGATTCGGTGACCAGGGCGCCGGCAAAAAGGGCCGGCAGCGACAGGCCAAGCAGCGTGATGATGGGGATCAGGGCGTTGCGCAGGACGTGGTGGTACAGCACACGCTGCGGCGAGGCGCCCTTGGCCTGGGCGGTGCGGACGTAGTCCTGGTCAATGTTGTCCAGCACGGAGGAGCGCATGTACCGGGAGAAACCGGCAATGCTGAGCAGGGCCAGGGTGACAATGGGCAGGATCATGGCGTCAAACTGTCCAAAGATGGGGCCGATGCCATTGGACTGGGGGGCTTCCGGCGGGAACCAGCCCAAGTTTTGGGAGAAGACCTCAATCACGACCAGGCCGATGAAAAAGGTCGGTGCCGCATAGAAGATGAAGGAAAAGCCGGTGGCGATGTAGTCGGGGACGCGGTTGCGCCGCACTGCCTGGTAAATGCCCAGCGGCACGGCCACCAGCACCGTCAGCAGCAGGGACAACAGTGACAGGATCACCGTCTTGGGCAGCCGCTCCACCAGCAGTGAGCTGACCGACTGGTTGAGTTTGATGGAAAAGCCGAAGTTGCCGCTAAACCACTGCCCCAGCTGTCCGAAGTATTGGATGAGCAGGGGCTGGTCATAGCCGTTTGCGGCATTGAACTGGGCGATCTGGAGCGCGGTGGCCCGTGGTCCCAGAATGGCCCTGGCCGCGCCGCCCGGAAGCTGGTGCAGCAGGATGAAGACGATGATGGTCACGACAAAAACCACCAGGATGGACTGGGCCAGGCGGCGCAGGATATAACCGATCATGACGCCACAATCCCTGCTGGCATCGTACCGATGTTTGTTCCTGCTGCCGCCATGCCCGGCTCACCCCGTTGTCGTGACCTTCACTTGTTGTCGCAACCCTTTGCTTGTCCTGGCACTGGTCACCAGGCCCAGTTCTCGGGGTTGATGGGGCTGTACGGGTTCTGCGTCGTCGCACCCTTGAGGCCGTTGGCCACCTCAGTCAGGCTGTAGGTGTAATTCGGCTGCCAGATCACCGGCAGGTCCTTGGCCAGGGCATCTTCGTAGGCGTGCAACACATCAACGCCGCTCGTGGTGGTGGTGTTGGTGATCAGCTGGTCGACCATGGGGTTGGAGTAGCTGCCGCTGTTGGACCCTGCCCCCGTCTGCCACAGTTCCTCACCGGTCGGGTAGTAGTCGGGCAGGTACACCCAGCCGCCGCCCCAGTTCGCCATCTGCCATGTGCAGGTCTTGCCGCTGCAGGGGCTGGCCGCAGCGATGACCTTGTTGAACGGTTCCGAGGAGATGTTCAGCGTGATTCCGACCTGCGCTGCGTTGGACTTCATGGACTGCATGGCCGTGGTGATCGTCTGGTTGCCACTGGCATACTGCAGGTCGAAGTCCATCTTTGCACCGGCCGCAACCCCTGCGCCGCACTCGCCGGCACCGGTTCCCGGCTTGGCACAAACGCTCGTGCCGCCCGGGTTGACGGTCCAGCCGTTGTCAGTGAGGTATTTCTTCGCATTTGCGATGCTGAACGGATACGGGTTGTTCTTCTCGGTTTGGGAAATCAACGGGCTGTCCGACGGATACAGCGGGACCGGCCCCGTGGTCGGAACCCCGTAGTTCTTGGCGGCCGAGCCCAGGATGCCCTTTTGGTCAACCACTGACTGCAGTGCCTGGCGGAAGTAGAGCTGCTTGAAGATCGGCCCCACGGTGGGGTTGTTGAAATTGATCGGGAAGTAGTTGACGCCGTACAGGAACCACGGTGCCAGCGTGTAGTTGGTGCTCAACGGGTTCGGCCCGGCCTCGGCCGGTCCGGTGTTGGCGGGCTTGGCCTGCTTCAGGTCCTGCGTGGGCAGGTAGCCCACATCGATGGTGTCCCCGGCACGCAGCACGTTGAATTCAGCAGAGTCCGTGGTGAACGGAACCTCGATGAACTCCTTGAGTGCGGGCTTGACCGGACCGGAGTAGCTGGTGTTCGGCACGAAGGTGAGGTGCCCGTCGGCGTTGAACTTGGACAGCTTCCACGGCCCGTCGACCACCTGCCACAGCGGGTTCGTGGCGTACGTCGGCAGGTCCTTGGACTGGGCCGTCAAATACGCGTAGACCGCGGCACAGCCGGATTCATTCGTGGCACAGTCGCCCTTGGTGTTGGCAGCCGTCATGTCCCAGGCGTTCGGCATCGGGGTGATGGTGCTCAACTGGTTGTACAGGAACCACTGCTGGCTGTAGGCCTTGTTTGTGTTGAACACCACGGTCTTCGCGTCCGGCGCGGACGCTGAGACGACGTTGTCCGGGAACTGGCCCGGCGCGTACGCTGCGAAGTTCTTTTTCTCGGCCTTGAGCATGTTGAACCAGAACATCACGTTCTGTGAGGTCAAGGTCTCACCGTTGGACCACTTGTAGTCCTTCAGCTTGATGGTGACCGTCTTGCCGCCGTTGCTGTACGTCGGCTCCGCGGCCAGGCTGAGGGAATCATTGATCTCAGCCTTGCCTTGGTTCCCAAACCAATACAGCGGCCGGAACATGAGGAACTGCAGGTCCGAACCGTTGGCTACCGAGAAGTCGGCAAGTGGCGAAAACGGCCAGATCCAGTTCGGGACCGTATTTGGCGGCAAAGCCATTGTTGCGGTGTCAGCGGCTTTTCCGGGGTTGGTCCCTGAAGTTTTGGTGGCTGTCGGGGAACCACCTCCCGAGGAACATGCCGTCAACGCCAGCAATACCGCTGCGATAATTCCCAATATCCGAAAGATCGGCTTCCGGATGATCCCCCCATGAGTTCGCAATTTTTTCATGATGCGCCTCCATGGCAGAGCCAGGCGGTGGTGGATCAGTTTGGTCTTCGCAAGGCTCCTAAATCCGAGTCTAAACCTCCACTGCCGCACTGTCAGGCCGCAATTTGACAACGATTTGCCCTTTGTCAGGCCCCAAGGGTTGACACAAACGGCCTGCGGTGCGGCGCACCGGGGATCTTCGGGCGCGCTGGGCGGTTTCTGGCAATATCCTGCCAGTTTCCTGCAATCTCCCCGGCCAAGAGGTGGGACCTTGAGCTGTGATGCCCCTGGCGGGGACACGATGGCCCGGGACCCGTTGAGGTTCTAAGCTGACGTGTGTGAGCGTCGACGAGGAGGACTCCGTTGTTCCGTCCGCACAGGTTTCACCCGGCGGGATCCTGGGCCGCGGCTACCGGACGGTCACCCTGGGCATCTGCGCCCTCATCGTGCTGTCCGCCTTTGAGGCCTTGGCCGTCACCACCGTCATGCCCACCATCAGCGCAGCACTCAACGGGGCAGCGCTGTACGCCCTGGCCTTTGCCGGCCCGCTGGCGGCCGGCGTGGTGGGAATGGTGGCGGCCGGCAACTGGTCCGACCGCGAAGGACCGCGTGGCCCCTTGTACGCCTCGGTGGTCCTGTTCACCGCCGGGCTTGCCGTGGTCGGCACGGCTCCGGACATGGCCGTGTTCCTGGCGGGCCGGCTCGTGGAGGGGCTGGGCACCGGCGCCCTGACAGTTGCCTTGTACGTGGTGGTGGCCCGCGCCTACCCGCCCGGGCTGCACCCCCAGATCTTCGCGGCCTTCGCCGCCTGCTGGGTGGTGCCCTCGCTCATCGGCCCGCTGGTCGCCGGCCTGATCGCCCAAACCCTGGGCTGGCGGTGGGTGTTCCTCGGGGTCATCGTGCTCGTGGCGGGCGCCCTGGCCATGGTGGTCCCCGCCATGGCAAGGCTTCGGACTCCCGGGGCAGGTGCCGATGGCCGCGGCACCGCCGAAAGAAAGCCCGTGCCCTGGGAACTTGGCCGCCTCGGCTGGTCGCTGCTGGCCGCCGTCGCCGTGCTGGCCCTGAATTTGCTGGCCGATTCAAAAGGCCCGCTGCTGTGGGCCGGCCCCGCGGCAGCAGCCGTCGTCGTGTTGCTGGCGCTGCGCCCGTTGCTCCCCCGACGCACCTTGCGCTCCGGTGCCGGGCTGCCCAGCGTGATTCTCAGCCGCGGCCTTGCCTCGGGTGCTTTCTTCGGCGCTGACGTCTACATCCCCTACCTGTTGACCGTCCGGTACGGCTTCCCGCCCCTGGCAGCCGGGCTCTCCGTGACCGCCTCCGGCGTCTGCTGGGCGGGCGGGTCATGGCTGCAAAGCCGGCTGGCTGCGCGCCTGTCCCATGCGCGCAGCGTCCGCTTCGGCGCCCTGCTCCTGTGCCTGGCCATTGCCGCGGCCGGTGCGACTGCAGCCTTCGCCCTGGTGCCCGCGACCGCCATTGCGGGGTGGGCCGTGGGAGGCTTCGGCATGGGCCTGATGTACCCGCGCACCAGCGTTGCAACGCTGGAATACTCCACGGTGGAGAGCCAGGGCTTCAACAGCTCCGCGCTCAGCATTGCCGATTCCATCGGCGCGTCCATGTCCCTGGCTGCGACGGCAATCGTGTTTGCCGCCTTTGCCGGACTGGGCGGGGCCTGGCCGTTCACCGGCTGCTTCGCCCTCACGATCCTGCCCGCACTGGCGGCCCTGGCACTGGCCCAGCGCATCCGCCGGCCCCGTCCGGGCGTCACGTCCTGACCGGAGCCACCGAGGGCGGGCAGGTAGGCCGACGCCGGCCCGCGGCTGCGCGGCACCACGGCGGCCCGGACGCCGTCGCACCTTCCCCCAAAAGGGGCCGGGGTGCTACTTGAGGAACTTCTCGAAGCCCTTGGGCAGGTTCAGGCTGGCCGGGTCAAAGTCCTCGTTGCCGGCGCCAAAGGACGCACCGGTGGGCAGCGGTTTGGGGGCGGATGCCTTGTCCTGCGCGGCACGCAGCTCGGCGGCGGCCTTGGCGGGGTTGCCGGAGCGGGCCTTCTTCTTCGGCGACTGCCTGCCCTTTCGGCCGCCCTTGAAACCGCCGGGACCGGGGACACCGGGCATGCCGGGGATGCCGCCGCCCTGGGCCATTTTCTTCATCATCTTCTGGGCCTGGCCAAAGCGCTCCAGCAGGCCGTTGACCTCGGAGACGTGCACGCCGGAACCCTTGGCGATGCGGGCGCGGCGGGAGCCGTTGATGATCTTCGGCGCGACGCGCTCGTGCGGGGTCATGGAACGGACGATCGCCTCGACCCGGTCGATTTCACGCTCGTCGAAGTTTTCCAGTTGCTGGCGGATGTTGGCCGCGCCGGGCATCATCATGAGCATCTTCTTCATGGAGCCCATTTTGCGGATCTGCTGCATCTGGGACAGGAAGTCGTCCAGGGTGAAGTCTTCCTGGTCGGCGAACTTGCGCGCCATGCGCTCCGCTTCGCCCTTGTCCCAGTTCTTTTCCGCCTGCTCAATGAGCGTCAGGACGTCGCCCATGTCCAGGATGCGGCTGGCCATGCGGTCCGGGTGGAACAGTTCAAAATCGTCCAGGGACTCGCCGGTGGAGGCGAACATGACGGGCTTGCCGGTTACGGATGCCACCGACAGGGCAGCACCGCCGCGGGCGTCGCCGTCGAGCTTGGAGAGGACCACGCCGGTAAAGTTCACGCCCTCGTTGAACGCCTGGGCCGTGTTGACGGCGTCCTGGCCGATCATGGCGTCGATGACGAAGAGGACCTCGTCCGGGTTGATCGCGGCACGGATGTTGGCCGCCTGTGCCATCAGCTCGGCATCGATGCCGAGGCGGCCGGCGGTGTCGACGATGACGACGTCGTGCAGCTTGGACTTGGCCTCGGCCACGCCGGCCTGGGCAACGGCCACGGGATCGCCGGTGGCGGATTCAAATTCGCTGCTGACGCCGGGGTGCGGGGCGAAGACGGGCACGCCGGCGCGCTCACCGTTGACCTGGAGCTGCTTGACGGCGTTGGGGCGCTGGAGGTCCGCGGCGACCAGGAGCGGGCTGTGGCCCTGGGCCTTGAGCCACTTGGACAGCTTGCCGGCCAGCGTGGTCTTCCCCGCGCCCTGAAGGCCGGCAAGCATGATCACGGTGGGCGGGTTTTTCGCCAGGTTGATGCGCCGGGTCTCCCCGCCCAGGATCGTCACCAGCTCTTCGTTGACAATCTTGACGATCTGCTGCGCCGGGTTCAGGGCCTCGTTGACCTCCGCGCCGAGCGCGCGTTCGCGGACCTTGGCGGTGAATTCGCGCACCACGGGCACCGCCACGTCGGCGTCCAACAGGGCACGGCGGATTTCCCGGACGGTGGCGTCGACGTCGGCTTCACTCAGCCGGCCCTTGCCGCGCAGGTTCTTGAAAGTTGCTGTCAGCCGGTCAGATAGGGAGTTGAACACGCGCCGTGTACTTCTTTCGTCTGGGATACAGCCATCACCCGCGCGGCCCCGCCGTGGCGGCCGGGCCGCGAACGACGGGTGCGGCGATTTCGAATGTGCAGGATGAGAACGGCGGGCGGCAGTGCTGCCCGCTCCCTTTCCTGTAGGACTCAACTATCAAGGGTACCAAGTGCAGGGCCGGTTCGTTGCACGTTTTCGCTGCCGGCAGCCGTGGCCCGGCCGGCAACACGGCCGTGCCGGGGGAAAGGAAATCCACCGGACAAAGTGGCATGCTGGGATCGTGACCAAAACCACAAGAACGTCCCGCAGCCCCCAGTCCACCACGTCTGCAGCCCGCGGCTCGTCGTCCGCCAGTGCCCCGGCGTCCGGCGCGGCCGCCGGCAGCCCGCCTGCCGGTGAGCGCATCAAGACGCTGGTCATCCTGGGCGCCTCGGGCGACCTGACGGGCAGGCTGTTGTTGCCCGGCGTCGCCCGTCTCATCGCCTCGGGGCGCGCGCCCGGCATCACGCTGGTGGGTGCCGGCAGCGACGACTGGGACGCCTCGAAGTGGCAGGACCGGCTCTCGGACAGCTTTGCCGACGCCCTGGCACCGGGCGGCGAGTCCACCGCGGCCGGCATCAAGGAGCTGAAAAGCGTCCAGAAGGACAGCCGCTACGAGCAGGTGGACGTGACCGCCAAGGGTGCACTGGGGGAACTGCTGGCCACGGTGGAAGGCCCCGTGGCACTCTACTTCGCCCTGCCGCCGGCCATCAGCCAGGAGGCCTGCAAGGTCTTGAAGAAAAAGGACCTGCCGGCCGGAACCCGGCTGGTGATGGAAAAGCCGTTCGGCTCCAGCGCCGAATCCGCCCATGCGCTTAACGCCACGTTGGCGCGGCTGGTCCCCGAGGACCACATCCACCGCGTGGACCACTTCCTGGGCAAGTCCACGGTGCTGAACATCATGGGGCTGCGCTTTGCCAACCGGCTGCTGGAACCGCTGTGGAACGGCGTGCACATTGAAAAGGTGGAGATCATCTTCGACGAGGACCTGACCCTGGAAAACCGGGCCCGGTACTACGACCACGCCGGGGCGGGCAAGGACATGATCCAAAGCCACCTCCTGCAGATCATGGCCATCATGGCCATGGAGCCGCCGGCCACACTGGGCGAACAGGATGTCCGCTCCGCCATAGCCGCGGTGCTGCGCGCCAGCACCATCGGCAACTCCTACAAGCCGGATCTGGCCGACTCCACCCGGCGCGCCCGCTACACGGCAGGCTCCATCGGCAGGCGGAAAGTGCCCGACTATGTGGCCGAGGACGGCGTGGACCCGGCAAACGAGACGGAGACGCTGGCCGAAGTGGAGGTTTACGTCAACAACTGGCGCTGGGCCGGCGTGCCGTTTGTGCTGCGCTCCGGGAAGGCCCTGGGCCGGGCGCGCAAGGAGGCCGTGGTGACGTACAAGCCGGTCCCGCACCTGCCGCTGGGCTTCACCGGCACCGACTCCCCCACCCGCCTCCACGTCGGATTCGGGCCGGAAACACTGACGCTGGACCTGGACGTCAACGGCCCGGGCGACCTCTTCACGCTGGACCGCGTGCAGCTGGAAACGGAACTGGCTAGCGATCCGCTGCTGCCCTACGGTGAAGTCCTTGAAGGCGTGCTCAGCGGAGACCCGCTGCTGTCCGTCCGCGGCGACACTGCCGAGGACTGCTGGCGGATCGTGGAGCCGGCATTCGCTGCGTGGAAGGCAGGCAAGGTGCCCATGGAGGAATATGCCGCCGGTTCCAACGGACCTGCGGACTGGACCACCAGCAACGACTGAGCGCCGGCAACGACCAAGGACCCTGGCGCGCCACAAACGACGCCGGCACCCGGGTGGGGTTCACTGCCCACCCGGGTGCCGGCGTCGTCCGTGGAATGACTTCAGATCGCGGCCACCCCGCGTTCGCCGGTGCGGACGCGGACGGCTTCAAAGACCTCCACCATCCATACCTTGCCGTCGCCGGCCGTTCCGGTGTTGGAACTGGCCACGATGATGTCCATCAGGTCCCAGGCGCGTTCGTCGGAGGTGAGGACCTCGATGCGGATCTTCTCGTGCAGGTCCACCGTGTATTCGGCGCCGCGGTAGACCTCGGTGTGCCCGCGCTGGCGGCCGTAGCCGTGCGCGCCGCTGACGGTCAGCCCCTGGACGCCGTAGCTTTCCAGGCCGCTGCGGACCTCGTCGAGCTGTTCGGGCCGGATGATGGCGGTGATCAGTTTCATGCGTCAACCTTTGACTGAATGCGGGCGGGGGCTGCGTGCTGCTGCAGGGCGGGGTTCCCGTGCAGGGGGTGGAAGCTGCCGGCGATGTGGCTGCCGAAGTCATAGGCCGATTCTGCGTGGACCGAGATGTCGATGCCGGCAGCCTCGTGGGCGGCAGAGATGCGGAAGCCCATGGTCTTGTTGATGATCCAGCCGATGATGAACGCCAGGACGAAGGAGTACAGGAAGACGGAGAACGCCCCGACCGCCTGCTTGCCGAGCAGTTCCAGCCCGCCGCCGTAAAACAGGCCGTGGCCGGCGGACGGCGCGTTGGGGTCTGCGGCCAGCCCGATGAACAAGGTGCCGATGATGCCACCGACCAGGTGGACACCGACGACGTCGAGCGAGTCGTCAAAGCCGAGGCGGAACTTCAGGCCCACGGCCATGGCGCAGACGACGCCGGCCAGCAGTCCCAGGACCATGGCCCATACGGGGGTGACGGCGGCGCAGGCCGGGGTGATGGCGACCAGGCCGGCGACGGCGCCCGAGGCGGCACCCAGGGAGGTGGCGTGTCCGTCGCGCAGCCTTTCCACCAGCAGCCAGCCAAGCGTGGCGGCACAGGGGGCGGCGAGCGTGTTGATCCAGGCATAGCCGGCGATTCCGTTGGCGCCGAGGGCGGAGCCGGCATTGAAGCCGAACCAGCCGAACCAGAGCAGGCCGGCGCCCAGCATCACGAACGGCATGTTGTGGGGGCGGTGGCCCGGGTCCTTGCCGAAGCCCTTGCGCTTGCCCAGGATCAGGCACAGTGCCAGGGCAGCGGCACCGGCGTTGATGTGGACGGCGGTCCCGCCGGCAAAGTCGATGACGCCCAGTCCCTGGCCCAGCCAGCCACCGGTCTTGGCGCCGCCCGGGCCGGTGTTGAAGTCAAACACCCAGTGCGCCACCGGGAAGTACACCACGGTCACCCAGATGGCGGCGAACACCATCCAGGCACCGAACTTGGCGCGGTCCGCAATGGCGCCGCTGATGAGGGCCACGGTGATGATGGCGAACACGGCCTGGAAGCCGACGAACGCAAGTTCCGGAATGGTGCCGACCAGCGGCATGGCCTTGCCGGTGTCAAGGACGCCCTGCAGTCCCAGCTTGGCGAACGGGTTGCCCAGAAGGCCGCCGCCCACGTCGTTCCCGAACGCCGCCGAGTAGCCGAACAGGATCCACAGGACCCCGACGACGGCGATGGCTCCGAAGCTCATCATCATCATGTTCAGCACGCCCTTGGCACGGGTCATGCCGCCGTAGAAGAAGGCCAGGCCGGGTGTCATCAGCAGCACCAGGGCTGCGGAGACAAGGACCCAGGCGGTATCTCCGGTGTTCATGTTTACGGCCTTTCGTTGCAAGAAGTGCTGCCGCCGCCATCCAAGGGGCTGTGCAATCTGGACACTTACAACTCTCCCGTGGGCATGTTTCACCCGCGCGCGGCAAAGATTGCCGTGATGTTACAAAAAGCGGCGCCAGGTTAATTCCTGGCGCCGCTTATGTTTCCGGCACGTTACGGGCGCCGGCGGCCCTGCCTTGCGAATGGCCCTAGGACAGCAGCGCGTCCACGAAGCCCTCGGCCTCAAACGGCGCGAGGTCGTCCGCACCTTCGCCCAGGCCCACCAGCTTGACCGGCACGCCAAGCGTCTTTTGGATGGCCACCACAATGCCGCCCTTCGCCGTGCCGTCCAGCTTGGTCAGCACAATGCCGGTGATGTTCACCACCTCGGCAAACACCTTCGCCTGAGTCAGTCCGTTCTGCCCGGTGGTGGCGTCCAGGACCAGCAGGACCTCGTCCACGGTGGCCTGCTTTTCGATGACGCGCTTGACCTTGCCCAGCTCATCCATCAGGCCCACCTTGTTCTGCAGGCGCCCGGCGGTGTCCACCATGACCACATCGACTTCCTGCTCGATGCCGGCCTTTACCGCTTCAAAGGCGACGGAGGCAGGGTCCGCGCCATCGACGTCGGACTTCACGGTGGGCACGCCCACGCGCGCGCCCCAGGTTGCCAGCTGCTCGGCGGCCGCGGCGCGGAAGGTGTCGGCCGCGCCCAGCAGCACGTCCTTCTCCTCGGCCACGAGCACGCGGGCCAGCTTGCCCACCGTGGTGGTCTTGCCGACGCCGTTGACGCCGACCACCATGAGCACGGCCGGGCGCCCGTCGTGGCGGGCGATGTTCAGGCTGCGGTCCATGGCGGGGTCCACGAGCTTGATGAGTTCCTCGCGCAGCATGGCCTGGACATGGTCGGCGCTGCGGGTGCCCAGGACCTTGACACGCGCGCGCAGCGTGTCCACGAGTTCCATGGTGGAATTGGTGCCGATGTCCGCCAGCAGCAGCGTCTCCTCAACCTCGTCCCACACGTTGTCGTCGATGGTGTCCCGCGAGAGCAGCGCCAGCAGGCCCTTGCCCAACGCGTTGTTCGACTTCGACAGCCGGGCCCGCAGCCGGACCAGGCGCCCCTCGGCGGGGAGCGGCGTTTCCAGCGCCGGGGCTTCCGTTGCCACCTCCGCCGTCTGCAACTCCGACGCCGGGGCTTGGCCTTCGGGGCGCTCCTCCACCAGGGTGCCGGGGCCTTGGGATGCACCCCCGGCCTGTCCTTCCGCCGGTTCCACGGGTGCGGGATCGTTGGCGTCGCGCGGGCCCGTGTAGTTTTGTGTGTTCTTCCGGACCTTCAAGAAGACAGGGACAAGGCCGCCGATAATCGCAAGCCCAATGACGATGTACAGGATGATGGCAAGAGTTTCGTTCACCGTCCAAGTCTCTCACGGGGCCCGGAATCCCCGGCCTGGACCCGGCCGCCCCGCGGCTGTGGCAAACTCGATGCTGATGTCCATGCCCAGCCCCGCCCCCGAAACCGTCGATCCGCCCGCCGTGAAGCTTCCCCGCGAGATCAAGGTCCTGGTCGCCGCCGCGTTCCTCATTGCCATCGGCTTCGGGATCGTGGCGCCGGTGCTGCCGCAATTCGCGCAAAGTTTCCACGTCAGCGTGGGGGCGGCCGCCGTGGTGGTCAGCGTATTCGCGTTCACCCGGCTGGTGTTTGCCCCGCTCAGCGGCGTCCTCGTGGAACGGCTCGGTGAACGCCGCACCTACATCCTGGGGATCCTGATCGTGGCCGCGTCCTCCGCGGCCTGCGCGTTTGCGCAGAACTACTGGCAGCTGCTGTTGTTCCGCGGCTTGGGCGGGATCGGTTCCACGATGTTCACGGTCTCCGCCATGGGACTGCTGATCCGCCTCGCTCCCCCGCAGGCCCGCGGCAAGGTCTCCAGCCTGTATGCCGGCTCGTTCCTGCTCGGCAACATCACGGGCCCGGCGGCCGGAGGGCTGCTCGCCGGATTTGGCCTGCAGCTGCCGTTCCTGGTGTACGCCGGGGCGCTGGTCCTGGTGGCGCTCCTGGTCGCCACCCAGTTGCCGGCCGCCGCCCCGGGGAAGGAAGCGGCGCGCCCCGCCGCCAGGGCCGGTGCCCGCGTTGGGGAGCCGGCCTGGACGACGTCGGACGGCGACGCCGCGGCACCGGGCACGCTGCCGGGGCCGGGGAGGCAGGAGCCGGCCCCGGGGAGGCAGGAGCCGCTCCTGCTGCGCACAGCCCTGGGAGTCCCGGCGTACCGGGCCGTGCTGGCCTCGAGCTTCGCGAACGGGTGGTCGGCATTTGGGATCCGCATGGCGCTGGTGCCGCTGTTCGCCACGGCAGCGCTGGGCGCGGGGCCGGAGGTGGCCGGGATCTCGCTGGCCGTCTTCGCGATCGGCACCGGGATTGCGCTGATGTTTTCCGGCAGGCTGGCCGACACCTGGGGACGCAAGCCGATGATCCTGCTCGGCCTGCTCGTCAACGGCCTGGGCATGGGCGTGCTGGGATTCACCGGCGGCGTGTTCTGGTTCTTCGCCATCTCCCTCGTGGCCGGGCTGGGCAGCGGGCTCATGGGCCCGGCCCAGCAGGCCACCGTGGCGGATGTGATTGGCAATGAACGCTCCGGCGGCAAGGTGCTGGCCACGTTCCAGATGTGCTCGGACTTCGGCGCCATCATCGGCCCCATCGCCGCCGGCTACCTGGTGGACCTGTTCTCCTACGGCGTCGCGTTCTTGATGGCAACGGCGGTGGCCCTGGTGGCCGTGGTGTTCTGGCTGCCCGCCGCGGAAACGCAGCGCTGACCCGCCCGCCCGGGTCTGTGTTGCCGTTTTTGGCCGGAAAGGGTCAGGCCCCGGCCGGGGCCCGGTCCAGGCGCTGGCTGATGACGGTCGAGACGCCGTCCCCGCGCATGGAGACGCCGTAGAGGGCGTCCGCCACCTCCATGGTGCGCTTTTGGTGCGTGATGATGATCAGCTGGCTGGATTCGCGCAGCTCCTCGAAGATGGTGATGAGCCGGCCCAGGTTGGTGTCGTCCAGGGCGGCCTCCACCTCATCCATGACGTAGAAGGGCGAGGGCCGCGCCTTGAAAATGGCCACGAGCAGCGCCACGGCCGTCAGCGACCTCTCACCGCCGGACAGCAGCGAGAGGCGCTTGATCTTCTTGCCGGCCGGCCGGGCCTCCACCTCGATCCCGGTGGTCAGCATGTCCGACGGGTCCGTCAGCACCAGCCGGCCCTCGCCGCCGGGGAACAGCCGGCCAAAGACGCGCTCAAACTGCACGGCCGTGTCCGCATAGGCGGCGCTGAACACCTCCTCGACCCGCTGGTCCACTTCCTTGATGATGTCCATCAGGTCCTTGCGGCTGGACTTCAGGTCCTCCAGCTGCGTGGACAGGAACTGGTGGCGTTCCTCCAGGGCCGCAAATTCCTCCAGCGCCAGCGGGTTGACCTTGCCGAGCGCAGCCAGGTCCCGTTCGGCCCGCTTGAGCCGCTTTTCCTGCTCCGCACGCACAAAAGGCACGCCCTCGGGGATTTCCTCGCCCGAGTCGTCCACGGCCACGCGCAGCGCAGCCCACTTGTCCGTTGATTCCCCGGGCCCCGGCGGCACGGGCGTTTCCGGCCCGTACCCGGCCAGGAGGTGGTCAACGGTCAGGCCGAGCTCCTCGACGGCCTTGTTTTCCAGCGCTTCAATGCGCAGCCGCCGGGCGGCCCGGGCCAGCTCGTCACGATGGACGGAATCGGTCAGCTTGGCCAGTTCCACTTCCAGTTCCAGGGTGGAGGCGCGCACGGCCATCAGCTCCACCTCACGCTCTGCGCGCAGTTCCTCGGCCGCATCCCGTTCCTGCGCGGCCAGTTCAATGGAGGCCTCCACATGCGCCAGCACATGCTCCACGCCGGCCGCGACCGCAGCGGCCTTGCGGGCCTGGAAGCGGCGGCGGCGGGCCCGCTGGGCGGCCTGCTCGCGGGCGGCCCGTTCCGTCGCAGCAGCCCGTTCCAGCGCCGCGGCCCGGGAGCGGACGGCGTTTAGCTGTTCCTCGGTGGTGCGCAGTGCGAGCCGGGACTCCATCTCCACTGCCCGCGCCGCCGTGGCCTGCGCGGCCAGGGCGTCCCTGTCCTCCATGGAAGGGTCCGCCTCTTCCGGGGACTCCTGCGCCCGCGCCAGCCGTGCGGCAATTTCCGCGAGTGCGCCCTGCTCCTTCTCCAGGTTGGCGCCGGCCACGGACAGCGCCAGCTCGTGCCGCTCCGCCTCGCCCTCGGCCGAACGCAGCGTGGCGCCCAGCGAGCCGAGCCTTTCGGCGACGGCCGCCAGCCGGGCGTCGGATTCGTGCAGCGCAGCCAGCGCGTCGGACTCGGCCTGCGCCGCGGCGGCCCGCTGTGCCTTGGCGGCCACGAGGGCAAAGCGGGTCCGTTCCCCTTCGGCGGTGGCCTCCCGCAGCCTGGCGTCCGTCTCGTCGACGGCGGCCTGCAGTTCCAGCAGCGACGGCGCCGTGGCCGAGCCGCCCCGCACCGACAACGCGGCCAGCACGTCGCCGTCCGCTGTGACGGCGGTCAGGGCCGGAAACTTCTCCAGCACCGAGCGCGCCCCGGCCAGGTCCGGCACCAGCACCACCCCGTCCAGCAGGGTGTCCAGGACGGGGCCCAGTTCCGCCGGCCCGTCCACCTGCGCGCGTCCGACACCGGCCCCCGCCACGGCGGCCGCCGCGGCTGCCACTTCGTCCGCCAAGGCTGCCCCGGCGGTCCCGGCGGCCGTGCCGGTCCCGCCGGTCCCTTCGGCCACGAGCAAGGTGACGCGTCCGCCGTCGTCCGCCTTGATGCGCTCCAGCGCGGCAACGGCGGCATCCGCCGAGCCCACGGCCACGCCTTCGGCCGCCGCGCCGAGGGCAGCAGCGATGGCAGTCTCGTGGCCGGACGCCACCGTGAGCATCCCGGCGACGGCGCTGAGCACACCCGGCAGCCCGGCCTCGAGCAGCTGCGCCGAACCGTCCTTGCGCAGCAGCCCCACGGCCAGGGCCTCGCGGCGGGCGGTGAGTGAATCGCGTTCCCGCTCGGCGGCGCGCTGGGCAGCCGTCAGCTCCTCGATCTGTTCATCAATGTCCGCGAGCGCGGCGGCGGCCTCCTCGTAGTCGGCGTCGAGGCTTTCCTCGCCCTCTTCCACGCCGGCCACCTGCGACTCGAGCGCGGCAAACTCCCGCGCCGCTTCGCTGCGCCGTTCACTGCCGGCCGCCTTTCCCTGGTGCAGGCGGCCGATCTCGGCTTCGGCGGATTCCACCCGGGAGCGTGCGGCCGCTACCTGCCCGGCGAGCTTCGCCAGGCCCTCGCGCCGGTCGGCCGTGGCGCGCAGGAGCTCCCGGACGCGCTGTTCCTCGGCACGGACGGCGGACTCGACGTCTTCCTTGATTTCCATGGCCGTCTCCAGCCCGATCCGGCGCTCCTCCAGGGCCAGGTCCAGCTCCGCCTCTTCGGACCGCAGCCGCGCGGCCTGCCCGGCCAGCCGGTCGGGGTCGCGGCTGGGGTCCGGCGCGTCCTCGGCGGCGCCCAGGTGCCGGCGCCGTTCGGCCGCCAGCACGCCCAGCGACTTCAGCTTCTCGCGTGTGGCGGACAGCTGGTACCAGGTGTCGCGGGCGGTGTTGAGGACGGGCGTGGCGGCCGCCGACTCCTGTTCCAGCCCGGCCTGCCGGGTCCGCCCCGCGGTGAGCTGGGCCTCGACCTGTTCGCGGCGGGACTTGAGTGCCGCCTCGGCCGCCTCGTCGCGTTCGACGGCGGTGGTGAGGGTGGTGATGTCGTCGGCCAGCAGGCGGGCGCGGGCGTCGCGGACGTCAAACTGCACGGCCTGGGCGCGGCGGGCCACGGCGGCCTGCTTGCCCAGCGGGGTGAGCTGCCGGCGGATCTCCCCCGTGAGGTCGCTGAGTCGGGCCAGGTTTGCGGACATGGCGTCCAGCTTGCGCAGCGTCTTTTCCTTGCGCCGGCGGTGCTTGAGGATGCCGGCGGCCTCCTCAATGAAGCCGCGGCGGTCCTCCGCCGTGGCATGGAGCACCTTGTCCAGCTGGCCCTGGCCCACGATGACGTGCATCTCCTTGCCCAGGCCGGAATCGGAGAGCAGTTCCTGGATGTCCAGCAGCCGGCAGCCGGTGCCGTTGATGGCGTACTCGGAGCCGCCTGAGCGGAACAGGGTCCGCGAAATGGTGACCTCGGAATATTCGATCGGCAGGGCGCCGTCGGCGTTGTCGATGGTCAGGGCAACGTGGGCCCGGCCCAGCGGCGGGCGCCCTGCGGTCCCGGCGAAAATGACATCCTCCATTTTTCCGCCACGCAGCGTCTTGGCGCCCTGCTCGCCCATGACCCAGGCCAGGGCGTCCACCACGTTGGACTTCCCGGATCCGTTGGGGCCCACCACGGCCGTGACCCCCGGTTCAAAGTCAAAGGTGGTGGCCGAGGCGAAGGACTTGAATCCGCGCACGGTCAAACTTTTTAGATGCAAACTGTTTTCTACTCCTGCGCCGGGCCGGTTTCCACTAGCCAATCTACCGTGCCGCGGCACTTTGCTGCGGAAGTTTCCCACATGTATGCACCGCGGTGCATGTGCGTGAATCCGCCTTCAAGGTGCATAGTTAAGCGTGGGGCTTGACGCCGCGACGGGGACCAGGCCACGCGCATGCCCCGGCAGTGGACGCAAAAACCACCGGATTCAGTCCCCTGGGCACCGTACGCACACAGAAGAAAAAGGCTGGAATTTGATCGGCAACGCGACTTTTCACCACCACAACACCGCCTTACTCGCCGTCGCCAGTGTGGAGGCCCCGGTGGTGGTCAGTTCCTCCGACTTTGACGAACGCCTGGCCCCGAGCCTGAAGCGACTGCGCCTGTCCAAGCGGCTGTTGGAACGCGTGGCGGGAGTGGAAGAGCGCCGCTGGTGGGCCCCCGGCACCGCGTTTGACGACGCCGCGACCGAGGCAGGCGCCAAGGCCCTCGCCGAGGCGGGGGTTGAGGCGCGGGAGATCGGCCTGCTGATCAACACCTCCGTGACCCGGCGCAACCTGGAGCCGTCCGTGGCCGTGAAGATCCACAACGCGCTGGGCCTGCCGTCGTCGGCCCTGAACTTTGACCTCGCCAACGCCTGCCTGGGCTTCGTCAACGGCATCACCCTGGCCGCGAACATGATTGACTCCGGCCAGATCAAGTACGCGCTGATCGTGGCCGGCGAGGACGCCCAGGCCACCCAGGAGACCACTTTCCGCCGGTTGAACGCGGAAACGTCCACGCGCGAGGACTACCTGCGCGAGTTCGCCACCCTGACCCTGGGCTCCGGGGCCGCGGCCGCCGTCATCGGCCCGGCCGACGCCCATCCCGGCGGACACCGCATCCTCGGCGGCGTCTCCCGCGCCGGCACCGAACACCACGAGCTGTGCGTGGGCGGGCCCGACGGCATGTTCACCGACACCAAGGGGCTGCTGGACAACGGCCTGAAACTGGTCACCGACGCCTGGCACGAGGCACACGCCAACGGCTGGGACTGGCGCAAGATGGACCGCTACGTCACGCACCAGGTCTCCAACTCGTACACCAACGCCATCATCAGGGCCGTCAACCTGGTCCGCAGCCGGGTGCCCATCACGTTCCCGAAGTGGGGCAACGTGGGCCCGGCGTCCCTGCCCATGACGCTGGCACAGGAGGCCCAGACCCTTAGCCCGGGCGACCGCGTGCTCTGCATGGGCGTGGGTTCCGGACTCAACACCGCGATGATGGAGATTGCGTGGTAGCTGGGACCCTGCCCGCCTCCCCGGCTTCTGCCGGTGAGCCGTGGCCTGGTGTGCGTGCCTCCTGGCGCCGCAGCCTGTCCGTGCCTTCCACCGCCGCCGTGGACGCCCCCGGCACTTCGCGGCAGTGGCATTTCCTGGACAACGCCGCCGACGTCGCCGCGACCGGCGTTGAGCCCGCCGGCACGCTGCTGTGCGTCCACGGCAACCCCACCTGGTCCTACCTGTGGCGGACCCTGCTGGCCGGCGCCACCTCCCCCGCAACGCTGGCCGCCGGCGGGCCGTGGCGCGTCATCGCCGTGGACCAGCTGGACATGGGCTTCTCCGAACGCACCGGCACCTTCCGCCGCCTCGGGGACCGCATCACCGACCTCTCCGACTTCACCGCGGCCCTGGGCCTGTCAGGCCCCGTGGTCACGGTGGGGCACGACTGGGGCGGCGTCATCTCCCTGGGCTGGGCCGTCCGCCACCGGGAACAGCTGGCCGGCGTGGTGTTGACCAACACCGCCGTCCACCCCGCGGGGTTCTCCCTGCCGCCGGCGCTGAAACTGGCCCTTCACCCGGCCGTCCACCAGTGGGGCACGACGACGTCGGCCGCCTTTTTGCGGGTCACGCACGGGCTCGCGCAGCCCGCCCTGGCCCCGGCCGTCCGGGACGCGTTCATGGCCCCCTACCGCACGGCGCCGCGCCGCGCCGGCGTGGGCAATTTCGTGGCGGACATCCCCGCTTCCCCGTCCCATCCGTCCTGGCCCGCCTTGGAGGAGGTCTCCTCGGGCATCCGCACCCTGGGCGTTCCCGCCCTCATGATGTGGGGTCCCAAGGACCCGGTGTTCTCTGACCGGTACCTGCGCGACCTGCTCGAGCGCATGCCGCAGGCGGACGTGCACCGCTTCGAGGGTGCCGGCCACCTGGTCCAGGAGGACCGCGACACCGCCACCCCCGCCTTCGGCTGGCTGGCCAAGAACGTCGCCGGCGGGCGGGCAGCGGGCCCCGCCGGCCGGGCACCTTCGACCGGCCTGACGCCCACGGGTGCAACGGCCCCTGCCGGCGCGTCAAGGCCCGATGACGGCGCGCCGTTCCGCCCCATGCTCGCCGGGCTGGACGCCCGCCGGGACGACACCGCCGTGGCCATCGTCGACATGGTGCCCGGCGGCAGCGCCCCCTCGACGGCCTCAAGCTCCCCGGCACCGCAGACCCGTTCCGTGTCCTGGGCGGAACTGGCCCGCGATGTTGACGACCTGGCCTCGGGCCTGGCCGACCTCGGTGTGCGCCGCGGCAATCGCGTGAGCCTGCTGGTACCGCCGGGCATCACGCTGACCACCTTGATTTATGCCTGCCTCCGGCTCGGTGCCGTGATTGTGGTGGCCGACGCCGGCCTCGGCACGAAGGGCATGGGCCGCGCCATCAAGGGTGCCGGCCCGGACTTTCTGGTCGGGATCGAACGCGCCCTCACCGGTGCCCGGATCTACAACTGGCCCGGCGTGAAGATCAGCGCAGCGGACTTCGCCCCGTCGGCCGATGCTGCCAAGCGCCGGCTGCTCAACGTCGCGGCCACTGTCCCCCAGCTGCTGGCCAACGGACGCGTCCTGCGCCTGGCGGACTCGGCACCGGCGTTCCCGGCGGTCAACCCGGATGACGACGCCGCGGTGCTCTTCACCTCCGGCTCCACCGGCCCCGCCAAGGGCGTGGTGTACACGCACCGCCGGCTGGCCGCGATGCGGGACACCCTCAAGGCCACGTACAGGCTGGAGGCGGGCACGGCACTCGTGGCCGGATTCGCCCCCTTCGCGCTGCTGGGCCCCGCCTTGGGCGCCACCTCCGTCACCCCGGACATGGACGTCACCGCCCCGCGCACGCTCACGGCGACGGCACTGGCAGATGCCGCGGCGGCCATCAACGCGACCGCCGTCTTTGCCTCGCCGGCCGCCCTGGTCAACGTCGTGGCGACCGCCGCGCAGCTGACGGCAGCCCACAGAACGGCACTGGCCGGCGTCGACCTGGTCCTTTCGGCGGGCGCGCCGCTGGGCGTGCCGCTGCTGGCCCAGGTCCAGAACCTCGCCCCGAACGCCGTGCTCCACACTCCCTACGGCATGACCGAGGCGCTGCCCGTGACGGACATCAGCCTGGCCGGAATCCGCGCGGCGGGGCCCGGCAACGGCGTCTGCGTCGGCGTGCCCGTCAGCGGCGCCGCGGTGGCCATTGCGCCCGTCAACCCGGACGGCAGTGTGGACCCGGTCCCCACCACTGATGCGGGGGTCACCGGGGAAATCCTGGTCCGCGCCCCGCATGCCAAGGAGCGCTACGACAGGCTGTGGATCACGCAGGAGCTGAGCACATCCATCCCGGGCTGGCACCGCAGCGGCGACGTGGGACACCTCGATGCCGAGGGACGGCTCTGGGTTGAGGGCCGCATGGCGCACCTGCTGACCATGGCCGGCGGCGTCCGCACGCCCGTGGCCGGTGAACTCGCCGCGGAGCAGGTGCCGGGTGTGGCCCGGGCCGCCGTGGTCGGCGTGGGACCGGCCGGTGCACAAGTTGCCGTGGCAGTCGTGGAGACCGACCCTGCCGTGAAGCGGTCCGGGCTGGCGGCGGCAGGGCTCGCCGCCCAGCTGCGTGCCGCTGCTGCCGGCACCGGGCTGGAATTGTCCGCCGTCCTGGCCATCAAGGCCCTGCCCACGGACATCCGCCACAACTCGAAGATCGACCGGACGGCCCTGGCGGCATGGGCCGCGCGCATCCTGGCCGGGGAAAAGGCCGGACGCCCGTGACCCGGGTCTTGGTGACCGGCACCAGCGGCCTGCTGGGACGGGCTGTGGCCCGGCTTTTGCACGAGCGCGGCTACACCGTGCGAACGCTGCAGCGCAGCGCCGTGCATGATCCGTGGGAATCCGTCCAGGGTTCGGTGGCGGACCCGGACGTTGCCGCCCGCGCGGTGGCCGGCGCAGATGCCGTGGTCCATTTGGCGGCGAAGGTGTCCTTCACAGGCCAATGGGCCGACTTCGTGGCCACAAACATCGTGGGCACCCGCCAGCTCCTCGCCGCCGCGCAACACGCCGGTGTGCGCGACTTTGTGTTCGTCTCCTCCCCGTCGGTGGCACACTTCGGGTCCTCCATTGTGGGCGCCGGCGCCGGGACCGCGGACCCGTCACGGGCGCGCGGCTTCTACGCCCGGTCCAAGGCAGCTGCCGAAGGGCTGGCCCTGGCGGCCGACTCCCCCACCTTCAGGGTCACGGCCATCCGCCCTCACATCGTGTGGGGCCCCGGCGACACCCAGCTGGTGGAACGCGTGGTGGCGCGGGCCCGGGCCGGCCGGCTTCCCCTGCTCGACGGCGGACGCGCCTTGATCGACACCACGTATGTGGACAACGCCGCCGAAGCCATCGTGCGCGGGCTCGAACGCATGGACCACGCCCACGGCCAGGCCCTGGTGGTGACCAACGGCGAGCCGCGGCCGGTGGGCGAACTGATCGCCGGCATTTGCGCCGCCGCAGGGGTGCCGGAACCGGCCGTTTCCGTGCCGGGCTGGCTGGCCCGCGGCGCCGGATCGATGATCGAGAAGGCGTGGACGGCGGCCGGCACGCGCGGCTGGGTCCGTGACGAGCCGCCCATGACCCGCTTCCTTGCCGAACAGCTCTCCACGGCGCACTGGTTCGACCAGCGGCACACCCGCCAGGTCCTGGACTGGACGCCGTCCGTTTCCCTCGACGAAGGCCTCGCCAGGCTGGCCGAGCACTACCGCACCCGCCCCTGACCGGGCCGGCCCTTGCCGGGACAGGAACTACTTCAGCCCACCGTTCGCTGACAGCCGGGCGTTGCGCGGCTTCGGCTGGCAGCTGGGGCAACTGTAGGAGGACCGGTTCATGAACGCCTCCCGCCGGATCCTGGTGGACAGGCCCATGGCCGCACACCGGGGGCACGGCCGGCCCTCGCGCCCGTAGGCGTTCAGCGAGCGGGAGAAGTAGCCGGAGGCCCCGTTGACATTGACGTACAGCGAGTCGAAGCTGGTGCCTCCGGCGTCCAGGGCCCTGGACATGACATCGCGGGCGGCGTGGACAATCCGTTCCGTGTCCGGGCGGCGCATCGTGTCGGTGGGGCGCGCATAGTGCATCCTGGCGGCCCACAAGGCCTCGTCCGCGTAGATGTTGCCAATGCCGGAGACCGCGCCCTGGTCCAGCAGCGCGCGCTTCAGCCCGGTTTTCCGGGCCCGCAGCTTTCGGTGCAGGGCCTCGAGGTCGAAGTCCGGGTCCAGCGGGTCGCGGCCGATGTGGGCGGCCTCGCTGGGGATCAGCGCCCAGCCGCCGGACGCCATGCCGCATCCTCCCGGCAGCCCGTCGGCAGTGGGGACCAGGGACGTGACGAACAGCCCGCCAAAGATCCGCTGGTCTATGAAGCGCAGCTCTTCCGGTGCATCGACGCGGGCCGAAAATGACATCCGGACCTTCAGGTGTTTCTCATGGGGCTGTTCCGGGGACTCCACCAGCAACTGCCCGCTCATGCCCAGGTGCGCCACGAGTGCGGTGTGGGGCGCATTGCCCTGCGGCGCATCGTCCAACGGCATCCACAGGAACTTGCCGCGGCGCACCACGTCCAGCACGGTGGCACCCACGAGGTTTCCGGCGAAGTCCTCGACGCCGAGGGCGTGTCGGCGGATGGAGCGGGGATCGGGCACCGAGACACCCGTGATGGTCCGCCCCGCAATCCACCGTTCCAGGCCGCGGCGGACAACCTCGACTTCAGGCAGCTCGGGCATTTAGTCCGCGGCAGACGCGGATGCGCCGGGGGTCCCGGCGTCGTGCGTGGACGTGGGGCGCCCGGCAGAAAAACGTTCCTGGAGCGCCTTCCAGCCGGCGGCGGCGGCGGCACGCTCGGCTTCCTTCTTGGACGGGCCCGCCCCGGTGCCGACGTGCTCCCCGCCGATGAGCAGGCGGGCAGAGAACGAACGGTTGTGGTCGGGGCCGGTGCCGGTGATGTCGTAGACGATGCTGCCAAGGTGCCGGGCGGCGGATATTTCCTGGATGTTGGTTTTCCAGTCGGTGCCGGCCCCCAGGACATCGGAGTCGGCCAGCAGCGGGCCCACCAGGCGCATGACGAGCTGGCGGGCGGCCTCGATGCCGTTCGTGAGGTAGGTCGCGCCGATGAGGGCTTCCATGGTGTCGGCCAGGATCGAGGCCTTGTTGCGGCCCTTCGTGAGGCGTTCGCCCTGGCCCAGGTAGATGAATTCGCCCACGCCCAGGGACCGGGCAATCGAGGCGAGGGCACGGGTGGAGACCACGGCCGAGCGGCGCTTGGCCAGCTCGCCTTCAGGCAGCGAGGGGTTGTCGCGGTACAGGGCGTCGGTGACGGAGAAGCCCAGGATGGAATCCCCCAGGAATTCCATGCGTTCGTTGGTGGGAATGCCGCCGTTTTCGTACGCGTAGGAACGGTGTGTCAGGGCAAGACGAAGCGTCCCGGCATCAATGGTGACACCGAGACGCTTCAACAGCAGTTTGTGCCCGTCCTCGAGCTTCGGGGGTTCCGTAACCGAGGACATGAGCAGCTCCTGCAAAACTATTTAGTGGTCGAACGGCCGGTTGGCCGCACGGACGTCTTAGACGTCGGCAACCTTGCGGCCCTTGTATTCCAGGAACAGGGCGGTGCCGGCGGAGTCGGTGACGACCTTGGCCTGGTGCGGCAGGCTGTAGACAACCTGGCCGTTTTCGATGGTCTTGACCAGGTTCGGCGCGGTGGCCTTCCACTGGGAACGGCGTGCACGGGTATTGGCACGGGACATCTTCCGCTTGGGAACAGCCACGGCAAACTCTTTTCTCTCGATAAGCCCCAGGCACGTGCCTGCAGCTAAAAACTTGATTTTGCTAGTTTTCTTCGCCGGTTAAGCCCTGTAGGGCGGCCCACCGAGGATCCAGGATCTCGTGGTGGTGCCCCGGCTCATCCGCAAGGCGTATTCCACATTCGGAACACAGGCCCTCGCAGTCTTCCCGGCACACCGGCTGGAACGGCAGGGCGGTTACCACTGCGTCCCGCAACACCGGTTCAAGATCGATGGAATCGTGCTCGACCCAACGTTGCGTGTCTTCGTCTTCATCAAGGCCCGCGGGCGGTTCCTCGTAGAAGAAAAGTTCTTGCACATTGACTTGGAGGTCTTCCGTGAAGTTCTCCAGGCACCGGGAGCATTCGCCGGTCAGTTCGACCAGTACGCTGCCCGACACCAGAATTCCTTCATGGACGGCCTCAAATCGGAGTTCCAGATCCAGGTCGGTTCCGGGCGTCACACCAATGAGCGGGGTGCCAAAATCCTCTGGCACGGGAATATGTTCGTTGAAAGTCCGCATGCTGCCCGGGCTTCGCCCAAGCTCCCTGACACCAATGGTGAGGGGCGTGCCGTGGTTGGACTTGCTGCCCAACGTGCCTGCGCTAATGAGAACTCCTGAATGAACATACGACCGACGCACCATCCTATCCCGAATAGTCCCGGGCTTCAAAATGGGTGCCTACCAAAGCCGTTTTCGGCCGTAGCCAGTCTACGCCAGCGCACGGTGGGGAGTCGAACCGCCCATGGGCGCGCCGCCGGTGATGTGGCTCTCATGGGGGGCGACGGCGGCTACTGCCGTGTGCGCGGGTCCACGATCCGCATCGCAACGTCGACGAGCAGGTTGGCCAGCACCAAGGCGGCCGACGCCACCACCAGAATGGCAATCTCGAGCGGGAAGGAGAAGAAGACGCGCTTCGGGTTCCCGGCCAGCCACAGCAGGTAGCCGATTCCCGGCAGGTTGAACAGCGCCTCCACCACCAGCCCGCCCGAGACCAGCAGCGGCAGCGAGATGCCCAGGAACGTCAGGATCGGAATCATGGCATTGCGCATCAGGTGCTTACGGACCAGCCGGAAGGGCCCGCAGCCCTTGGAACGGGCCACCACCAGGTAGTCGAGGGAGACCTGGTCCAGCACAGAGGAACGCACGTACCGCGAGAGGCGGCCAATCAGCGGCAGCGCAAGCGTCACGATGGGCAGCACCATCGAGTTGAAGTGGCCCAGGACGGCACCGAAGGTTTCGCCGGGCGGGGCCTGCGGGGGAAACAGGGGAACATCGAAGCTGAACCAGTTGGCGAGCAACGGGGCGGTCAGTATCAACGGCGCGCTGAAAAAGAGGAATTCAACGCCGGTCAGCGCATGGTCCACCACTCCCCCATGGTTCAGCCCCTGGATGATCCCCAGTGGAATCGCTACCACAAACGAGACCAGCATGGCGCCGGCCACGAGCACCACGGTGATCGGCAGGGCCTGGGCCAGGACCGTGGCAATCGGCTCATTGAACCGAGGGTAGTAGCCGAAGTTCCCGGTGGCCCACTGCCGCAGGATCCGCAGGTACTGCAGGATGCCCGGCTCGGCATTGAGTGCGGCCACTTGCTCCGGGGTGTCCGAGAAGCCGGGAATCACGGTGCTGCCATGGCCGGGCGTGAGCCGGTAAAAGAAAAAGATGAAGGCCGTGACCAGCACCAGCGTGGTGACGGCCCGCGCCACCAGGCGCGCCATGAAATGGACCATGAATGCCCCTGCCACTTGCCCGGACGCCGGCTGTGTGGTGCCCGCCGTGCGCACCGCAGCAGCCTCAGCCGCCCCTGCATCCAGCCTAGTCCGCCGCCGTGGTGCCGGCTCGACGGCGGACGCCGGCTGGCGCCGCCCCGGGACGTGCCGCCCCAGGACGCTGCGGCGGGGCTACGCGCCCGGCGGGACCACCGGCGTCGGGCGGGTGTCCGGGCCGACGTCACCCTGGAGGCGGCGCAATACGGCGCGGGGCACAAAGTCTGAAACGTCCCCGCCGAGGGTGTGGACTTCCTTGATGAGCGTTGACGAGAGGTGCAGGTAGCGGCTGTCGCCGGGCAGGAACACGGTTTCAACGCCGGAGAGCTGGCGGTTCATGGTGGCCATGGGCAGCTCGTAGTCAAAGTCGGAGGAGGACCGCAGCCCCTTCACGATCGCGACGGCGCCGCGCGCATGGCAGTAGTCGGAGAGCAGCCCCTCACCCATCGGCTCCACCACAATGCCGGAGAGCGCTGAAAACGTGGTCCGGGCCATGTCAAGGCGTTCGTTCAGTGAGAACCGGTACTTCTTGGCATAGTTGGTCGACACCGCCACAATCACCTCGTCGAAGAGTGCTGTGGCCCGGGCAATGACTTCAATGTGCCCCTTGTGGATCGGATCAAACGATCCGGGGCATACGGCGCGCTGCATACGCCGAATCTATCCGATGAAGGCTGTCCCCACGTGCTGTTTTGCCACATGTCGGCCCTATTACGTCCCCTACCGGCCGGTATGCCCCGTGCCTGGTCCGGCCGGGAGCGGAGCGGCCCGCCCCGGTCCCGGGTAACGTATTCAAGGAGTACACCACCCCGCAGCAGCGGCGCGGGTCCCGGCAGCAAGGAGCAGCAATGAGCACGCCATGGCAGCGCACCGCGGTAGGCGCCAACCTGTTGGGCCCGGACGGCTCGCTGGCCGTGACCATCTTCGAGGAGATCACCACGTTGGCCACCCGGCACGGGGCCATCAACCTGGGCCAGGGCTTCCCGGACGAGGACGGGCCGGCCGAGCTGGGCCGCATCGCACGGGATGCCATCCGCAACGGCAACAACCAATACGCGCCGGGCAAGGGCATCCCGGCACTGCGCGCCGCCGTCGCCGAACACCAGGAGCGCTTTTACGGCCTCGCCCCGGATCCGGAAACGGAGGTCGTCATCACCACGGGGGCCACGGAAGCCATCGCCTCGGCCGTCCTGGCGCTGACCGGTCCCGGTGACGAAGTCCTCACCTTCGAACCGTTCTACGATTCCTACGGCGCCATGATCGGCCTCAGCGGCGCCAGGCACACCACCGCGGCACTGCTGGCCCCGGACTTCATGCCGGACCTTGCCACGCTCGAAAACAGCTTCAGCCCACGCACCAAGATGGTCATCGTCAACAACCCGCACAACCCCACCGGTGCCGTGTTCCCGGAGGCCGTGCTGGCCGAAGTGGTGCGCCTCGCCATCAAGTACGACGCCGTCATCCTGACCGACGAGGTCTACGAGCACCTGACCTTTGGTCCCCGGCACATACCCGTGGCGACGCTGCCCGGTGCAGCGGAGCGCACGCTGACCATTTCCTCGGCCGGCAAGACGTTTTCCTTCACCGGCTGGAAAATCGGCTGGATGTCCGGCCCCGCGGAGCTGGTGGCCGCGGCCCGCACGGTCAAGCAGTTCCTGACCTATTCCTCGGGGACGCCGTTCCAAACCGCCATCGCCGCGGGACTGCGCATGGATGCCGGCTTCTTCACAGAGGCTGCCGCCACGCTGCAACGCAAGCGGGACATCCTCAGCGAGGGCCTGCGCGCCGCCGGCCTGGACGTGCTCACCCCGCAGGGCACCTACTTCATCAATGCCGACACGGCGGCCCTCGGCATCACCGACGCCACGGCCCTGGCCCGCCGCCTCCCGGAACTGATCGGGGTGGCGGCCATTCCCGTCCCGGTCTTCTGCCACCCCGACGGCGCCCGCCGCACCCGCTCGCTGCTGCGGTTCGCGTTCTGCAAGAAGGAAGGACTGCTGGAGCAGGCCGCCGGACGCCTCGCCACGCTGAGGGACCGGCTGTAGTGGCCCCGGCCAGCCGATACCTGCGCCCCAGCGGCGTCCACGCCACGATCAGTGCGGATCCCTGGCATGCCGACGCCTTTGTGCTCAGCATCGACCACGCCGAACAGTCCCAGGTCAACCTGGCGCACCCGGAGGATGTCTTTTACGAGTACCTGCGCCGGATCGCGAACGCGGTGGACCTGGTCAGGCCGCCCGGCGAGCCGGTGGCGGCCCTGCACCTGGGTGCCGGGGCGTTGACGCTGGCCCGCTACATCCAGGCCACGCGGCCCGGGTCGGTCCAGCATGCGGTGGAACGGGAGCGCGGACTGCTCGACTTTGTGCTCGAGCACCTGCCGCTGCCGGCCGGGACGTTCCTCACCAGCCACGTGGGCGACGCCCGCGAAGCGCTCGGCGGGCTGCCGGCGGGACTAAGGTTCGACGTCGTCATCCTGGACATCTTCAGCGGTCCGGACGCGCCGGCGCACCTGGCGTGCACGGATTTCTACCGGGAGGCGGCAGGCGTGCTTGCCCCCGGCGGCGTGCTGGCCGTCAATGTGGGCGACGAGCCCGGGTTCAGGCTGGTGCGCAGCCAGGCCCGGGCGCTGCGGGAGGCCATGCCCGGTGCCGCGGCGTACGGCACCACCAGCTTGTTCACCCGCCGCTACCCGGGCAACATCATCCTGCTGGGCCGTGATGGCGGCTGGCCTGCGGAATGGTCGCAGGCACTCGTGGCGGCCGGCCCGCATCCGGCCACCGTGCTCAGCGGCGTGGAGCTGGACGAACTCGCCGGATGACGGGTGCCGGTCCGGCCCCTGATTTTGGCACGCCCATCACGGGCGGGCCGGTTCAGACGTCTTCGCGCAGGACCTCGGGCAGCTGCTCCACGTAGACGGTCTGGGGCGGTTCAAAGTACATGACGAGGACGCGCTCCCCTACGGGGTACACGCTGGACTCGTCGTAGGGGTGGGCGTGGAACGCCGTGGTGCCGCCATGGAACGCAACCATGACCTCGCCCACCGTTCCCGGCCCCACCACTCCCGAGACGCGGCCCACCCGCCCCGTCAGGCTCCTGTCCATGTCCCTACGGTTGGGGCGGCTGGCTGCCATCGCCGTTGCCTTTCCTCAGCGGGCCGGCGCCCTTCTTCAGTGATTCGGTCAGGGCGGGCAGGTAGCTGCCCACCTGCGCCAGGATCCCGCCCACCATCTCGTTGACGCCGTCGCCGCCGTTGAGCACGGTCAGCTGGCCCACGTGGCCAAACGGTTCGGCTGCCGCGGCGACAATGGAGGGCATGTTTTCGGCCAGCTGCTGCGCGATGACGGCTTCCTGGTTGGTGCCGAGGGCTTCGGCACGGGCCTTGATGCCATCGGCCTCGGCCAGCGCCTTGGCCTTGATGGCCGACGCCGCAGCCTCCCCGCGTGCCTTCGTCGCCGCGGCCTCGGCCTCGCCGGTGATCTTCGTTGCCCCCGCCATGGCTGCGGCGGCCGTGGCGTTGGCCTGCGCCTCCACTTCCGTCTTCCGCGCCCGTGCCTCGGCGGCGCTGATGTCCGCGGCCTTCTGCGCTTCGGCCTCGGTCCGCTGGGCATAGGCCCGGGCGTCGGCGGGCTTGCGGACGGTGGTCTGCAGCTTCTGCTCTTCGCGGTCTGCCTCCAGCTTGGCCACCTGGGTCTCCTGCACCACCACCTGCTGCCGCGCCGTCGCCTCCGCCAGCGGGCCGGCCTGTGCCGCGTTGGCCCGGGCCCGCTCGGCGTTGGCCTGGGCGGCAGACTGCTTGATGGCGGAGATGCTCTGGGCGTCGGCAACGAGGGCCGCTGCCTCCGCCTCCTTCTCCGACGCCTCCCGGTTCCGCGTGGCCTCGGCCACCCTCGCCTCCATCATGACCTGGGCAATGTGCGGCTTGGCCAGGTTTTGGATGTACCCGGTGGGGTCCTGCAGGTCCTTGATCTGCAGCGAATCCACCACCAGCCCCAGCTTCTCCATTTCAATGCCGCTGGCACTGCGCACCTGGGAGGCGAGCTTGTCCCGCTCCCGGATGATTTCCTCCACCGTCATGCTCCCGATGATGGAACGCAGGTGGCCCTCAAAGACGTTGTACACCTGGCTTTCCATCTTCGGCTGCTGTCCCAGGAAGCGTCTTGCCGCATTGGCGATGAACGGCGTCGAATCCCCAATCTTGAAGATCACCACGCCCTCCACCACCACTTGGATGCCCTGTGAGGTGACGCAGTTGACCTGCAGTTCGGTTTCGTTCAGGGTCAGCGACAGGGTGCGCACGGTTTGCAGCCCGGGGAGCACCAGCGCGCCCTTGCCGGTGACGATCCTAAAGTCCATGCCGTCGGTGGTGGCGGGGCGGCTGCGCCCAAAGCCGGAGATGATCAGGGCCTCGTTGGGCTCGGCCACCTGCCACATCTTTTTCACGGTCGCCCGGACCAGCACCAGGAACACCACGACGGCAACAATGATGATGATGAGGGGAAGGAATGCTAACAGCACCGGCATGGCGGTGACCCTTTCGCGGGGCCAGCATCGCCCGGATGGCTGGCCGTGGACCGCGGGCGTACCCGTCGGCCCGGAAATGTAGATGGCGCTGTCCGCGGGGGCGGCCCTGCCGGGAGGGCCGTGTCCGCGTCAACGGGCCCGACGCCGACAGCTCGCCGGCGGCGGGAACGAAAGGCTGCGAGGTGGCCCAGTCGTGTGACGGACCAGTACTTTTATGCTGCGCGCAACATTACCCGCCGATGCTTGGAATTCACCCACTGCCGGCCGTGGACGGGGCCGGCAGTTGCCTGGCCCGTTCAGTCCCCCGAAGGCTGCCCCGCCGGCTCGGCGAACCACAGCCGCGTTTCACCGTATTTCTTCGCCGCCAACAGCTCCAGCGACGCCGGCCAGGCAGGCTCGGGCGTGCGGGCCGAGCGTTCCACCACAACCACGGCGTAGGGGCTGAGCCGCGGGCCCAGCAGTCCCAGCACCTCGGACAGCTCCGGCTCGGTCAGCGGGTACGGCGGGTCCAGGAAGACCAGGTCCCACCGGTCCACGTCGGCGTCGTCCGCCCGGGCCAGGAACGTCTCCACGCGGGAGCGCTGCACCGTCACCACCTTGCTGCCGCGCACCTTGTTCACCAGTGCGGCATTGCGCTGGCACACCCCGGCCGCCTTTTCGTTGAACTCCACCAGCTCCACGGACTTGGCCCCGCGGCTGGCGCTCTCCACGCCGAGCGAGCCCGAGCCCGCGTACAGGTCCAGGACCCGGACATCGGCGAGCATGTCCATGGATTCCAGGCGTGAGAACAGGGCCTCCTTCACCCGGTCCGTGGTGGGCCTGGTGCCGTCGCCGGGCACCGAAATGAGCGGCGTCCCCCCGGCGGCCCCGGCAACAATCCGGCTCATGCGCGCACCCCTGCAGCCACTGCAAAACCACTAGCCACGTTCAAGGAATGCCTCATTCTGTTCGGTCAGGTAGGTGTCGATTTCAAGTTTCAGGGCCGGATGCTGCTTCAGCTCCGGATCCGCGGCGACGATCCCCGTGGCGTCCGCACGGGCCCGCTCAATCAGGTCCTCGTCGCGCAGCACGCTGAGCACGCGCAATCCGGAACGGCCGCCGGACTGCCGGGCGCCGAGGATGTCTCCCTCGCGCCGCAGTTCCAGGTCCTCGCGGGCGAGGACAAAGCCGTCGGTGGTCGCCGCCACGACGTCAAGGCGCTTCCGGCTGGGGTGCCCGTGTTCCAGACCGGTCACCAGCAGGCACAGGCCCGGATGCCCGCCCCGGCCCACACGCCCGCGCAGCTGGTGCAGCTGCGACATGCCGAACCGGTCGGCGTCGAGTATCACCATGAGGGTCGCATTGTGCACGTCCACGCCCACCTCAATCACGGTGGTGGCCACGAGCACGTCGATGTTGCCGGCGGCGAATTCCGCCATTGTCCCCTGCTTGTCCGCGGAGTCGAGCCGGCCGTGCAGCGCCTCGATGCGCCTGCCTGCCAGCGCCGGGACTGTACGCAAGTACCTTACGACGTCGAGCACCCCGGCCATGGGGCGGTCCTCGCCGTCCGCGGGGGTCCCGGCAGGCCCGGACTCCGGATCGTCGCCGATCTTGGGGCACACCACATACACCTGGCGGCCGGCGTCAATCTCCTCGCGGGCGCGCTCCCACACCCGCGTTTCCCACTGGGGGTGGTCGGCCAGCGGCGCCACATGGGTGGTGATGGGTGCGCGGCCCCTGGGCAGCTCGGTCAGTTCGGACACTTCCAGGTCGCCAAAGACCGTCATGGCAACGGTGCGCGGAATGGGCGTGGCCGTCATGACCAGCAGGTGCGGCGGCTTGGCCGCCTTTGAGCGCAGGACGTCGCGCTGTTCCACGCCAAAGCGGTGCTGTTCATCCACCACGATCAGCCCCAGGTCGGCAAACTGCACGTTGTCCGAGAGCAGCGCGTGCGTGCCGATCACAATCCCTGCCTCGCCGGACGCGGCCGCCAGGAGTGACTTCTTGCGGGCGGCGGCCGGCATGGACCCGGTCAGCAGCACCACGTTGGTGGCGTGCGGCCCGCCCAGCAGCGGGCCCTCGCCCAGGCTGCCCAGAAGAGCCAGGATGGAGTTCAGGTGCTGGGCGGCGAGCACCTCGGTGGGGGCCAGGAACGCGGCCTGCCCGCCGGCGTCGACCACCTGGAGCATGGCGCGCAGCGCCACCACGGTCTTGCCCGAACCCACTTCGCCCTGCAGCAGCCGGTGCATGGGATGGCCGGCTGCAATCTCCCCTGCCACCAGGTCACAGATCTGCTGCTGGCCGCCCGTGAGCGTGTAGGGCAGCTGGGCGTCAAAGGCTTCCAGCAGCGCACCGGCAACCAGCGGCCGGGCCGTGGCGTCCTGCTGCAGGGCCTCGATGCGTTTCCGGGCCAGCGCCGTCTGCAGTGCCAGGGCTTCCTGGTAGCGGAAGCGCTGCCGGGCCCGCGGCCAGTCCTCCATGGTGGCGGGCACGTGGATTTGTTCGTAGGCCTCCCACAGCGGCATGAGCCTTTCCCGTGCGGCAATGGCCGCCGGCACCGGGTCCGGGACCTTGCTGAGGTCCAGGGCCGGCAGCAGGGCTGCGATGACGGCCTGGGTTTTCCAACTCGGGAACTTTGCGGTGGCCGGGTAGACGGGCACGGGCATGACGGCCTGGATCTCGGCTTCATGCTCGGCCAGGGGGTCATCCGGCAGCAGCACGTAGTCCGGGTTGGTTAGGGACTTGTGCCCGCCGTACAGCGAAACCCGGCCGGAAAACATGGCCAGCACGCCGGGCCGCAGCTCCTTTTGCGCCGTCCAGCCGTTGAAAAAGCTGATCTTCAGGTTGGAGGGGCGCCCCGAATTGTCCGTAATGACAACGTCGCTGATGGTTCCCTTGCGCCGTTGCATGTGGCGGGTGGAGAGGTCGACGACGCGGGCCAGGATGGTCACTTCCTCGTCGAGCGGAAGCTTGTCCAGCTCGGTCAGTTCTCCGCGGGCCAGGTAGCGCCGTGGAAACTGGTGCAGCATCTGCCCGACGGTGGTGAGCTCGAGGTGCTTTTCCACCGACTTAGCGGTGGCGGCCCCCACGAGCCGGGACAGCTGCAGGGCCAGGTCGGGGTATTCGCGGGGCCGCGGCGGCTGCGGCTCGTCCGGCACGCCGCCCAGGGCGGGGTGGGCGCCGTCAGAGGAGGTCATGGGCGTCTGCGACGGCGTTGGGGCTCAGGGCCGAAATGCTGACGTTGCTTGGATCACCCACGGCCTGAATGGCGTCCAACGCGATGGTTGGCGACGGAACGTGGACGTGCACGCGCCACGGGTAGGCGCCGGTGTCGTCGGCCTGTTCCGAGACGGCGCTCATGATGACCGATTCCCCCAGCTCATCCAGCTGCATGCGCAGCCCGGCCGCCGCCAGCGGCGTGAGGCTGATGGTGCACATGACTTCCACGCCCAGCTGTTCGGGCATGTCCAGGGCAATGTTGGGGTCCTGGACCTTGTAGCCGGAGAGCCCGTCGAGCAGGTCCTCCTGCAGCGGCTCGCCCACCACCACGGAGCGCAGGCAGTCCAGGATCAGCAGCAGGCCCACGCCGCCGGCGTCCACCACGTGGGCGTCGGCCAGCACGCCGAGCTGGGACTCGGTCAGCACCACGGCCTCCCGGGCCGCGGCCACGGCGCCGTCCAGGGCCAGTGCCAGGGCCGCGTTGGAGTCGTCGCCGTTGAGCGTGGATTCCACCTCGGAGGCGCCGTGGGCGGCGGCCTCCAGCACGGACAGCATGGTCCCGGGCATGGGCTCGCTCAGCGCACTCCAGGACCGCAGCTGGGCGCGGTGCAGCGCGGCGGCCAGCAGGGGCCCGTTGAGGCGCGGCTGCCCGGCCAGGGGCTCGGCCATGGCGCTGAGGAACACGGAAAACAGGGTGCCGGAATTGCCGCGGGCCTGTTCCATGGCGGCGCGCCCTGCGGCGGCCATGGTGGCACCGGCGTCGAGCGGGTCCAGGTCCGCCACGGCCTGGGAGGCGGACCGGACCGTCTGGTACAGGTTGGTGCCGGTGTCGGCGTCGGCCACCGGGTAGATGTTGATGGCGTTGAGCCGGTCGCTGTGATTGGCAAGCGTCTGCTCGGCCTTGGCCAGCCAACGCCGAATTACGGGGGCAGTTGCGGCAATCTTAGACTGCAAAATGATCCCATCCCACAGCGCCGTCCACGACGCTTTTGAAGTTCCGTCCGTCGATGGTCACAGCCGGTTGGCCGTCGCCCGCGGACACTATTGAGCCTATCCCAATGAAGCCGGACGGGAGCGCAACGTTGGCTGGGAATGTGGATAACAATCCGTGGTCCTCGCCGCCGCTGAGCACCCATTGCAGCGGGTCCGTGCCCAGTGCCTGCGCGCATTCGGCCAGTCCATCCGCCAGCTTTTCCAGAACGACGCCGGCCAGGTCCAGGCCGGTGCCGCTGGCCGCGGCAAGGCGCCCGGCGTCGCGGAGCAGGCCGTCGGAAATGTCCATCATGGCGGTGGCGCCGGCGCGGGCTGCGGCGGCGCCGGCGGCCAGGGGCGGCTGCGGCCGGTTGAAGAGGTCGGCCGCGTTTTGCAACGCGGGTGTGTACTGTGCCGGGGCGATGCTGCTTTCCTGCAGCGCCCACCCGGCGGCCGAATATCCCAGCTTGCCGCACACGGCCACCATGTCCCCGGGGCGGGCGCCGCTGCGCAGCACGGGGTCCCGGCCGGCCAGGGAACCGGTCACCGCCACGGTGACCACGATCTCGGAGCCGCCGGACAGGTCGCCCCCCGCCACGGAACATTGGCCCGCCCCGAGGGCGTGGATCGCGGCAGCCAGGCCGTCGGCCAGCGCCTCGACCCAGGCGACCGGCGTCGTGCCCGGCAGGGTCAGGCTTACCACCATGGCGGTGGCCTCGGCGCCCATGGCATTGATGTCGCTAAGATTCTGGGCCGCGGCCTTCCAGCCGACGTCGTAGCCGGTGGTGGCGTAGCCGTTGGGCCAGGCGAGTCGGAAGTCCTTGTCCTGGACCTGGGTGTCGATCGAGATGACCGTGCGGCCGTCGGGGGCGGCGATGATGGCTGAGTCGTCGCCGGGGCCGAGCAGCGTGGACGTGCCGGAGGGCAGGCGCGGGAAGATGCGGGCCAGCAGGGCCGATTCGGAGAGTTCGGCGACGGTGAGGGTCATGGTTTAACCGTAGCGGGTGGGGCCGACACCGGGCGGCTGTCCCTGGGCTGATGCGGCGCCGGGCCTGTTGCCCCGCCCGTGCGTTGCTGTGAAGATGATCCTGATGACTGACGTGACGCACTACCTTCAGGCCTATGACGACCAGCTCCGGACGGACGCCGAAACGCCCAGCGCGCTCAGCGTCGCCGTGCTTGGCCCGCTGCGGCTGGTGACCTTTGCCGGCGGCCGGGGATTCATCACGTACCGGGACCTGGCCGGCTCCGGGGACATTGCCGCCCTGGTGGCCGACGCGCTGGCCCACTTCCGCGCCGACCCCGCCGTGACCGGCGTCGAATGGAAGACCCGCGGCCACGACCGGGCCCCGGGGCTGCATGAGGCGCTGGTGGCAAACGGCTTTGTGCCGGGCGAGCCCGAATCCATCATGGTCGGCCCGCTGGCGGGGCTGTGCCGGAACGCCCCCGTGCCTGCCGGGGTGGTGCTGCGGAAGGTGACGGCCGACGCCGACGTGCGGGCCATGAGTGCCATGGCCGATGAGGCGTTTGGCGAATCCGTCAACACCCGCGCCGCGGACGCCCTGCTGGCACGTTTGGCCCGCCGCGACGGCATGGAACTGTGGGTCGCGGCGACCGGCGGCCGCATGGTCGGCGCCGGCCGGCTGGAGCCGGTGCCCGGCACCGGCTTCGCCGGGCTCTGGGGCGGCGCCACCCTGGCCGAGTTCCGGGGCCGGGGCATCTACCGGGCGCTGACGGCCGCGCGGGCGCGCTCGGCGATGGCCTTGGGCAAGACGCTGGCGCACAGCGACTCCACGGAATTTTCCCGCCCCGTCCTGGAGCGCTCGGGGCTCGTCAAGGTCTCCACGACCACGCCGTACGAATGGACCCGCTGAGACGTCTCCCTGCGGGCCATTCCTGCCAGTGCAGCCGGGGGCGTGCCATACCGTCGGCGGCGTGCGAAATTTCACCCGCCCCCAACGGTTTGGCACGCCGCCAGCGAAACGAAGGCTGGGGCACCGCGCGGGCGGGAATCCTGCCCGCCGTTATGACATGTGGACAAAAGTCCGCCCCAACTTGACTCTTTTGGACAGAACTGTCATTCTGATGCAATAAATAGCAGTGACCCTCGTCACGTTTGAACTATTTGGTCACCTGGAGCGAAGGAGCTGCCATGCCATTTTCTGCCGTCAACCCGGGGTCGACAGACATCACCCCCATATCGTTCCACCCGGTGCTCTGGATCGCTGCTGCGGCCGTCTTTGCCGTCATCATCCTGCAGTCCCTGATTTACCTTCGGGCCATCCGCAAGGCCGCGCCCGCCGCCAACCTCACGGACGGCCAGGTCACCAGCTCAGTCCGCCGCGGCGGCATCGCGGCCATCGGCCCTTCACTCGCCGTGGCGCTCGTGGCCATTTCCCTGCTGCCGCTGTTCAGCACTCCGGCCGTGCTGACCCGCATCGGCCTGGTCGGCTCAGCGGCCTTCGACGTCGCCGCCGCCGGCCTCGCCGCCCAGTCACAGGGCGCCGGGCTGGGCGGTCCGAGCTACACGCAAAAGGTCTTCGCGATCGGCTTCGCGGCCATGACCCTTGGCGGCCTGGTCTGGATGGTCACGGCGCTCATTCTCACCCCGATCCTCGCCAAGGGCGACAAGCGGCTGCGCAACGTCAACCCCGCCGTCATGACCGTGGTGCCGGGCGCGGCCATCCTCGCGGCGTTCTTCACCCTCGCCTTCGCCGAGACCACCAAGTCCGGCACCCACATCGTCACGGTGCTCGCCTCGGCGGCCGTGATGGGCCTGTGCCTGGCCGCGGCGAAATACTTCAAGAAGCCCTGGCTGCGTGAATGGGGTCTGGGCATCGCCATCCTCGTCTCCCTGGCCGTCGCCTACTTCCTCACCGCCAAGTAGCAGAACCGAAAGAGAAACCCCATGTCTTCCCAGACCAGCACCCTCGGCGGGCTCGCCCAGTTCGACCGCACCACCTCCATCTGGGGCCCGATCACGCTCGGGCTCGGATTCCTCATCTCCCTCGGGGCCGCCCTTTTCGTCGCCTTCGGCACAGGACTTGGCATCACGGCCGCTGAGGTGTGGAACGCCTTCAGCATCGTCTTTGCAACGTTCGGCATCATCGCCATTGTCGAACCCATCTCGTACTACCCGATCCTGGGGCGTTCCGCGATGTACCAGGCGTTCATGATCGGCAACATCGCCAACAAGCTGCTGCCGTCGGCGATCATCGCCCAGAGCGACCTCGGCGAGAAGCCGGGCACCCGCCGCGCCGAGCTCATCGCCGGCGCGGCCATCATCGGGGCCGCGTTCGTGCACCTGCTGTCGCTGGTGGTGTTCGTCGGCATCCTCGGCACCTGGCTCCTCGGGCTGCTGCCGCCGGGACTGATCAGCGTCGCCCGCCTCTACATCCTTGCTGCGGTGTTTGGCGCCGTGACCGTCCAGACCATCATTGCGATGAAGACCCTGCGCACCACCATCATCGCCGGCCTTGTCGCCGCCGTCGTGGTGTTCGGCGCCGTCCACGCCGCTCCGCAGCTCACCAACTATGCGACGGCTATTTCGGTGGTCTGCGCGATCCTCATCGCCTGGTTTGCCCGCAAGCGCGACACCGTCCAGCCGCCGGCCCCGGTGTCCGTCGGCCACTAGCACCCCCAACCCAGCACAGCCAACAGGAGAATCCACCATGCCAGGTACCGCAACCACCGTCGCCCTCGCCACGGGCATCAATGTCCCGGACAGTTTCCTCACCGAACACATCGAGATGTACAAGGCCTTCCACCGCACGCCCGAGCTCTCCTCCTGCGAACAGCGGACCGCGGAAACCATTGAGGCACGCCTGAGTGAACTCGGCATCGAGCACTTCCGCTGCGGCGGCACCGGCGTCGTCGGCCTGCTCAGGAACGGTGAGGGCCCGGTCATCGGATTCCGCGCCGACACCGACGGGCTCCCCATCGCCGAGGAGACCGGCCTCGACTACGCCAGCCGCTCAACGGGAACCTTGCCGGACGGTTCCAACGCCCCCACCATGCACGGCTGCGGCCACGACACCCACATCACCGCCGCACTCGCTGCCGCCGCGTACCTGGTGGACGCGCGCGAGACGTGGGCGGGAACGGTGGTGTTCCTCTTCCAGCCCGGCGAGGAAACCGCCAGCGGGGCCAGGGCCATGGTCGACGACGGGTTGTGGGACCGTGCGCCGCGCCCCGACGTGGTGCTGGCCCAGCACGTCATGCCGGCCGCGGGCGGCACGTTCTGGCTGCGCGCCGGCAACATGGCCAGCCTCGGAGATTCGCTGCGGGTCACCGTCCGGGGCCGCCAGGCGCACGGTTCACAGCCGGAGAAGTCCCGGGACCCGATTGTCGCCGCCGCGGCCATGGTCATGCGGCTGCAGGCCGTCGTCTCCCGCGAAGTCGCGCCGATGACGCCGGCCGTGGTCACGGTCGGCACCTTCCACGCCGGCCTGAAGGAAAACATCATCCCCGAGACGGCCGAATTCACCCTGAACATCCGCACGCCGGAGCAGGAGGTCCGCAACACCGTCATTGCCGCCGTCCGCCGGATCATCTCAGCGGAGGCCGCGGCCTCCGGCATTGCCGAGCCGGAGATCACCGAAATCAACAGCTTCCCGCGCCTGTTCAACGACGCCGAAAACACCGCCCGTGCCACGCGCGCGCTCACGGCCGCATTCGGCCCCGACGCCGTCATCGACAGCGCCCTGGGCATGGGTTCGGAAGATGCTGGATGGCTGGGCGACGCCATCGACGTCCCGGTCGTTTTCTGGGCCTTCGGCGCCTTCCCCCGGGAGGCGTTCGCCAATGGCGCCGCACCGGCGGGCAACCACTCCCCGCACTTCGCCCCCGACGCCGGGCTTGCGGTCACGAACGGCACGGGCGCCGCACTTGCCGTGCTGCTCGACCACCTCGGCAAGTAGCCGCCGGGGCCGCCAGCGGCCCCGTGCCGCCGCCGGCCGACCCCGCATGGAATGATGCATCCATGGAATTAGACGAACTCGACCGGCAGATCACGGCGGCCCTGCTCCGCAACGGCAGGGCGCCCTGGCGGCTCATTGCAGACGTGCTGGGGCAGCAGGAACGGACCGTGGCCCGGCGCGGCAACCGGCTGCTGGCCTCGGGGAACGTCCGGGTCCAGTCATTCCCCAACCCGCTCGCCCTCGACAACGTGGACCTGTACATGCTCCGCGTCCGGGTTGAACCGGCGGCACTGCGGTCCGTCGGCGCCTGGCTGGCCGGCCGCCCCGACACGCACTGGGTCTCCGGCCTGGCCGGATCCAGTGAGTGCATCGTGGAAATGTTTGTCCGGCCCGGGGACCTGGGGCAAATACTGTATGGCGAAGTGGCCGCACGCGACGGTGTGCGGGACTTCTCGCTTGAACCGGTCCTGGAGTACCACCGCACCGTCTCCGGCTGGGCCCCCGACCTGCTCACCGTTGATCAATATGACGCCCTATACGCAGCCGAGCAGCCCCAGCTCATCACGCGGTTCGCCGCCACCGACCGTGCCCGGATCGACGACACCAACCGCGCCATCATCGACCTGCTGCGCGCGAACGGGCGGTCCACGAATGAAGAGCTGGCCACAGCACTGTCAATCTCCAAGGCCACGGCCGGCCGGCGGGTTGAAGCACTCATCGCCTCCGGGGCCGTGACCATCCGCGCTGTCCTGGACCCGGCCATGCTCGGATACCCCGTCGAAGCCCTGCTGGAAATGGCGTGCACGGCGGCACAGCTGCCGGCCGTGGGACGGCACGTGGCCGGCCACCCGACAACGCGCTGGGCCGCCTCCGTGGGCGACCGGCTCCTGGTGCAGACGGCCGTGCCCACCCTTGGCCACCTCAAGGACGTCATCGCGGAGTTCGGCGCACTCGACGGCGTGCAACGGTTCACTTCCTCGCTCTACGTGGACATCTTCAAGCGCAGCACCGTTGTCTACATTGGTGGGCAGCTGCCGCTCGTAGCCGTGTGATTAAGCAGGTAGGTCGCAGTTGTTACAGTTTTTGCGGCGAAAACCCGCCGAAAACGGTAACAACTGCGACCTACGTGGTGAGAGGCTACTGCTCCTGCATCGGGATGCGGACGCCGCGCTCGGCGGCCACCTCGACGGCGCGTTCATAGCCGGCGTCGACGTGGCGGATCACGCCCATGCCGGGGTCGTTGGTCAGCAGCCGCGAGAGCTTTTCCGCGGCCAGGGCGGAGCCGTCGGCGACGGACACCTGGCCGGCGTGGATGGAGCGGCCGATCCCAACGCCGCCGCCGTGGTGGATGGACACCCAGGTGGCGCCCGAGGAGGTGTTGAGCAGGGCGTTGAGCAGCGGCCAGTCGGCGATCGCGTCGGAGCCGTCCTTCATGGCTTCGGTTTCACGGTAGGGCGAGGCGACGGAGCCGGAGTCCAGGTGGTCGCGGCCAATGACGATCGGGGCCTTGACCTTGCCGGAGGCCACCAGCTCGTTGAACAGCACGCCGGCCTTGGCACGTTCGCCGTAGCCCAGCCAGCAGATCCGTGCCGGCAGGCCCTCGAACTCAACGTGCTCGGCGGCGGCGTCGAGCCAGCGGTGCAGGTGGGCGTTCTCGGGGAACAGCTCCTTCAGCGCCTCGTCGGTGACGCGGATGTCCTCCGGGTCGCCGGAGAGTGCCACCCAGCGGAACGGGCCCAGGCCCTCGCAGAACAGGGGGCGGATGTAGGCCGGGACAAAGCCGGGGAATTCAAAGGCCCGCTCATACCCGCCCTTGCGCGCCTCGTCGCGGATTGAGTTGCCGTAGTCGAACACCTCGGCCCCGGCATCCTGGAATTCCACCATGGCCTGCACGTGGCGGGCCATCGCGTTCTGGGACTTCTTGGTGAATCCCTCCGGGTCTGCCTCGGCCTCGGCAGCCCATTCCGCCACCGTGTATTCGGTGGGCAGGTAGGAGAGCGGATCGTGCGCGCTGGTCTGGTCGGTGACAATGTCCACCGTGAATTCCCCGGCCTTGTGGCGGCGCAGGATCTCCGGGAACACTTCGGCGGCATTGCCCACAACACCCACGGACAGCGGGGTCCTGGCCTCCTTGGCGGCCAGCACCTTCCCCAGTGCGGCATCCAGCGAGGGAGCCACCTCGTCCAGGTAACGCTTGCCCACGCGGCGCTGCAGGCGCTCCTCGGACACGTCCACGATCAGGCACGCGCCGCCGTTCAGGGTGACGGCCAGCGGCTGGGCCCCGCCCATGCCGCCGCAGCCGCCGGTCAGGGTCAGCGTGCCGGCCAGGGTTCCGCCGAAGCGCTTCTCGCCGATCGCGGCAAAGGTCTCAAAGGTGCCCTGCAGGATGCCCTGGGTGCCGATGTAGATCCAGGAGCCGGCCGTCATCTGGCCGTACATCATCAGGCCTTCGGCCTCGAGCTTGCGGAATTCGGGCCAGGTGGCCCAGTCCCCCACCAGGTTGGAGTTGGCCAGCAGCACGCGCGGGGCCCAGACGTTGGTGCGGAAAACACCGACGGGCTTGCCGGACTGCACGAGGAGGGTTTCGTCGTCGTCGAGCGTCTTCAGCGTGGCGACGATGGCGTCGTAGGCCTCCCAGGATCGGGCGGCGCGGCCGGTCCCGCCGTAGACCACCAGGTCCTCGGGGCGCTCGGCAACCTCGGGGTCCAGGTTGTTCATGAGCATGCGCAGCGGCGCCTCGGTCTGCCACGACTTGGCCGAGAGCTCGGTGCCGCGGGCTGCGCGGATGGTGCGGGAGGGGTCATGCATCGTTGCCATGATGGTTTCCTTAGCTGTTGGTTCAAAATTCCGTGTGGGATTTCCCTTAGTTCCATCCAACCCCCGACGGCCCTGCGATCCTAGGCTTTCGACAGGCCAGGTGTCTGTGATCCAAGACAATGCGGGCGCCCCGGGCGGAGGCCCTACACGAAGGCGGCAATCCCCGTTATCGCCCGGCCCGCCACGAGCGTGTTGATCTCATAGGTGCCCTCGTAGGTGTAGATCGCCTCGGCGTCGCAAAAGACCTTGGCCATCTCGTAGTCCACTGAAATGCCGTTCCCGCCCAGGATCCCGCGCCCCAGCGCAACGGTCTCGCGCATGCACTTGGTGACGAAGGCCTTGGCCAGCGCGGAATGTTCGTTGCGCGTGGTGCCTGCATCCTCCAGCTGCGCCAGCCGCACCATCATCCCCATCGAGGCCTGCGCGTTGGAGAGCATCGTGACCAGCTGCTCCTGGATGAGCTGGAAGCCGGCAATGGGCCTGCCGAACTGCCGGCGCTCCACGGCGTACTTGCGGGCCACGTCGAAGGCGGCCAGCTGCATGCCCACGGCCTGCCAGCCCACCGTGGCACGGGTCGTCTTGAGCACCTTGTTGGTGTCGCGGAAGCTGTTGGCGCCCGCCAGCTTGTTGAAGTGGGGCACGACGACGTCCGCCAGGACAATGTCGGCATTCTGGACCGCGCGCAGGGCAATGCGGTTCTCGATCACGGTGGCGCTGAAGCCGGGCGTGGAGGTCTCCACCAGAAAGCCCTTGACCTGGCCGTCGGCGGTGTCCTTCGCCCACACCAGCACGTAGTCGGAGAAGGTGGAGTTGCCGATCCAGCGCTTTTCCCCGTTGAGGATCCAATGGTCCCCGTCGCGGACGGCGGTCGTGGTGGTGCCGCCGGCTACATCGGAGCCCGCCAGCGGCTCGGTGATGGCAAAGACGCCGGTCTTCCGCAGCGCGTAGATGTCCGGCAGCCAGGCGGCCTTTTGTTCCTCGGAGGCCAGCAGTTCGATGGACCCGGTGAACAGCCCGTCATGGCCGCTGAAGAAGGTGCCGAAGGACGCATCCACCCGGTGGATGGCGGCCGTGACCATGCCGGCCAAAAGGTGCGAATGGCCCTGGCGGCGGACGGGGCTGACCATGTCCAGCTCCGCAACGCCCGGAATGAGGTGGACGGGGAATTCGCTGCGGCCCCAGTACTCGCGGGCAATGGGGCGCACGTTGGCCTCCATCCAGTCACGGATGGTGTTCAGGCGGGCCAGCTCATGGGCGGGGAGCAGGCGTTCAAAGTAAAGGAAGTCGGCGTCGGCGTAGGGCAGCTCGGCTGGCGAACTCATGGGTCTGTTCCTCCGAAAGGTTGGTTGGGGTGTCTTTTTCGAACATAGCCGCACGGCCGGGACGCGGATGGCGCGGATCACAGAAACCACCTCTTTGTCTGTGATCACAGACGTGATTCCTGAAGCCCATCTCGGCCCGGGCCCGGGCCGTGCTCAGATTAAGCAGGGCAATTCAACATCCCGCCACGTACTTCCCAGCTCCCAACAGAGGAACGCCATGTCAAGGATTGAAACAGTGAAAAAGTCGGGACCGGTGGTGGAGCGCCGCTCCATCGACTTCGTCCCGCACAGCGAACGCCACGGCCGGCCGTTTGGCCAGTTCACGCTGTGGTTCGGCGCCAACATGCAGATCACCGCCATCGTCACCGGCGCCCTCTCGGTGATCTTCGGCGCCGACGCCTTCTGGGGCATCATCGGCCTGTTCATCGGCAACCTGCTCGGCGGCACGGTCATGGCCCTGCACGCCGCCCAGGGGCCCAAGCTGGGCATGCCGCAGATGATCTCCAGCCGCGCCCAGTTCGGCGTTTTCGGCGCAGTCATCCCCCTGGTCCTGGTCATCGTCATGTATCTCGGCTTCGCGGCCACCGGCGCCGTCCTGGCCGGGCAGGCGGTGTCGGAGGTCATCCCCACCGGGCACCCCGCCGTCGGCGTCGTCATCTTCGGCGCGCTGACGGTGCTCGTGGCCACGCTGGGCTACAAGTACATCCACATGCTCGGCCGCCTCTCCACCATTGTGGGCGTCCTCGGCTTCACCTACCTGGCCGTCATGCTGTTCAGCAAGCACGACGTCGGCGCCGTCATGGGGGTGGGCAACTTCGCCTTCCCCACGTTCCTCCTGGCCATTTCCCTCAGCGCCGGCTGGCAGCTGACCTACGGCCCCTACGTGGCCGACTACTCCCGCTACCTGCCGGCCAAGACCAACGCCGGCAAGACGTTCTTCTCCTGCTTCGCCGGCGCCGTGCTGGGCTCCCAGTGGTCCATGACGCTCGGCGCCCTGTTTGCCGCCATTGCCATGCCCAAGGGCCATGGGTTCCTGGACGGGCAGGTGGCCTTCGTGGGCGAGCTGTCCGGCGGCGGGGCCATCGCCATCCTGATGTACATCGTGATCGTGGTGGGCAAGCTGACCGTCAACACGCTCAATGCCTACGGCGGATACATGACGATCCTGACGTCCGTGAGCGCGTTCACCCACCAGCTGCGCTTCGCCCCGTGGGTGCGCTTTGCCTACGTGATCGGCTTCATCACCGTCTCGGTCATCATCGCCATTGCCGCCTCGGCGGACTTCATCGACAACTTCAAAAACTTCGTCCTGCTGCTGCTCATGGTCTTCATCCCGTGGAGCTCCATCAACCTGGTGGACTTCTGGCTGGTCTCCAAGGAAAAGGTCGACGTCCCGGCCCTGTACGACCCCAAGGGCCGCTACGGCGCCTGGAACGTCCCGGCACTGCTGACCTACCTGCTCGGCGTGGTGGTCCAGATCCCGTTCCTGGCCCAGACCATGTACACCGGCCCCATTACCCCGCTGCTGGGCGGCGCCGACATCTCCTGGCTCGTGGGCCTGGTGGTCACCGCCGCCGTCTACTACCCGGTGGCCCGCAGGTTCCAGCGCCCGCCGGCGGCCATGGTGTACCCGGAGGACCTCGACGCCGACCCGGTGGCAGTGACCTCCGCGTAGCACCAAGGCACCGGCCCGGGGGCACGACCCCGGCGCCATCGCAGCGGCCGCCACCACGGTGACGGCCGCTGCCGCGTCCGCGCAGAATGTTCGCACCGGTCCGATTTCCCGGCGGCCAGGCAGCGACCCCCTTGGTCCGAAAAACATCCTTGAAGGGACGCTGCGGCCGTGCCATGCTGGAGTTTTCCACGAGGAGGAATCATGCAACGGATCGTGCCCAACGTATGGTGCCAGGGCAACGCGGCGGAAGCCGGCGCGTTCTACTCCGCGGTGCTGCCGGAAACGTCGTCGGCGGTCACCATGAGCTACCCGATGGACGACCTGCCCGACTTCCAACGCGGCTATGCCGGCCGGCCCCTCATTGTGGATGTGACAGTGGGCAGCTACCAGATCCGCCTCATCAACGCCGGAAACGAATTCCGCCCAACACCTGCGCTGTCCTTCATCCTGAACGTGGATCCACGGCTCGTCGACGGCGGCGGGGACCAGGCACGCACCCGCATCCACAGCATCTGGGACGCCTTGGCCGACGGCGGCGAGGTGCGCATGCCCCTGGGCGCGTACCCGTTCAGCAAACTGTACGGCTGGGTCGAGGACCGATTCGGGGTCAACTGGCAGCTCATGCTGGCCGACCCGGGGGCAGAGCGGCGGCCGATGCTCATGCCACAGTTCCTTTTTACCGGCCCCGCCGCCCAGGCCCGGCAGGCGATCGACCTCTATACCGGCCTTCTCCCGGATTCGGGCACCGGCATGCTCGTGCCCCAACCGGCAGATCCGGACGCCGTCATGTTTGCCGAGTTCCGACTGGCCGGCCAATGGTTCTCCGCCATGGATGGCGGCACGGCCCACGACTTCACGTTCACCCCGGGGCTTTCACTGGAGGTCAACTGCGCAGGACAGGAGGAGATCGACGCCTTGTGGGAGGTGCTCTCCGCCGTGCCCGAGGCCGAGCAATGCGGTTGGTCGGTGGACCGGTTTGGCGTGAGCTGGCAGATTGTGCCGGACAACATGGGCGAGCTGATGCAAAAACCCGGCGCCTACCAGCGGATGCTGGACATGAAGAAAATCATCATCGCCGAACTGTGAGCGTCCGCGGCCACTGGGCCGGCCGCAACACCGGAGTGCCCGGTGTTTTTTCGCTGCCCCGGGGCGGCGTCAGCCGCTGGGCCGCAGCCGCCGCGAGATTTCCGCCGCGCAGCGCTTGACGTCCGGCAGCCACTGGTCGGCCAGGTCCTCCAGCTGCACGGTCCGCTCCGGCACAACGCCTTCCGCGGCATTGCGCGCGGCCGCGGCAGGGGACAACGCCGGCCGGTTGGCCACGGTGAGCGTCACGCTGGCCACGGCATAGCCGCTGCGGTCCACCACGGCCACGGCCAGGCTGGAGAAGCCGTCGGTGACCTCGTCCTGTTCCCAGGAGAATCCGCGCTCGCGGATGCGTTCGAGGATCTCGTTGAGCGCCTCCACGGAGTGGACGCCGTTCTCGTAGCGGGTGGGAAACGCCTCCGGTCCCGGGTACAGCGCGGCCAGCTGGGCGGCGGACATGGACGCGAGCATGGCCCGGCCGCTGGCCGTCAGGTGGGCGGGGAGGCGGACGCCGGCGTCCGTGACCAGCTCACGCTGCCGCTTGGCCCGTTCCTCAATCACGTAGATGACCTCGCGCCCGTGCATGACGGCCAGGTGCGCGGTGCGCCGGGTGCGGGCCACGAGCTGGGCGATCGGGAACCGGGCGATGCGCTGCAGCGGCGCCTGGCGCGAGTAGCCGGTGCCGAGCTCGTGGGCGGTCACGCCCAGCGCATACTTGCGCTCCTCCGGCAGGTGCACCACAAAGCCGTCGTCCACGAGGGCCGCCAGCAGGTGGTAGGTCGTGGAGCGGGGCAGTTCCACATCGCGCGCAATGGCCGCAGCGCCCACAGGGCCGCCCTGGGAGGCAACGTAACGCAGCACGGAGAGGACGTTCTTGGCGGCAGGCACCTGCGCCGCGGGCTGTGGGGCGTTCATCCCACCATGGTAGCGCCGTCTGTGATCACAGACGCATTGACCGGCACCACCGTGTTCCGGGCCGCCTTTCGATGGTCGGATGGGGAGGACAGACCTCCGGCCCGCGCGCCGAACCACCGTTGCAAAGGACAGTGCCAGCCATGACCGCCACGCCCGCCCCAGAGAACCGCTCCCCCGCCGCCGGGCCCGGGCACCCAGGCTCCCTTGAGGGCCTGCGCGTCCTGGACCTCTCCCGGGTGCTGGCCGGCCCGTTCTGCGCCATGATCCTGGCCGACCTCGGCGCGGAGGTGATCAAGGTGGAAAGCCCCGACGGCGACGACTCCCGCCATTTCGGCCCCTGGTACAACGGCGAATCCGCCTACTACCGCCTGTTCAACCGCAGCAAGTACGGGGTCACCATGGACCTTAAGGACGACGGCGGGCGCGGCCGACTGCTGGAGCTGGCGCGCCGCTCCGACGTCCTCATCGAGAACTTCCGCCCGGGCGTCATGGACCGGCTCGGGCTGTCCGCCGAACACCTCATGGCGGAAAACCCGCGGCTGGTGATCGTCAGCATCACCGGTTTCGGCCAGGACGGGCCGCTGCAAAAGGCACCCGCCTACGACCTGATCGCCCAGGCCATGAGCGGACTCATGTCCATCACGGGCCTTCGGGGCGGGGATCCCACCCGTGTGGGCATCAGCATTGGCGACGTCATCCCGGGCCTTTACGGTGCCATCGCGGCACTGGCCGCCATCAACGAACGTCACCACACCGGCCGCGGCCAGCACATCGACGTGGCCATGCTGGACAGCCTCGTCTCGGTCCTGGAATCCGTGGGCATGCGCGCACTCCACGGCGGGAGGCCGGTGGCGTGCGGCAACGACCACGCCATGTCCACGCCGTTCAGCACCTATGCGACCGGGCGCGGTTCCATTGCCATTGCCATCGCGGGCGACCGGCTGTTCCCGCGCCTGACGGCGGCCCTGGACCGCCCGGAGTGGCTGGCGGACGAACGGTTCAGCGAGCAGACCCGCCGCAACGGATTCCCCGGTGAGTTCCGGGCCGCCCTCGAAGGTGCGCTGCAGGCATACACCGCCGAGGAGGCCATCGAGCTGCTCTCCGCCCACCACGTTCCGGTCTCGAAGGTGCACACGGTCAACGAAGCCCTCGAAAGTGAGCACGCGGCCCACCGCGGCGCCGTCGCCACGGAGTCCGACGGCTTCCGGACACTGGCCTCCCCCCTGCGCCTGAAGGGTTCCGTGGCGCCCTCGCCCGCACCCACCCTGGGCCAGCACAACGGCATGGTTGACCGATGGCTTTCCGGACCCGTGCGCACGGGCCGCTAAGGCACCGGGTCTCGACGCGCCCGGCCAGCGGGGACTCAACCGCCGAGCTTGGCCGCCGCCAGGTATGACCCGAGTGAATCGTCGGTGAGGGCCTTCGCTATGGCCGAGATGGCGGCGTCGTCCTTCAGGACGATTGACTGGCCGTCCGGGCTGGTCCCGGTGCCCAGCGTGGGGAGGGTGAAGGACACCACGTCCGGGCCGCGCACCGCGTACAGGCCCAGGGCCAGCGCGCCCACGGTGGCCGAATCCAGACCCTTGTCCACGCTGAGGTACGGGGAGGCCTGGTCCACCAGGCGCGTGGCCTTGACCGGGTTGGCCAGGGTTGCCGGGGCCAGGATGGTGTTCATGACGGCCTTGAGGAAGATCTGCTGGTCCTTGACGCGCTGGTAGTCGCCGTCGGCAAAGGCATGGCGCTCCCGCACGAACGCAAGTGCCTGGTCCCCGTTGAGCTTTTGCGGTCCCGCCTTGAGCGTCATGTCCGTCGTGTAGGCCTTGAAGCCGACGGGCACGTTGACCTCCACCCCGCCCAGGGCATCGGTGATCGCCTTGAAGCCCTGAAAGTCCACGATCGCCACATGGTCGATCCGGTTCCTGAACAGCCCCTCGAGCGTCTGCACCACCAGCGGCACTCCCCCGTAGGCCATGGCCGCGTTGATCTTGGCCTGCCCGTGCCCGGGAATGTCCACCCATGTGTCCCGCAGGATCGACATCAGGTAGACGTGCTTGCGGTCCGCCGGGATGTGCACCCACATCATGGTGTCCGAGCGCTGGTCCGAAGGTTGGCCCTCCTCGGACTGTTGAAGCGGGGCGGCGCGGGTGTCGCTGCCCAAGATCAGGATGTTCATGGCGTTCGACGCCGGGCCCTCCGTGGGCTTGACCGGCCGGGACGCCCCGCTGGGGAACGCCTGCGCGATCTTTTGCGTCTTGGTGTCATAGCTGTGGGCCAGGTTGAACACGAACAGGCCGGCAACCACCGCGGCCGCCACCAGGATGGCCGGGAGGAACAGCAGCACGTTGCGTCCGGTTTTGCGTCGGTGCCGGGCAGGGACCGGCGCAGCCATGTGTTCGCTCATGGCAGCATCATCCCACCGCAAGGTGGCGAACGTGCCGTCAATGTGGATGGATGCCGCCCCGTTGTTGCCCGCCCGTGACATTTCCGGCGCGAATGCGGCCGGCGCTACCCGCCCGACCGGGCCACGGCCGGCAACCTCAGCAGTGTCACGTAGCATGCCGTCGCCAGGGCCCACAACGTCGCCATGATGAGGGAGCTGACATCCTCCCCGTAGTTGAGGAAGCTCCCGCCATTGAATCCGGCGCCGAGGACCAGGACGCCGGCCACAATGGTGAGTGCCAGATGGCTGCGCCGCCCAGCTCGGGCCGCCTGGACGACCAGGCCGATGGCGGTCAGCACCAGGACCACCCCCAGCCCGGCGTGCAGGGCGAGCCACACTCCGCCATGGGCCAGGGCCCAGGCGACGCCTGCCGTCACGCCGCCAAAGTATTCGGCGGCGTTGGCACCGGGATGCACCTTGGGGACATGCACGAAGAGGTTCACCACCATCCCCAGCAGGTACTGCGCCAGCAGCAGCATGACCGCAAGGAAGGCACCCCGGCGCAACCCGCGCCCCCGCCGCGCCGCCGCGTCCTCGACCCTGCCCATGGTTTCATTATCCGCGCCTTCTACGGGCACCGTACAGTCTCCGGCGGGGGTTCCCAGTTTCCCGGGCTAGGCTTGATCCATGCGTTTGAAATCCCCGTCCTGGCGGTCCGCTGTGCCCTGTGCAGCCGCCGCCCTCCTGGTCCTGACCGGTTGTGCGCCGTCCGTGGGCGTGGCTGCCGCCACGGATTCCAACAACCCTGCCTGTGCCCCCATGATGGTTTCCCTGCCGGACACCCTGGCAGGCGCCCAGCGCCGCACCACCACCAGCCAGGCCACCGCCGCCTGGGGCAACCCGTCGCTGGTCATCTTGCGGTGTGGCGTCGAAGTTCCCGGGCCCACCACCGCCAGGTGCGTCGGGGTCAACGGCGTCGACTGGATCATCAAGGAAGGTGACCCGGACTGGACCATGACCACCTACGGGCGCAACCCCGCCGCCGAGGTGACCATCGACCCGAACAAGATCGCTTCCAGCTCCGTGCTGGCCGAACTCTCCAACGCAGCCGACAAGCTGCCGAAGGTGCGCGCGTGCGTGGGCCCGGCCGATGTGGAGAACCTCCCCAGCGCGAAGGCGGGCTAGAAGGCCTGCGTCCGGGCCGCGCCAAGTTTCCACAATGAGGTGGTCTCGCGTGAGCGGGCGTCGAAGAAGGGATCGTTGCGGTCCATGGAGCGCGGGTGTTTCGCCGGCGTGTCCAGCCTGTCCCTGATGACGAGCCCGGCCGCCTCGATCCAGTCCAGGAGCTCGTCGCGGGAGCGCAGGCCCAGGAGTTCGGCGAGGTCGGAGATGACCAGCCAGCCCTCGCCCCCGGGTTCCAGGTGGTCCGCCAGGCCGTTCAGGAAGGCCTTGAGCATACGGCTCTTGGGATCATAGACGGCGTTGTCCAACAAAGTGTGGGGCGTCCCCGGCAGCCACGGCGGATTGCAGACAATCAAGGGCGCCCGGCCGGCGGGGAACATGTCGGCCAGCAGCGGCTCCACCCGGCCCGCCAGCCCCAGCAGTTCCAGGTTTTCCGCAGCGCACGCGATGGCCCGCGGCTCGCTGTCCGTGGCAATGACCCTTGCAACGCCCCGCCGGGCCAGGATGGCAGCCAGGACGCCGGTGCCCGTGCCAATGTCGAACGCCAGCTCCCGCGACGGCAGCCCGGCCTGCGCCACCAAATCCAGGTATTCGCTGCGGATGGGGGCAAACGTCCCATAGTGCGGATAAATCACGGCATCCAGGGCTTCGACAAACAACCCGTTCCGGCGCCATTCCCAGGCCCCGATGGCCCCGAGCACGTCCTGCAACGGCACCACCACCGGCCCGGTGACGGGGCCGGCGGCGGCCAGCCAGGCCCCGGCAATGTCCGGGGCGCGGCGCAGTGCGACGGCGGGGCCCGCCTCCAGCGGCACCAGCAGCAGGCCGAGCACCCGGGCCCGCTGGGAGCGGGACTGGCGGTAGCGGTAGAACGCTTCGGCCACGGTTTCGCCGCGGTGCTTGTGCTTCCTGGTGCCGTCCGGCAGCCGGCGGGCCAGGGCGGAGAGCAGCTGGCGGGCGTTGTGGTAGTCGCCGGTCCACAGCATGGCCGTGCCCTGGGCAGCGAGGCGGTAGGCGTCGTCGGCGGTCAGGGCGTCATCAACGGCCACTACGGTCCTTGGCGCCTTGGCACCGTTGGCCGAGTGCCACAGCGCGGTGTGCTCCGCGCCGTCCCGCGTCCACGTGACCGTGGCGTGGGCGGCGGCTGTCGGTTCGGTGCTCATGCTGTGGGGCGCTCCTGGGGTTGGCTGGCTGGGATGGGTCTCGACGCACCCGGATTTCGAGACGCCCGATTTCGGCAGGCCCCGATTTCGGCGGGCCCGGACTTCGGCCGGCTCAGTCTCCGGGCACCGGGCTCAGCGCAGGCCGGTCTTCCGGGTCAGGGCCAGCTGCAGCAGTTCGTCGATCAGCTCCGGGTAGGACAGCCCCGAGGCGGCCCACATTTGCGGGTACATGGAACTCGGGGTAAAGCCGGGCATCGTGTTGATCTCGTTGATGACCAGCCCGCCGTCGGCCGTGTAAAAGAAGTCAACGCGGGAGAGCCCCTCGGCTTCGACGGCGTCAAAGGCGCGGGCCGCCTGCTCGCGGACGCGGGCGATGTCCGCCTCCGGCATGTCCGCCGGGCAGCTGAGGTTCACGGCGCCGCCCTGGACGTACTTGGCCTCAAAGTCGTAGAACCGGTGGTGCGCGCCGTCCACCATGGCGATCTCGCCCGGCAGGGAAACGCGCGGGGCATCGCTCCCCCGGCCTTCAAGGACGGCGATTTCAATTTCGCGGCCCACGATGCCGGCCTCGATGACCAGCTTGAGGTCGTGTTCCCGGGCAGCAAGGATCGCGGCGTCGAGCCCGTCCATGGAATCCACCTTGGAGATGCCCATGGAGGAGCCGGCCCGGGCCGGCTTGACGAAAACGGGGAAGCCCAGCGCGGCCACGCTCTCGCGCACACGCTCCGGGTTGACGGTCCAGTCACGGTCCGTCACGGCGACATATGGGCCCACCGTCAGCCCGGCCGCCGCAAACACCACCTTCATGAAGTGCTTGTCCATGCCGATCGCGGACGCCAGCACGCCGGCGCCCACATACCGGGTGTCGGAAAGTTCCAGCAGCCCCTGGATGGTGCCGTCCTCGCCCCACGGCCCGTGCAGCAGCGGGAACACCACGTCCACGGAGCCCAGTTCCTCGGGCACGCTGCACGACTCGGTCACCACCAGCTGGTGGCCGCCGCCCAGGTGGGCCAGCGAAACCGACTTGCCCCCGGCCGCCACCTCAGGCAGGCTGCCACCGGTCAGCGACCAGCCGGCGACGTCATCCCCGGCCAACACCCACTGGCCGCTTTTTGCAATGCCGATGGGAACGACGTCGTACTTGGTCCTGTCAATGGCGCCCAAAACGCCGGCAGCGGTGACGCAGCTGACGGCGTGCTCGCTGGAGCGCCCGCCAAACAGGATCGCCACCCGGATGCGGGCGGGCGCAGCTGTGGAAGGGGTTGTTGCTGGAGTGCTCACGCGTTAGTCGCCTTCGGATTTCAATTCGCGGGCCAGCAGCAGCGGCCCGAGGTCGTCGACAGTCAGTTTACCTTCCAGCACGGCAACCACCGCGTTGGTGATGGGCATGTCAACGCCCACCTTGGCGGCCAGGTCCTTCACGGCGCGGCCGGACTTGATGCCCTCGGCCGTCTGCGTCATGCGGTTGTTGACCTCATCCAGCGTCAGTCCCTCGCCCAACATGCGCCCGGCCGTGTGGTTGCGGCTCAGCGACGACGAACACGTGGCGACGAGGTCGCCGAGCCCGGCCAGCCCGGCCAGCGTCTCCGCCTTCCCGCCGAGTGCCAGCGCCAGGCGCGTGGTTTCCGCCAGGCCGCGCGTGATGACGGTGGCCTTGGTGTTGTCGCCGACCTTCTTGCCCTCGCAGATGCCCACGCACAGGGCAATCACGTTCTTGACGATCCCGCCAATCTCCACGCCCACCACATCGTCCACCGTGTACGGGCGGAAGTACGGCGGCGTGCACAGGGCCGCGACCCACTTGGCCGTGTTCTCCTCCGCGCACGCCACCACCGAGGCCGTGGGTTCCTGCCGCGCGATCTCCATGGCCAGGTTGGGCCCGGACACCACCACCACCCGGTCCTTGCTGAGGCCCAGTTCCTGTTCGATCACCTGGGACATCCGCTGGTCCGTTCCCAGCTCCAGCCCCTTCATCAGGCTCACGACGACGGCGTTCCCCGCCAGGTGCCCGGCCCACCCGCGCAGCTGCTCACGCAGGGTTTGGGCGGGGACGGCCAGCACCACGAGCTCCGCGTCCTCGAGCACCTCCCCGACATCCGTGGAGGCGCTGATGTTCCCGGGCAGCTCCGTGGTGGAAAGGTAGCGGGGGTTGCGGTGCTGGCGGTTGACCTGCTCCACCACCTCCGGCCGGCGCCCCCACAACACTATTTTCCGGTCCGTGCCCTGCGCCGCATCGGCCATGACCTTGGCAAACGTGGTTCCCCAACTGCCGGCACCCAACACCGCGATTTTGGCCGGTGCCGTGCCATCCACGTAGCTCACCGGGCGTCCCCCGTTTCTGTTGTGCCGGCGTCGTTTTGCCCGGGAGCCGTATTTTCGGCCGGCTTGTTTTCGGCGGGCTTCGCCCCGCGCTCAACGAACCGGCCGTGCATGGACTGGTGGTGCGCGGCGGGGTCCCACCGCCCGCCCGGGGCCTTTTCGCCGCGCAGGCCCTCCAGGAGGGCGGTGATGTCGGCCATGATGACCTCGGTCATGGCTTCCAGCGTGGCCTTGTCGCCTGCCTGGCCGGCGAAGGCGCTGAGGTCGACGGGGTCGCCCACCACCACGCGCGTGTTTTTGCGCGGGAAGATCTTGAAGCCCTTGGCGTAGCGCGGGAACACTTCCTGGGCGCCCCAGTGCGCCACGGGGATGACCTTGGCGCCGGTGCCCAGGGCCAGCCGGGCAGCCCCGGTCCGGCCCTTCATCGGCCAGAGGCCGGGGTCGCGGGTGAGGGTGCCCTCGGGGTAGATGATCACGGCACCGCCGTCGGCCAGGACCTGCCTGGCGACGTCGAGCGACTTCCCGGCGCCCACACCGCTGCGCTCCACCGGGATCTGGCCCGAGCTCCTGAGGAGGGACCCGAGCAGGGGCGTGCGGAACAGCCCGTCCTTGGCCAGGAAGTGCGGCATGATGTTTTGGCTGTAGAGCATGTGGCCCACCACGATCGGGTCAATCTCCGTGCAGTGGTTGGGCACCACAATGAAGCCTTCACGGGCGGGCAGCTTCTCCAGCCCGCGCCATTCCTTGCCCGTGAGCCCATTCATGATGGGCAGGGCAATCCCGGCCATGAAGGCAAAAACCAGCCGCATGGACCACGACATGTTTTTCGGTTTGAACGGGCGTTTGGTTGTGCCCATCCCTAAACCAGCGCCTGTTTGGCGTCGTGGACGTCAAAGTCGGCGCCGAGCCCGTCCAGCTTGGCGGTGAAGCGTTCGTAGCCGCGGCTGATGATGTCGATCCCGGTCACCGTGGAGGTGCCCTGGGCTGCGAGCGCCGCGATCATGTGGCTGAAGCCGCCGCGGAGGTCCGGGATGTCAATGGTGGCGCCCTTGAGCGGGGTGGAGCCGGAGATGACGGCAGAGTGGATGAAGTTTCGCTGCCCAAAGCGGCACGGCACGCTGCCCAGGCATTCGCGGTGCAGCTGGATGTTCGCGCCCATGCGGGTCAGCGCCTTGGTGAAGCCGAAACGGTTTTCGTACACGGTCTCGTGCACGATCGACACGCCCTGGGCCTGCGTCAGCGCCACGACAAGCGGCTGCTGCCAGTCGGTCATGAAGCCGGGGTGCACATTGGTTTCCAGCACCAGCGGCTTCAGGTCGCCGCCGGGGTGGTAGAAGCGGATGCCGTCGTCCTGGATGTCCATGCCGCCGCCGATCTTGCGGAAGGTGTTCACGAACGTCATCATGTCCCGCTGCCTGGCGCCCTCGACGTAGATGTCGCCGCCGGTCACCAGCGCGGCCGAGGCCCAGGAGGCCGCCTCGTTGCGGTCCGGCAGGGCGGTGTGGACGTAGCCGGTGAGTTCCTTCACGCCTTCGATGCGGATGATGCGGTCCGCCTGGACGGCGATGATGGCGCCCATTTTTTGCAGGATGGCGATCAGGTCGATGATCTCCGGCTCGGTCGCCGCGCCGCTGAGCTCGGTGACGCCCTCGGCCCTCGTGGCGGATAGCAGGACCTGTTCCGTGGCACCCACGCTCGGGTAGGGCAGGGAGATCTTGGTGCCCTTCAGCCCGGTGGGGGCCGAAATGAGAATGCCGGTGCCGGTCTTGTCCACCACGGCGCCAAACTTGCGCAGCACATCCAGGTGGTAGTCGATGGGCCGGTCGCCGATCTTGCAGCCGCCCAGGTCGGGGATGAAGGCGTGGCCGATGGAGTGGATCAGCGGGCCGCAGAGCAGGATCGGGATGCGGGAGTCCCCGGCGTGGGTGTTGATTTCCGAGCTGGAGGCCTTCTTGGCGTTGGAAGGGTCCATGGTCAGGTCCCCCGTGACCGGATCCTTCACCACGGTGACACCGTGAATCTGCAGCAGCGACGTGACAACCTCCACGTCCTTGAGCTCGGGGACGTTGCGGAGCGTGGACGGGGCATTGCCCAGCAACGCCGCCACCATGGCCTTGGGCACCAGGTTCTTGGCACCGCGCACCTGCACCCGTCCCTTGAGCGGGACACCTCCACGGACCGTCAGAATCCTGCTCATGAATACACATCCTTTTGTACCAGTTCGACTCCCCCTCGGCGTTCCCCTTACCGCGGGAAGCCTCAACCAAGCATAGTTTCATCCGGGGGTATGCCGAAACGGCGCCACGGGCGCGTCCGGAAGGAGCGTCCGGCGTCACACCGTGGGCAGCTCAGGGCCCAGGCTCCGCGGTGCCGGGTTCGAACGCTTCCCACATGGCCGCATACAGCCCGTCCTGCACCATCAGTTCATGGTGCGTGCCGGACTCGGCGATCCGCCCGTGGGCCAGCACCACAATCCTGTCCGCCGCCCGCGCGGTTTGCAGCCGGTGCGCGATGACCACGGTGGTGCGGCCGCGTGCCAGCCGGTGCATGGCCGCCGTCACCTTCGCCTCCGTGGCCAGGTCCAGGTTGGAGGTGGCCTCGTCCAGCAGCAGGATGGCCGGGTCCACGAGCTCGGCCCGGGCCAGGGCAAGGAGCTGGCGCTGCCCGGCGGACAGCGAGCGCCCGCGCTCGGCCAGCTCGTGCCGGTAGCCGCCGTCGAGCCCGGCGATGAAATCATGCGCCCCCACGGCCCGGGCAGCGGCCTCCACCGCCTCGTCGCCGGCGCCGGGCCGGCCGTAGGCGATGTTGTCGCGGACGGTGCCGGTGAACAGGAAGGCCTCCTGTGGCACGTAGCCGAGCCGGTGGCGGTAGCCGGGCAGGTCAAGGCGGCGAAGCGCGGTGCCGTCCACGCGGACGTTGCCGGCCTGCGGATCGTAAAAGCGCAGCAGCAGCTTCATCACCGTTGACTTCCCGGCCCCGGTCTCGCCCACCAGGGCCACGGTCTCCCCCGGGGCGATGTCCAGGTTGAGCCCGCGGATCGCCTCCGGCGGCTTCACCGCATGGGCGTAGTCCGGGCGGAGGTTGCGTGGATCGGCGGGGCCGCGCAGCTCCCGGACGGCGCGGGGCGGTGCCGCCGGGTAGCTGAAGTGCACGCCCTCGAGGGACAGCGCCCCCGCGATGTCCACGCCCGCCACCCCGGCGCAGCGGACCGGCACCGGCCCGGGGTCGTTGGGCGTCAGGGTTTCCAGCTTCATCAGTTCGGAGATCCGCAGCACCGACACGCGGGTCTGTTGCCAGGCGTCGAACACCTGCGAGAGCTGCTGGATGGGCGAGAAGAACATGTTGATGTAGAGCAGGAACGCGATCAGCGCCCCGGTGCTCAACGCCCCGGCCACCACCATGTTCGAGCCCACGCCCAGCACAATCGCCTCGGCCACGGCGGAGAGGAAGGCCACGAACGGGAAGTACAGGGCCACGAGCCGCTGCGCCGCCAGCCGGGAGGACAGGTACCGCTGACCCAGCGCCCGGAAGCGCCTGCCGGTGGCGTCCTCGTGCACGAAGGCCTGGGCTTCGCGCACGCCGGAGAGGCTTTCCTGGAAGTCTGCGTTCACCACGGCAATGCGTTCGCGTGACTGGTCGTACAGCCTGCCGGCCCGGCGCCGGAACATCACCGTGGCGATGGCCAGCGGCACCACCACGGCGAACACGCACAGGGCCAGTTCGGCGTTGAAGAGGACCAGGGCCGTCCCCACCCCGGCAAAGGTCACGAACGCCACCAGCGCCGAGAGCAGCCCGTTCTGGATCAACGACTCAAACTGGTCCACGTCGGTGGTCATGCGCGTCATGATGCGCCCGGCCATTTCCCGTTCGTAGTAGTCCAGGGACAGGCGCTGCAGCTGCGCCCAGATGCGCAGCCGGAGCGAGAGCATGACCCGTTGCGCGGTGCGCCCGGTGATGAACGTTTCGCCAATTTCAATGAACAGGTCCGCCAGCGTGGCCACCAGGTAGATGGCCGACGCCGCGACGAGGACGGCCGCCACGCCCCGGTTGACGCCCTGGTCGATGCCGGTGCGCACCAGGACCGGCCCCACCAGGGAGGCAACGGCGTCGAGCACCACCAACAGCAGGCCCAGCAGCAGCGGCCGGCGGAATTCACCCATGAGCCGCCACAGGCTGAACCTGGGATCCGGCCGGGTCTCCCGCGCCAGGTCCGGCACCGCCGAGTCCTTGACGGGCCGCAGCGCCGCCACCCGCGCCAGCAGTTCCGGCGTGGGTGCCAGGCTCCGCCGCCAGCCCCCACCGCCGCCGCGGCCCAGCCCGCCGCCCAGGCTTGGGGCGCCGATCGACCGGACAGAGCGCGTCTTCTCCGGGGCCGGGGCCGTGCCCCACGCCGCGGCCGTCACGCCGGGCAGTTCGGGCACGACGCCGGCCGGGTCGCCCTGCGCTGCCGTCTCGAGTTCGGCCAGGCCTGTCAGCAGCGTGCGGTACAGCGCGCTCGATTCCTGCAGTTCGTCGTGCGTGCCTGCCGCCGTGATGCGCCCGCCGTCGAACACCACAATGCGGTCGGCCAGGTGCAGCGAGGAGAGCCGGTGCGCCACGAGCAGCACCGTCATGCCGCCGGTGGATTCACGCAGCCCGGCGTGGATGGCTTCCTCGGTGCGGGCATCCACGGCGCTGGTGGCGTCGTCGAGGATCAGGATCCGCGGCCCGGCCAGGAGCGCGCGGGCCAGCGCGATCCGCTGCCGCTGCCCGCCGGAGAGGACCAGGCCGCGCTCGCCCACCATGGTGTCGTAGCCGGCCGGCAGCCCCTCGATGAACCCGTGGGCCTGGCAGGTGCGCGCCGCCGCCTCGATCTGCTCGTCGGTCGCGTCGGGGCTGCCATAGGCGATGTTGGCCCGGACCGTGTCGGAGAACAGGAAGCTTTCCTCAAAGACCGTGCCGATCCGGCGGCGCAGCGAATGCAGCGTGAGCCCCCGGACGTCCTGCCCGTCCACGAGCACCTGCCCGGAGGCGGGGTCGTAAAAGCGCGGGACCAGCAGGGTGGCGGTTGATTTTCCGCTGCCGCTGGCACCCACCAGGGCCACCCGCTCACCCGGGGCCACGCTTAAGGTGACGCCGTCCAGCACGGGACGGGAGCCGGCGTCGTACGTGAAACGCACATCGCGGAACTCGATGGCGCCGCGGAGGTCCGGGACGGCGCGGGCGTCCGGGGCATCGGCAATGCCTGGGCGCAGGTCCAGCAGCTGGAAGATCCGCTCCACGCCGGCACGCGCCTGCTGGCCGATGGTCAACAGGCCCGCGAGCTGGCGGGCGGGCGCCATGAGCTGGGCGACGTAGGTGGAAAATGCGAGGAACGTGCCGAGGGTGATCTGCTGGTGCAGGACCATGAAGCCGCCGGCCGCCAGCACGGCCACCTGGCCCAGGGACGGGATGGCCTGCAGGAGCGGCTGGTAGCGGGCCTGCAGCCGGGTGGCGCGCATCTGTGAGCCGTACAGGGTGCCGGCGGCGCGCGCCATGCGGTCGATCTCATGCTGTTCCTGGCCGAACGCCTTGACCACCCGCACGCCGTTGACGGCCTCGTCGACGATTTGCGCGACGTCGCCCTCGCGCTGCTGCGCATCCCAGGTGGCCGGGAAGATCCGCCAGCGCATGCGGTAGGAGACCACCAGGAGCGCCGGCGCCATGACCAGGCTGATGATGGCCAGCACGGGCGAGAGGTACAGCATCACGCCCATGGACAGCAGCAACATCAGCAGGTTCCCGCTCATGATGGGCAGGAAGGCAAGCAGGCCCTGGACCAGGGCGGTGTCCGAGTTGGCGCGGCCCACAAGCTGGCCCGTGGGCATCGTGTCCAGATGCGTGGCGTCCATGGACTGCAGGTGCGCCTGCATGTCATTGCGGAGGTCGTACTGGACGTTCAGGGCCACGCGGCCGCCCCGGTAGCGGCGGATGTAGGAAAAGCCGAACGTCGCCGCCGCGAGCCCGATCAGCAGCACCAGCCACGGCAGCAGCGGGGAGCTGCGCGTCAGGATCACATTGTCCACGATCTGCCGGGTGACCAGCGGCACCACCGTCTGGCAGGCGCTGCCGATCACGGCCGCGGAAACCGCCAGCACCATGTCCAGCTTGTGGCGGAGCAGGTAGCCCCAGAGCCGGCGGATCCAGCCGGGTGAGGTCTTCGGCCGTGGCCGGTTTTGGTCCGGGTTGTGGCCGCCGTCCGGGTTGTGGCCGTGTTTCGGGTTCCGGCCTGGCGTCGGACTGGCGCCGGCCGGGCGTTCGGCACCGTCTCCGTGCGGGCCCCGGTCCCGTACCTGGGTCACGGTGCGGCCTTTGCAGCCGGCGCGGGCTTGCCGGCGCGCGCAGGGTTTCTTGCCGGCGCGGGCTTGCCGGCAGGGGCTGGCTTTGCGGCAGGCACAGCCGTCTTGCGGTGCCCGGCATAAACCCTGCTGACGGCGTCGTTAAGCAGGCCCATGGTGTCGAGGAGCTGTTCGGGGTGGCCGCTCGCGTCGGCAATTTCGCGCAGGGCGGCGGCCATGGACCCGTCGGCGCGGGCGAGCGCCGCCCAGCCTTCCCCTGTTAGTTGCAGGGCGGCCGCCCGCTGGTCGCCCGCCACGTCGACGCGCACCAGCAGGCCGCGCCCGGCCAGGGCGGCCACGGCGGCACTGACCGCGGGCCGGCCCAGTGCCAGTCGCGCGGCCACCCGGGAGGCAATTTCCTCGCCTGCGGACAACGCCGCGAGGATGCGGTAGTGCGGCAGGCTCAGCTCCGAGAGCGAGCGCTCCAACAGCCTGGACACCCGCACCACGGCCCGCACCGCCGCGACTGCCGCATCGGGGCCACCCTTGATTTCAAGCTCTTCCGCCATCCCTCAAGCGTAGGCACTTTGTTCGGGCATCGAACCATTTTTTGGCTGTGAATTTGCCGGGAACGCCCGGCGGCCGGGACGGTGCCCAAAAGGCGCACCGTGGCCCATCGGCGGGCACTTTCGATGGTTCAGGTAAAGCGGGCCAGGCAGCTTCCAGCCCGCAGGAGCTGCACCGCCGAATCCGGGCGCGGGGCCCAGCCCGCAGGAGTTGCACCGCCGCGGCCGTACTGACGGTGCCCTGGGGCAGGTCCCACTGGGCACCTGGCTCCCGAACGTACACTTCTGGCGGCCAACTCGTGGAGTTGGCCGCCAGAAGTGTACGGTCGAACGGCGATCCCGCCCGGTGCCGGCGTCAACCCGCCACGGCTGTCCTGCCGACGGCGGGGAGCCGGCCCGAGCCCGGGCGCTGCGGGGCCGGAAGTCAGCTCTTGGCAGGCAGCGTGGTCGGCTTGAAGGACGGCCGGGTTGCCTCGAAGGCCGTGATGGCCGGTTCGTCGCGAAGTGTCAGGCCGATGTCGTCCAGGCCCTCGAGCAGGCGCCAGCGGGTGTAGTCGTCGATCTGGAACGGTGCCACAACGGAGCCGGCCGTGACCATCTTGTCCACCAGGTCAACGGTGACTTCGGTGCCCGGGGCATGCTCGAGGACCTTCCAGATCAGCTCGATGTCGTCCTGGGCCACCTCGGCCGCCACCAGGCCCTGCTTGCCGGAGTTGCCGCGGAAGATGTCGGCAAAGCGGGAGGACAGCACGGCCTTGAAGCCGTAGTCCTTCAGCGCCCAGACGGCGTGCTCACGGGAGGAACCGGTGCCGAAGTCCGCGCCGGCCACCAGCACGGATCCGGCGTTGAACGGCTCCTGGTTGAGGATGAACTCCGGGTTCTTGCGCCAGCTGGCGAAAAGCGCGTCCTCGAAGCCCGTGCGGGTGATGCGCTTTAGGTAGACGGCGGGGATGATCTGGTCGGTGTCGACGTTGCTCTGGCGCAGCGGAACACCAATGCCGGTGTGGGTGGAGAACTTTTCCATGGATGAGCTCCTTACGCTACGTTGCTGGCGGATGTGGACGCGGAAGCGGCAGGCTCAAGGTCCGACGGCGAGCTCAGCGTGCCGCGTACCGCAGTGGCGGCCGCGACGACGGGCGAGACCAGGTGGGTGCGCCCGCCCTTGCCCTGCCGGCCCTCGAAGTTGCGGTTGGACGTGGACGCGCAGCGCTCGCCCGGCTCCAGCTGGTCCGGGTTCATGCCCAGGCACATGGAGCAGCCGGCGAAGCGCCATTCGGCTCCGAAGTCCAGGAACACCTGGTCCAGGCCCTCCGCCTCGGCCTCCAGGCGGACGCGGGCCGAGCCCGGGACCACCATCATGCGCACGTTGGGGTCCTTTTCGCGGCCGCGGATGATGTCCGCCGCCGCGCGCAGGTCTTCGATGCGCGAGTTGGTGCACGAGCCCAGGAAGACGGTGTCCACGCGGATGTCCTTCATGGGCGTGCCGGCCTCGAGGTCCATGTAGGCCAGGGCGCGCTCGGCGGCCGCCTTTGCGTTCTCGTCGCCGAAGGACTCGGGTGAGGGAACGGTGTCGTTCAGGGAAACGCCCTGGCCGGGGTTGGTGCCCCAGGTGACAAACGGTTCCAGCGTGTTGGCGTCCAGGAACACCTCGGCGTCAAACTCGGCGTCGCCCTCGGTGGCCAGCGACTTCCAGTACTCGACGGCGGCATCCCAATCGGCGCCGGCCGGTGCGTGGGGGCGGCCCTTGAGGAACTCAAAGGTGGTTTCATCGGGGGCGATCATGCCGGCGCGGGCACCGGCCTCGATGGACATGTTGCAGATGGTCATGCGGGCGTCCATGGACAGGGCGCGGATGGCCGAGCCGCGGTATTCCAGGACGTAGCCCTGCCCGCCGCCGGTGCCGATCTTGGCGATGATCGCCAGGATGATGTCCTTGGAGCTGACGCCGGGGCGCAGGGTGCCCTCGACGTTGACGGCCATGGTCTTGAACGGTTTCAGCGGCAGGGTCTGGGTGGCCATGACGTGCTCCACCTCGGAGGTGCCGATGCCGAAGGCGAGCGCGCCGACGGCCCCGTGCGTGGAGGTGTGGGAGTCGCCGCAGACCACTGTCATGCCCGGCTGGGTCAGCCCAAGCTGCGGGCCGACCACGTGGACGATGCCCTGTTCGGCGTCGCCCAGGGAGTGCAGCCGGACGCCGAATTCCTTGCAGTTGTTGCGCAGCGTCTGGATCTGGGTGCGGCTGGTCAGGTCTGCGATGGGCTTGTCGATGGCCAGCGTGGGGGTGTTGTGGTCCTCGGTGGCGATGGTCAGGTCCGGGCGGCGCAGCGGGCGGCCGGCCAGGCGCAGCCCCTCAAAGGCCTGCGGGGAGGTGACCTCGTGGACGAGGTGGAGGTCGATGTAGAGGAGGTCCGGCTGGGCGGCGTCGCCCGCACCCTCGCCCTGCTTGACCACGTGGTCCCGCCAAACTTTTTCCGCCAGCGTCTTCGCAGCCCTGCGCGGGGCCGACGGCGTCTGTGCTGAGCCTTGTGCATCGGGTGTGGTTGCCTCGGTCACGGCCAGCTCCCTTCCTCGGTTGGGCCCGTCCCGCCCATGGAATCGGCAGGCGTGGACAGTGCTCGGTGGTTTGTATGTTTCCACTGTCGCAGCGTTGCCCGTGCGGATGCCAGCCCGTCGATTTGCATCTCACATGCTGAGACGTCAATATCATTACATGGACAATTCTAGCGGCGTTGGCGTCATCGATAAAGCAGCCCTGGTGCTTGATGCACTGGAGGCCGGCCCCACCACCCTGGCGCAGCTGGTCGCGGCCACCGGCCTGGCCCGCCCCACCGTGCACAGGCTGGCGCTGGCACTGGTGCACCACCGGCTGGTCAGCCGCGACATGCAGGGCCGCTTTGTGCTGGGCAGCCGGCTCGTGGAGCTGGCGTCCGCGGCCGGCGAGGACCGGCTCATTGCCGCCGCCGGCCCCGTCCTGCTGCAGCTGCGCGACTCCACCGGCGAGAGCGCACAGATCTTCCGCCGCCAGGGCGACTCCCGCGTGTGCGTGGCCTCCGCCGAGCGCCCCATCGGCCTGCGCGACACCATCCCCGTGGGCACGCAGCTGACCATGAAGGCCGGCTCGGCCGCACAGGTACTGCTCGCCTGGGAGGACCACGAACGCCTGCTCGAGGGCCTGCACAACGCCCGTTTCACCCCCACCGTGCTGGCCGGCGTACGACGCCGTGGGTGGGGCCAGAGCCTGGGCGAACGTGAGCCCGGGGTCGCCTCGGTCTCCGCCCCGGTGCGTGGCCCGTCCGGCCGCGTGATCGCCGCCGTCTCGATTTCCGGACCCATTGAACGCCTCACCCGCCAGCCCGGGCGACTGCACGCCGAGGTGGTCTGCAACGCTTCCCGCATCCTGACCGAAGCCCTGCGCAAGAGCGCCGAATAGTCCGCACCGCGGGCCCCACCAGCCCCGCGGCGGAGTTCGATCCGCGGTCCGTGGCGCCTTCGCACCGGCCCCGGAAGCGACCCATTGAACCTTGGTGCGATCAAGCGTAGAACGGAAGTGTAGGAAAGGTTGAACCTTGAAGTCACACAAAAGGCAACCTGAATAGTAGGAGGATGAGATCCATGAAGGCTTGGACTCGTTGGCAGGACTGGGTAACGCTCGGCGCGGGTGTTGTTGCCGCATTTGCCGCATTTTCCAGCATGTCGTCGGTGGCAGGCGCCAGCGCATTGATGGTCCTTGGAGCGGCGATGGTCATTGCCGCACTGATCAGCCTGGCAATGCCTGACCTGGTAGTGATGGAGTACGTCAAGGTGGCCCTGGGGCTGCTGATGATTGTTTCACCGTGGATGTTCGGCTTCGCGGCCGTCTCCGGGACGGCAACCACGGCATGGACCCTTGGCCTCATCTCCTTGGCCGCTTCCCTTTGGGCTGCCCCGCTCAGCGTGGAGGCCCGCCAGCACACGCACCACCACACCCCCACCGGGGCATAGCGGAAACCCGGCTGCGCCCAGCGCAGCCGCCGCCAGATTGATTTGATTCAGGAGCCCGGTGTGGCTCCTGAACCATTTTTGCCCCTGAAACCGTTGCCGGGAAACCGCTTCCGTTCAGGCACGGGCACGCCCGGGGCCGAGAGGAGCCGGCCATGCAAACCATTGGCCGCACCATATTTGCGGCCGTCATGGCCGCCGGCCTCATGGCCGGCACGGCCGGATGCACCGCCGTCACCACCCACAACAACGCATCGGCCCCGCCATCCGGGGCAACGGCCCCCGCGCCGTCAAGTCCCGCGTCAGACCCGCCGTCAGCGTCGGCGCCGGCAACCGGGACCGGGAGCGGTCCAGTCAACGAGGGCCTGCCGGCCGTGCCGGCCATTGTCCAGAAGATTGAACCGGCGGTCGTCACCGTCCAAACGCAGGTCGGCCTCGGCAGCGGGGTGGTTTATCGCAGCGACGGCACCATTGTCACCGACGCCCACGTGGTTGAGGACTCGCAGAAGCAACCGTTCACCACCGTCCAGGTGCAGTTCGCGGACGGCAAGCAGGCGTCCGCCCGGGTGCTCGGCGTGGACAACGTGGACGACGTCGCCGTGATCCGCGCCGACCGCACGGGACTGCCGGTGCCCACGTTCGCGTCAACGCCGCCGGTGGTTGGCTCCCTGTGCGTGGTCATCGGCAGCCCGCTGGGTCTGGACAACACCGTGACGGCCGGGATCATCTCCGGGCTGCACCGTGACATCCCGCCGTCGTCCGAGGCACCCGAAGGCATGATCAACCTCATCCAGACCGACGCACCCATTTCGCCCGGCAATTCCGGGGGCGCGGTCAGCAACGCGCAGGCCCAGGTCATCGGCCTGTCCGAGGCCTACCTGCCGCCAAGCTCCGGGGCCGTGGCGATCGGCTTTGTCACCCCGGCCTCCACCGTCACCGAGGTGGCGGACCAGCTGCTGAAGAACGGCACGGTGAAGCACGCCTTCCTCGGCGTCAGCCTCAGCGACATCTCCCCCCAAACCGCACAGGAATTCAGGCTGCCAACGACGAACGGCGCCCTGGTCATCAATGTCGCCTCCGGCGGCCCGGCCGCCGCGGCCGGCATGAAACCCGGGGACGTCATCACCCGCGTGGGCAGCACCCCGGTCAACGACGTCACGGACCTCGTGGCGGCCCTGCGCGCCGACTCGCCGGGCCAGCGGATCAACGTCACCGTGCAGCGTGGCAGCACCGCCACAACGCTGGAGGTGACGCTCGGCAACACGCCCGCCGCGACACAGTAGCGGCCCGTTCCACCCCGGCCGCCCCACCTGGGGTGGCCGGGACGGTAGGGTTTTTGCCATGAGCAACTACGCGGTGTTCCTGCGCGGCATCAACGTCGGCGGCATCAACATCAAGATGGCCGATCTCCGCCTGGCACTGGAGCCCCTGCCCGTCACGGGCGTGAAGACGCTGCTCGCCTCCGGCAACTTCGTGTGCGCAGCCGAGGCCACGGCACCGGAGCTGAAGGACCTGGTGGAGGTGTGCCTGCGCGACCGCTTCGGCTACGACGCCCGGGTGGTGGTCCTCGACCGCGACCGCCTGGCGGCCATCATCGAGGCCTGCCCCTTCCCGCCGGACAACAAGGCCCGGCACAGCTACGTCACGCTCTCCTCCGACCCTGCCATCCTCGACGAGCTGGAAACGCTGGGAGGCGGGCTCGCCGGCGTCGAACTGGCCAGGCTCTCGCCCGAGGCACTCGCCTGGCCGGCACCCGTCGGAGGCACCCTCGACTCGCCGTTCAGCAAGCTGACCGCCAAGGAAAAAAACAAAAGCACGACGACGACCCGCAACCTGCGCACGCTCCTCAAGTGCCGCGACGCGCTGGGGTAGGGGCCAGACAGGCCCGGCCACCTGGTCCCGGCCCCCGTGCACCCTGTCACCGGGCCGCGTTGAGGGCTTCCTGGAACCTGGCGTAACGCGCTGTTTCGGCTTCCACGGGGCCCACCACGAGTGACTGCGCCACATCGGCAATGCCGCCGCGCAACCGGCGCCGTGCGAAGGCAGCCCGGCCCCGGGCACCCGCTGCGGACAGGAACTTGGACGTCACGGCCAAGAGGATGCCCGCCACCACGCCGGCGGCAACCATGAGGGTGGGCAGCGGCCAGCCCTGCTCACGCGGAACCTGAGGGACCGGCAGCTGGAAATAGCCCAGGGCCGCCAGCACGCCCAGCCACACGAGTCCGCCCACAGCCACCAGCAGGGCCAGCCACTGGACAACCGAAAACACCGGCCACCACCAGGCCCGCTTGGTGGCCTTCAGGTCTGCGGAGGCCACGGCCTGGTCCAGCGCGTCGGGCAGCGCCTCGCGGTTGCTGCGCGCGGCGGCCCGGATCGACGCGCGCCAGGGCCCGGCAGCGCCGTCGCTGGCCGCGTCGGCAAAGTCGCGCACGGCCGAATCGAGCCGGGCCTGTCCCGCCGCACCTGCCGGCGGCAGCGATGTCCGGTTCACCTCGGCGGGCCCTTCCCGGCGTAGTCCCAGGCGGCGCAGCGGGTCCTTGCGGAACCGGGACATCCACCGCGTCACGGGCCAGCCTGTCCGCCTCACGGCCTCCAGCCGGTAGGAGGTGCGCACGGCGGACACCACCGTGTCCACATGGGCGGCATCCGCCAGCCCGGCCGCCAGGGCCGTGCGGTCCTGCTGGCGGACCCCGGCGGCCACACCGGCACCGGCCGCCTCTTCCAGGTGGCCCGCCGCGACGGCAACGTCCGCTGCCAGCCGGGCAGACTGTGCCTGCTTCGCCTTCACGACGGCGGCCACCTCGCGGCGCAGCCGGTCCACGCCCTCGCCGGTCACCGCGGAAACGCCCAGCACCGAGACCTTTCCCAGGCCGTCGCGGTCCAGGATGGAGGACAGCGATGCCACCACCGGCTTCACCTCGGACAACGCGAGGCGGTCCACCTGGTTAAGCACCACCAGCGTGACGGCGGCGTGCGCGGAAAACGGCCGGATGAAGTCGTTGTGGATCGCGGCGTCGGCGTACTTTTGCGGGTCGACCACCCAGACCAGCACGTCCACCTGCCCGGCCAGCCGCTCGGCGGTTTCGCGGTGGCCGCGGTGCACGGAATCAAAGTCGGGCAGGTCCAGGAGGACCAGGCCGCCGCCCCCGTCCGTCAGTCCGGGCACCGGGCCGCCCCCGCGCCGCTCCGACACCTCCAGCCAGTCCAGCAGCGGCGCGCTGCCGTCGGGCTGCCACACCATGGCCAGGGCTTCGCTGGTGGTGGGCCGGCGGACGGCCACGCGGGCGGCGTCCGTCGCCGCCACGGCGTTGAACAGGGACGACTTCCCGCTGCCGGTGGCCCCGAAAAATCCCACCACGGTGTGCTCCGCGCTGAGGGAGCGCCGTGAAGAGGCCCGCTCCAGCACGTCGTACACCCGCTGCAGTACGGCGTCGTCCAGGCGGCCTTCGCCCAGTTCCCGCGCCTCGTTCAGCGCCGCGAGCCTGCCTGCCAGGGCCGATTCCGTGCGTGCGTTGCGGTGCCGGCTCATGCGCCCTCCCCCAGTTTCGCCAGTTCCACGGCCAGCCCCTCCAGCCGGTCCGCCGCCGTGCCGTCCAGCACCGGCCCGATCCGCTCCAGGAAGCGCTGCTGCTGGTGTTCCAGCAGTGCCGTGCACCGCGTTTCCAGCGACTGCCTGGCCTCGTGGGCCAGGCGCCGCACGGCATCCTCGCCAAACACGGCTTCGAGCACTTTTTGGCCGACGACGGCGGTGCCCCCGGCAATCCCGATCTCGGCGCCCGTCAGTCCCCCGGTGAGCGAAAAGACGGTGATCATCAGCACCACGCCCAGCCCGTTCACCCCGAAGGACAGCCAGCGGGCCTGCGACCGTTTGGCCGCCCCCTCGGCACGAATCATCGCCAGCACGTCACCCTGCCAGGCGCGGATCTCGGCGGCCACCTCGGCGGGGAACCCCGGCGTGGTTCCGGAAAGGTCGTCCGTGCCCAGCAGTGCGCGCCCGGCGGGGTCGGCACGCCAGCGCTGGTCGGCGTCCTCGGCGGCATGGGACGCCTGATCGACGATGACGGCCCGCAGGCCCGTCCCAATGGCTGCCTCCACTTTCACCGCCGGCGGCGGCTGGCCCCGGAAGAAGGCGCCGATCCGGTCCCGGACCCGGCCGATCCCGTTTTCCAGGGCCCGGAAGAAGTCGCCGGTGCCCACGAAGTCCTGCCAGCGGGCCAGTACCTCCCCCCGCAGCAGGGAACCGCCGCTGGTCGCCTTGGAAATCCGTGCCTGGGCGTCGGTGAACGCTGCGGTGACATCGTCCGACAGCTGCCGGCCGGCGTCGTCCTGGTCGCGGGCCGCCTCCGCCAGGGCCGACACCTTGCCGGACAGGGAGCGGACGGTGCCATTGAGGGTGCGGCGGGCGATTTCCGCGCGGCCGGCGGCGTCCGCAGCGATGTCCCCCAGCCAGGCGGCCATGGGGGCGGTGCCGGCGGGCGGGAGCATCCCCAGCGGGTCCAGTGCGGTCTCGGGCACCACAAACAACTTCGACTCCGCGAGCCCCTCGCGGGTGAGCATGGCGCGCAGGTCCGCGGCGACCTCGTCCTCGGCGCCGGGCGGGACACGGTCGAGGACCACGGCCACCAGGATGTCGCGCGAGGCTGCGTCCACCAGCAGCTTCCACGGCACGGCGTCGGCGTAGCGGTTGGCCGTGGTGACGAACAGCCACAGGTCCGCGGCGGCGAGCAGCTGCGAGGCAAGCTGGCGGTTGCCGTCGGCGACGGAGTCCACGTCCGGGGCATCCAGCAGGGCCACGCCCTCCGGCACCGCCTGGTCGGCCACGAGGACCAGGGACTGCATCGCCGAAGGGTCCGGCGTGGCGCCGGCCCGGGTGGCGGGCGTGCCGGCACCGGCCAGTTCGCCGTGGATGCGGGCCAGCGTGGGCAGGACGCGCGTGGACGTGAACCAGGCGGCGTCCGCGGGGTGGTGCAGGAGCACCGGCTGGCGGGTGGTGGGGCGGATGGCGCCGGCCCGGGTGACGGGGTGCCCGGCCAGGGCGTTGACCAGCGTCGATTTGCCGGCCCCCGTGGAACCGCCGACGACGGCCAGCAGCGGGGCGTCCAGGCTGCGGTAGCGCGGCAGGATGTAGTCGTCCAACTGCCCGGCGGCACGGGCGGCGGTCCGGCGGGCGTCTGCCGCGCCCGGGAGCTCCAGCGGAAGCTGCAGCGATGCAAGTTCGCCGCGTACCTGCTCCAGCAGCGAAACCGCGGCCTCCTGCACGCGGGCGCCGGCGCCGTTGTCCGTGGCATTGCCTGAATTGGTTGGGCTCACTGCTTCATCATGCCAGTTCAATGGGCAATACAAACCAAAGGCACGGAAAGCAAAAGGGGCCGGGCATGCAAAAAGGCCGGGAAACCTGTGGTTTCCCGGCCTTGCTGGTGACCCCAGCGGGATTCGAACCCGCGTTACCGCCGTGAGAGGGCAGCGTACTAGGCCGCTATACGATGGGGCCCTAATACATTCGATTTATTGCTCTGCGAACTCCGGAAACGTTACCCGAATTTTGCCTTGCATGCCAATCGAAAAGGCAGCTTTTACAAGCGCTGGGATACCAGGACTCGAACCTAGAATGTCGGTACCAGAAACCGATGTGTTGCCAATTACACCATATCCCAAAGGCACGTTCTGCCGTGAAATCCGCGGGTTTCCCCGGTCCTTCAGCGGCCCTCGCGCCGGGATAAAACTATACCTGAGACTTCGCCAGACACCAAAACCGGGCGGCGCATTCGGGCCGAGGCGTGCATCACAGCCGCCGCGGGCCGGTGAGTGCGCCCAGTTCCCCGAGTCCGGCCACCGTGCGGATGCCCTCCGCCGCCCCGCATCCTGCGGCACTGCCCGACGGTGCACCCGCACCTTTCCGGTCCAGCCAGACGGCCTGCAGGCCCGCCGCGGCGGAGCCTTCACCGTCAACCAGGTAGTTGTCCCCCACGTACAGCGTTTCCGCCGGGCCGGTGCCCAGCAGGCGGCAGCCTTCCAAGAAGACTTTCGGTTCCGGCTTGGCCGCGTTGACCGTGTCGATTCCCACCAGGATGGAGATGCGCTGCAGCCCGGCGTGGTCCAGCTTGGCGCGCTGGTAGTCGTGGACATTGTTGCTGACGGCACCGTACGGGATGCCGGCAGCATCCAGCGCGTCCAGGGCCGGCACCACGTCCGGGTAGGCCCTGATGTGGTGCGGCTGCGCCCGTTCAAAGTCCTCGATCCAGTCCTGCTCCGCACGGGCGTCGAAGCCGGGCGTGCCGAAATGCGCGAACACGGCACGGGCCCGCAAACCGCGCTGCTCGCCGAACGTGAACTCGCCGGCCACATAACGGTCGTAGTACCTGTGCACATCCGCCATGTACAGCGCCGCGAAGCCGTCCCAGTCCGCCGCGCCGAAGTCCGGCAGCAGCGGCCGGCTCGCCGCAATCATGGCGTCCTTCATGGCCGCATGCAGGTCGACCAGGGTGTCGTCTATGTCAAACAAGACACCCCTGACCGGGGCCGCGGGGGCGCCCCGAACAGCGGTGTTGTGCGTAGCGCTGGCGTCCAAGCCCTAGCCCCGGAAGGCCTTGAGGCGGGCCAGCGAGGAGTCCCTGCCCAGGATGACCATCGACTCGAACAACGGCGGGGAAATGCGCCGGCCGGACACGGCCGTGCGGACGGGGCCGAAGGCCAGCCGCGGCTTGACGCCCAGGCCCTCAACCAGCGCCTCCCGGAGGGCGGCCTGGATGTTCCCGGCCGTCCAGTCGGCGACGGTTTCCAGCGCTGCCAGCGCGGCGTCAAGGACCTCCGTGAGGTTCTCGGGGAGGCCCTTGCGGGCGTCGTCGGCGACGTCAACGGCGTCGTCCTTCTTGAACAGGAAGGAGAGCATCTCGGGGGCCTCGCCCAGGAGGGTGATGCGTTCCTGGACCAGCGGGGCGGCCTCGGTGAGGATCTCATTCTCACGGTCGGTCAGGGTCTCCCCCACCACGCCGGCGGCCTGCAGGTACGGGACCAGTCGGTTGCGGAAGTCGGCGGGCTCGAGCATGCGCACGTGGGTGCCGTTGATGGCCTCGGCCTTTTTGATGTCGAAGCGGGCGGGGTTGCCCAGGACGTCGTGGATGTCGAAGTTGGCCACGAGCTCCTCGACCGTGAAGATGTCCCGGTCGGCGGAGAGCGACCAGCCCAGCAGGGCCAGGTAGTTCAGCAGCCCCTCGGGGATGAAGCCCCGGTCCCGGTGCAGGAACAGGCTCGACTCGGGGTCGCGCTTGGAGAGCTTTTTGTTGCCGGCACCCATGACGTAGGGCAGGTGGCCGAACAGCGGCATGTACTTGGCCACGCCCACGTCGTACAGGGCCGCGTACAGGGCCACCTGGCGGGGGGTGGAGGAGAGCAGGTCCTCGCCGCGGAGCACGTGGGTGACACCCATGAGGGCGTCGTCCACCGGGTTCACCAGCGTGTACAGCGGCGCGCCGTTGGGACGGACCAGGGCGTAGTCCGGGACTGATCCTGCCTTGAAGGTGATCTCGCCCCGGACCAGGTCGGTGAAGGTGATGTCCGCATCCGGCATGCGCAACCGCAGCGCGGGCTTGCGGCCCTCTTCCCTGAACGCGGCGATCTGCTCCGGTGTGAGGTCGCGGTCAAAGTTGTCGTAGCCCAGCTTGATGTCCCGGCCGGCCGCCTTGTGGCGCGCCTCGACCTCTTCCGGGGTGGAATAGGACCCATAGACGTGCCCGCCGGCCACCAGCTTGGCAATCACGTCCTGGTAGATGTCCCCGCGCTGGGACTGGCGGTAGGGCGCGTCCGGGCCGCCCTTTTCCACGCCCTCGTCCCAGTCGATGCCGAGCCAGTTGAGCCCGTCCAACAGCTGGAGGAAGCTTTCCTCGCTGTCCCGCTTCGCGTCGGTGTCCTCGATGCGGAAAATGAGCTTGCCGCCGGTGTGGCGGGCGTATGCCCAGTTGAACAGCGCCGTGCGGATCAGCCCGACGTGGGGGGTTCCGGTGGGCGAGGGGCAAAACCGTACCCGGACGGGGGTTTCAGCGGTGACAGTGGGGATTTGGGCTGCGTTAGTCATGATGTTCCCAGTTTAGACCTTGAAGCAAACCACCTGGCGCCCGCGATGCCGGGAGGCCTGCCTGCGGGGCGCTGACCCGTCACTCGTGGCGGCCACGGAGCGTCAAAGCCGCCACGACCCGTCACTCGTGGCGGCCATGGAGCGTCAAAGCCGCCACAAGTGACGGCTCGGCCGCGAATCGCCACATGCCGCAGGGTCAGGTGAACAGCTCGTTCGCGGGCTCGTTGTCCTTCACGAACCGCCAGCCGAACCACAGCATCGCGGCGAAGACCGGGATGGCGCAGAGCGTCCACAGGCCCAGGTGGAAGACGGCGCCGTCGGGCCCGGTCATGGTGTCAAAGCCGATCAGCACGGTGATGGCCAGCAGCGCCGCCAGGCCTGCCCAGCTGGTCCAGGGCGATCCCGGCATGGGCAGCTTGGAGACCTTGCCCTTCTTGTGCCGCAGCATGATCTGGCTGGCGAAGATGGAGCCCCAGGTGAAGATCACGCCGATGGAGGCGGTGTTGAGGGCGAGGTCGAAGGCGTGCGTTCCACCGAGCAGCACGTTGGCCCCCACGCCGACAACGTAGACCGCGGCGATGGCCAGGATGGCGGCGTAGGGCACGTGGCGCGCGGACATCTTGGTCAGCCACTGCGGCGCGTGCCCGTTGTTGGCCATGGTGCGGAAGATGCGCCCGATCGAGTACAGGCCCGTGTTGCAGGACGACAGGGCTGCGGTGATGACCACAAAGTTCATGACGGAGCCCACCCAGCCGAGCCCCATGGAGGCGAACACTGTGACAAAGGGGCTCTCACCGGACTTGTAGTGGTCCGAGGGCATGATCATCGCCAGCAGCGTCACGGAACCGACATAGAAAATCACGATGCGGACCACCACGGCTCGGATGGCGCGGGGCACCTCGCGCGCGGGGTCCTCCATCTCGCCGGCCGTGATGCCCACCAGTTCAATGGCGTTGTAGGCAAAGATGACGGCGTTCAGCACCAGGATCATGACGAGCCCGCCCTGGGGGAACATGCCGCCGTGGGCGCTGAAGAGGTTGCTGACGGTGGCATGCTGGCCGCCCACCTGGGCGTTCATGGCAACCATGACGGTGCCGACCACCAGGAACATCACGATGGCGGCCACCTTCAGGCACGAGGCCCAAAACTCAAATTCGCCAAAGGCCTTGACGCTGAGCAGGTTCACCGCCACGAGCAGTGCCAGTGCGCACAGGGCGCTGGCCTCAACGGGGACCCCGGGGAAGAAGTATTGGAAGTACAGGCCGATGGCGATCAGCTCGGCCACGCCCGTCATGGCCCAGTTGATGAAGTACATCCAGCCGGACAGGTACGCACCCTTCCTGCCGAACAGCTCGCCCGCATAGGACACAAAGGAACCGGAGGTCTGCCGGTACATGACCAGCTCGCCCAGTGCCCGCATCAGCAGGTAGGCAATGGCGCCGGCAATGGCGTAGGAGAAGATCAGCGCCGGGCCGGTCGAGGCCAGCCGGCCGCCGGCACCCATGAACAGGCCGACGCCGATGGCCCCGCCCATGGCGATCATGGTCACGTGGCGCCGGGACAGCGTGCGCTGGTAGCCCTCCCCCGTGATGGATCCGGCCGCGGGCGCGGCAGTGTCGGTGGCGTTTTGTGACACGCGAAAGTCCTTACGATCGGCGGGTGCCCTGCAAAAAGCCCCCAGATCACGCGTTGGCGGCGGGTGGGGGCGCAAAGGACTTGTCAATGGTACTACGACGCCGGTCACGCCGCCGTGGTGCGGACCACAGGCATCCCGCCAAGGATTGCCCCTCAGAGGTCTTCGCGGACAGCCACGAACGTGTACTCCCAGGTCGTGACACCGGCATCGCCGGGATTCAGGTGCAGCGCGCCTCCTTCACGACCTTTCCACCAAGAGAAACAGTTCATTCGCCTCCCCGGCGGTCAGCCGCAGGGTGCCGACGGCGGTCTCGGCCGGATTGGTTTCCGCCGGCATCAATGCCGCCCTGCTGGGGTACTTCATGGTCGCGGTGCCCACGGAACTGCTCGGGCGGGCCGGCAGCGCGCAGGACCTCCTGTCCCTTGGCGCCACTCCCCTATCACCGTGCGTGACGGGATTCGGCTACCTGCTGTTGGGGTGGACGGGAATCCTGCCCGCCTCGGACCAATGGGCCGGGCACGCGGCAGCCATCGACACGGCCGCCGGGCACCAACGGTGACCTCAACGCCGAAGGAGGGCCCGGCGTCGTACGCGGGACAGGGGCATCGCCCTAGCGGCGGACAATCGGGTTGGACAGGCGGCCGATGCCCTCAATTTCAATCTCGTAGCGGTCACCGTCCGTGACCAGCCCGACTCCGGCGGGGGTGCCGGTCATGATGACGTCGCCGGGCAGCAGGGTGAACGCGCGCGAGACGATCGAGACCAGCTCGCGGACACTGCGGACCATCTGGTTGGTGTTGCCGTCCTGGCGGAGTTCGCCGTTCAGCCAGCCCAGGATGCGCAGCTCTTCGGGGTCCAGCTCGGTTTCAATCCACGGGCCCAGCGGGGCGGACGTGTCAAAGCCCTTCGCGCGGGCCCACTGGCCATCGCCCTTCTGGACGTCGCGCGCGGTGAGGTCGTTGCCGCAGGTGTAGCCAAAGATGACTTCATCCGCGCGCTCCTCCGGCACGTCCTTGCAAATGCGCCCGATCACGACGCACAGCTCGGCCTCGTAGGAGATTTCCTCGGAGAATGCCGGCATGACGACCGGCTCCCCGGGACCCACCACCGACGTGTTGGGCTTGAGGAAGAGCAGCGGGTGGACGGGAATCTCGTTGCCCAGCTCACGGGCGTGTTCGGCAAAGTTCCGGCCCACGCCCACCACCTTGCTGCGCGGGATGATCGGGGCCACAAGGCGCACGTCCTCCAGCGGGTACCTGATGGTGGTCCGCTCCACGCCGTTGAAAAAGGGATCGCCCTTGATGACAGTGACAACTTCACTGCCGGACTCCCCCTCCACCAGGCCGTACATCGGGTCATTGTCGACTACAAAACGGGCTATGCGCATGTGTGTCAGTCTATTCCAGAATGAGGTTTCCCCATGGCATTTGACCGTCTCCGGGAAACGACAATATTGTACTGAACCTGTTTCTTGCCGCCATCCCATTGCGGCGCTCCAGCTGCCGTCGATGCGGGTCATGCTCACAATTAATTTACCCGTCCAGTTATGCCCCGGCCTGGCAGTCCCTGCGTTCCCGATGCAATTGAAAACTGCGTCGCCTTTTCCACTCACGTTTTGCGTGCCGTCAGTGGGTGGGGCCGGCACACTGGCGACCGATATGGTCCATGGCGATATGGTCCATGGCCTGTCAGGGGTGATGTGCAACCTGATGGTTGGTCCCGACCTGTCGTACCCGCCAATGACAATTGTTCCGGCATAATTGCCGATCCCGTTGGCCGGGCGTGGCGTCCAATTCAGCGTTGACGCCTTTCCGGTCACAATGAAATTGGCACGGCCACGGTGCGTCATCGTGGCCATGCCCACCACTACGGCCCCGTGCGGTTTGCTTCTGTTGACAACTTGCTTCTGTTAACAACCTTGTCACGCCAGCCGGATTAAGGAGCGGGCCGTGGCGCTGGCGCCCGTGACGCCAGGCTCCGACGTTGCCGGCCGGCGCAGCTCATTCGTCATGGCAGCAACCAACCCGCTCGGAGCAATCAGGAGAATCAAGGGCCGTCATTTTTGCAGCCAAGGCACCGCCTGACCGGGCGTGGGCATGGTTCGCGCCCGAGGCAACACCGGCGGTTGGCGCCGCAGGTCAAAGACCCGGCCAGGTGCCGGCTGCGGTTGCCTATCCGCCAGCATCAGGGATATTCAGCACGTAGGCGCGATACTTCCGTGCAGACTCCACCATGGCGTTGGACACCGCACGCCAGTACATGGTGGCCGTGAGAAATCGGGGATCCGGCCGGCAAAATCGCCACAGTCCCGGTTGCCGGCATCCCGACATCGCCTGAGCGCTGAAAAACTGCGCGGTTCCACCTTTTTGCGGTCATTGACCCCCGTTCGAATTTCCTGGCATGAGGGATGAACGATCATCCTGTCCCCGCCGGGGACAATGATGGTCCACGCAGGCCCTCGATGTGCAAGGTCCGTGCGGCGACCACCTGCCGTCAGCAGCCCTGACCGAACGCGACGGCATCGCCCACGACTGCTGAGCCACCGAGCAATGTCACCCGCGTGGCGGCAGTGGTGCCCGAAACCGCCTTCAGGACGCCCGCCGGGAGGCAGTTGGGCTGAACCATGTAAGCCTGGCCCTGGTGGCTTGGCATCACGGCGGAAATGGTCAGCGCGTCAGGGAAGTTCCAGCCTGAGACGTAATACGTGCGGTCGCTCGCGGGAGCAAAGGACGCGGCGTTCACAAGCTGGTTGGTTTCAAAGCGGTTCGTGCCACCGAAGCGGTAGACCTGGATGAATTTGTCCCGCAGGGGCTTCTCGATGCTGGTGGATACGACGCCGGAACCACCTACGATATACACGGAGGCGGCCTTGAGTTGCCCCAGAAGGGTCATGGTGGAGACGTCCAGGCGTGTGGTCCCGGGCGGCACGAGAAGGACCGGGCCCAACGCGGCCGCGGACAGTGCGTCGGGGTAATCCGCACCCGTTACCAGGGCAATCGATTGTGCGCTTGGGAATGCGCCCGCAACCACGGCCCGGGCCGTGGCGTAGCGGTCCGCCCCCGACCGCCGGATGGTGTTGGGGACCAGTTTCTTCAAATCCTGGAAAACTGCGGCCGACACTGCCCCTTCACCGCCAACCACCACGACCTTGCCGGGTTTGAGCCGGATGATCTCGTCCTGGACCACGGGGGGCAGGCTGCGGCTTCGGGTTAGCAACAAGGGTGCATACTCCTTGTTGGCAGCCGGCGCGGCAGCCAGTGCATCGGCAAACTGCTCCCCCGTGGCAACATAAACGGTACCGGCGCCTACAAAGTACTCGCGTGAAACGGCGACAGCAGTCTCATAGCGGTCGGCACCAAAGATGCGGTCCGTGAAAACAGCCGGGCGCGCATTAGTCACCGTCATTGGGGAGAGCATGGTCAGCGTTTGGCCTTCGCGCCGCACCACATATGCGTTGGTGCCCGCCCGCGGCACGGCAAGTCCCAGGATCTGTGAGGCTGTCGAGACTGTGCCGGTCACTGTGTCCGTAGCGATGTCAATTTCCGCAACCCTGTCGTCAACGGCCCCGGCGACCAGGACCTTGGTGCCGCTGCCCCCAAGCTGGGCATACTGCACCTTGAATCCCGGTCTCAGCGACTTGGCCACAGTTCCACCGACCGTATCCAACACGGAAACTTCACCGGTTTCACAGCCAACGTAGGCTTTCCGGCCGTCGGGGCTGAAGGCTATGGCGCGTACAAAGGGACATGAGGGGACCCTGCGGAGCACCGTCCGCGTCGCCAGGTCCATGACTTCAATGTCAAAGGTGCGAACGCCCTGCGCGTTGTAGCCGCTGCCAGTGGCAATGTAGGCCTGTGTACTGTCCGGGGTGGTCCACACCCCGAAGAGTTCAGCCTCGGTTGCCAAGGACAACGCCCCGCCCGGCGCGGACGCCGCGGTGTCAATGAAGTTCAACGACTTGTTGACGCCATCCAGCGCCAGGAGGGTTTTCCCGTCTGCCGTCAAGGCCAGGTCCGGATTGGAGCCGGTCCCACCCGGCGCGATGGTGGAGACCACCGAATTGTCCGCCGTCGAAATGACGGCAATGCCGTTCCCGCCCGTGAGGCTGGCATAGATTCGGGACCCGTCGGGGCTGGCGACCAGCGAGCCGGCATTGGCAGGGAGGGAGACGGAGGCGACGGCCTTGTTCCCGGGGATGCTGAACACTCCGATGGTGTTGCTGACATTGCCTGACGCAGCGTAGGCAGTTCTCCCGTCCGGGGTGACTGCCAGATGCGTTTTCCACAGGCTGCCGGAAACTGAACCCAGCTGGACATCGGGGCCTATGGCCGTCAATGACGTAGGGCTGGCCGTCGCGGGCAATGAGGCCGCACCGGCCGGCGCCAGGCCGGCCGCCAGAAGCCCAAATGCTGCCGCCAGCCCCACACCAACATTAATGTTCCATACTCGATGCATACCCACGGAGCCCCCAATATAATAAATGTCCGTCGCCGCAGCTGGAATCCACAACGTGGCAGCAAAACAACTGAGCATAATCTACGGCAATTTCAAAAAAGAAACCACGGATTGGCAGCTGGTCGCATCAATTGACGTCCCCGCACGGCACGGCGGAGCGACATGGCGCAGCCGCGCGCACCGGTGGCGACGATGCCGCGCAAGCCGGACACCCGGCGTCGTGCATAAAAAAACTGGGTCGCAGTTGTTACCGAAAAACCCCGGAAAACGGAGGAAAAATGGTAATAACTGCGACCCAGTTGCGGAGGGAGGGGTCAGGCCAGGCGGGTCAGCCACCCGTGCAGGTCCTCGAGCTGGCCGGTCTGGATGCCCAGCAGCTGCTCGCGGATGGCCATGGTGACCTCACCGGCACCGGAACCGGGCGAAGCGATGGTGCCCTCGGACGACTTCAGCTCGCCGATGGGGGTGATCACGGCCGCCGTGCCGCAGGCAAACGCCTCGGTGATCTCCCCGGAAGCCACCCCGGAACGCCATTCGTCGATGGTGATCTTGCGTTCCTCCACCTTCAGCCCGCGGTCCGCCGCCAGCTGCATGACGGAGGAGCGCGTGATGCCGTGCAGGATGTGGCCGTTGAGCTCCGGGGTGACCAGGCGGCCGTCCTTGAACACGAAGAAGATGTTCATGCCGCCGAGTTCCTCGATGGCGTTGTCGTTGAACGGGTCCAGGAAGAGCACCTGCTTGCAGCCCTGGGCCTCGGCCTCGATCTGCGCGGCCAGCGACGCGGCGTAGTTGCCGCCGCACTTGGCCTCGCCGGTGCCGCCGGCACCCGCACGGGCAAAGTTCGTGGAGAGCCAGATGGAGACGGGCTTGAGCTCGCCGCCGAAGTAGTTGCCGGCCGGGGAGGCGATGACGCGGTAGGAGACCTCGCGGGCCGGGCGGACGCCCAGGAACGCCTCGGTGGCGATCATGAACGGGCGCAGGTACAGCGATTCGCCGTCCTGCGTCGGCACCCAGTCCAGGTCTGCGGAAACCAGCTGGCGCAGGGACTCAATGAACGTCTCGGCGGGCAGTTCGGGCAGGGCCAGGCGGCGGGCGGAGGCGTTGAAGCGGGCGGCGTTGGCCTCGGGGCGGAACGTCCAGACCGAACCGTCGGCGTGCCGGTACGCCTTCAGGCCCTCGAAGATTTCCTGCCCATAGTGCAGCACGGCGGAGGCGGGGTCCATGGCGATGGGGCCGTAGGGTTCAATGCGCGCGTTGCTCCAACCGCCCCGGCCGTCGGCACCCACCTTGTAGTCCACGACAGCCGTGTGGTCGGTGAAGAAGTCGCCAAAACCGGGGTTGGCCAAAACGGCGTCGCGCTCGGCGGCGCTCTTCGGGTTGGTGGTCAGCTGCCGGGTGAATGCCAGCTGCGCTGTCTGGGTCATGCTTCCTCCACATGGTTGTGCCCGCCGTCGGTGATTCCAGCCTGGGCGGCGTTCGTGCCGAAAAATGCGTGTTCCTGCGCCGACTTTTTCAGTTACGGTGCATTCACTCTAGGTGTTAAGCGTACCCCTGCCCGTCCGTCGCGGCGTCCGCCGGCACGACGCCGTCAGACGGCCTGGGCGATGGCGTCGCCGATGGCGCCGGTGGTGCGGGGGGACGCCGGGTTGCGTGTGGCAATGTCCGCCGCGACGGCCGCCTCGATGCGCCCGGCGGCGGCCTGGTGTCCGAGGTGGTGCAGCAGCAGCGCCGCGGAGAGGATGGCTGCCGTCGGATCCGCCTTCTGCCGGCCGGCAATGTCCGGGGCGGAACCGTGGACCGGCTCAAACATGGACGGCGCGGTGCGGTCCATGTTGAGGTTTCCGGAGGCGGCCAGGCCGATCCCGCCGCTGACCGCGGCGGCGAGGTCGGTGATGATGTCGCCAAAGAGGTTGTCGGTGACAATGACGTCAAAGCGGGCGGGGTCGGTGACCAGGAAGATCATGGCCGCGTCAACGTGCAGGTAGTCGACGGTGACGTCGGGGAACTCCGCGGCGACGGCCTCCACGGTGCGCTTCCACAGGTGCCCGGCGTGGACCAGCACGTTGTGCTTGTGCACGTACGTGAGCCTCTTGCGGGGGCGTTCGCTGGCGCGGCGGAAGCCGTCGCGCACCACGCGCTCCACGCCGTAGGCGGTGTTGACGGAGACCTCGGTGGCAACCTCGTGCGCGGTGCCCTTCCGGAGCGAGCCGCCGTTGCCGACGTAGGGCCCCTCCGTGCCTTCGCGGACCACCACGAAGTCGATGGCGCCGGGGTCCGCCAACGGCGAGGCCACGCCGTCGTACAGGCGCGACGGGCGCAGGTTCACATAGTGGTCCAGGCTGAAGCGCAGCTTGAGCAGCATCTCGCGCTCGATCAGCCCGGAGGGGATGGACGTGTCGCCGGGGGCCGCTCCGACCGCGCCAAAGAGGATCGCGTCGTGGCCGCGCAGGGCGTCAATGGTTTCCTCCGGCAGCGTCTCGCCGGTGGCCAGCCAGTGCTCGGCGCCGAGCTTGTACTCGGTCAGCTTAAGCCCCACACCCTCGGCGGCCGTGACCTTTTTCAGGACCTTGACGGCCTCCGCGGTGACCTCAGGGCCGATGCCGTCGCCGCCAATAACTGCAATGTCAATTGATGCGCTCATGGCTCCAGACTAGCGAAACCATCCACATGATGGGCAAGCGGTCCCACATTATGAGACACCAGCCGGGGCCGCCGGGTCCATCGGCGTGGCCCGGCTCCACCCCTGGCAGGACGCCGGACAGCCGCCGCCCGCCTACAGTGGAAGGCGTGATCATGCATTCCGTCTACGACTGGTTCCGCCGGCACCGGTTCGCCGTGGACCTCGTCTCCATGGCCGTGCTGTGGTTCGTGGCCATGCCGCTGGGGATGGCCCGTCCGGGCGCCGGCCCGGGCATGGCCCACCTCACGGCGACCGTCGTCTTCGGCACCGCGCTGGTCGTTCCGCTGGCTTGGCGGCGCACCCGCACCCTCGCCGCCGGCGCGTTCGTTGCCGCCGCGGCCATCCTGCAGTGGGCGCTGGCGGTGCAGCCCATGCCCGCAGACATTGCGGTGCCGATCGTGCTGTACGCCCTGGCGGCCTTCGCCCCGCGCTGGGCGAGCCTGGGCGGGCTGGCATTGGCAATGCTGGGCGCCATCTTGCTGGTCACCCGCTTTTTCGCCAACCTCACCTCGTCCTCCCTGGCCTCGATGCCCTATGGCGCCGTGCTGGTCCTGGGCATCTGGGTCCTCGTCCTGTTCAGCTGGACAGCCGGGGACCTGACCCGGACCAAACGGCTGCGGGAACAGGCACTGGAGGACCGCGCGCACCGCCTGGAGATCGAGGCCCAGCAGGAACGCGAACTGGCCGCCGGCGACGAACGCGCCCGCATCGCCCGCGAGATGCACGACATCGTGGCCCATTCCCTCTCCGTCATCATCACCCAGGCCGACGGCGCCCGGTACGCCGCCGCAGCCCATCCTGAGGCCGCGCCCGCCGCACTCGCCACCATCGCCGGGACGGGACGGTCCTCGCTGCAGGAAATGCGGCGCCTGCTGGGCGTGCTGCGCGGGGGCGCCGACGCCTCCATGCGGCCCCTGCCCGGCCTGTCGGAACTCGATGAACTGCTGCTCGGTGTCCGCGCCGCCGGCCTCGCGGTCTCCTCAGAGACCACCGGATCGGCGCGCCGCACGCTGCCGGCGGGGGCCGAGCTCACCGCCTACCGGGTGGTCCAGGAGGGCCTGACCAACGTCATGAAGCACGCCGGGCCCAACGTCCAGGCGGCAGTGGCGCTCCACTGGGGCGCCCGCGGCCTGGATGTGTCGGTGCGGGACAACGGGAGGGGTGCCTCGGCGTCGTTGGCGGACACGGGAGGCGCGCACGACGCCGGCACCTCCCTCCCAGCCCTGCCCGCCTCCCCGCGGTCCCCGGGCGGCAACGGACTGCGCGGAATGGGCGAACGTGTGAAACTGTACGACGGGACGCTGGAGGCCAAGCCGCTCGCCGGCGGCGGCTTCGGCATTGCCGCATTCATTCCCTATTCGGAGGCTTAAATGACACATCCGCCCATCCGCGTGGCGCTGGTGGACGACCAGCTGTTGATCCGCTCCGGACTCGGCATGCTCATCAATTCCCAGCCGGACCTTTCCGCGGTGGTGGAGGCCGGCAACGGCGTCGAGGCCCTGGCCGCGCTGTCCGCGACGGCCGCCGATGTGGTCCTCATGGACGTCAGGATGCCCGGCATGGACGGGATCGAGACCACCCGGCGGCTGGTGGAGCGGGTCAAGGCCGCACCCGCCGGATCGTGGCTTTCCGGGCTGAAGATCGTGGTGCTGACCACCTTCGACCTGGACGAATACGCATTGGCCGCCATCCAGGCCGGGGCCAGCGGCTTCCTGCTGAAGGACGCCCCGCCGGAGGAACTGCTCGGTGCCATCCGTACCGTCTACCGCGGCGACGCCGTGATCGCCCCGTCCACCACCCGGCGGCTCCTGGACCACGTGGCGCCCCTGCTCGCGGCGCCGAGCCCGGCCAACGACGCGCACGCCGCCGCCGTGGCGGGGCTGACGGCGCGGGAGCACGAGGTGTTTGTGCTGATCGCCCAGGGGCTGTCCAACCCGGAAATCGCCGGACAGCTTTTTGTCTCCGAGGCCACCGTCAAGACCCATGTGGGGCACATCCTGGCAAAGCTGAACGCCCGCGACCGCGTCCAGGTGGTGGTCATCGCCTACGAGACAGGCATAGTCTCCCCCGGCTGACCCCACCCACCCACCAACGCTCGGTTGCAATCGGGGCGTTTTTGCCCAACGCTCCCGCACCCAGTGAGGGAGCGTTGGCCGTATTTGCCCCGATTGCAACCGAGCGTCGCAGGGAGGCAGGCCCGGGGTGCCGCGGGCGGGTCATCCCTTGGGAGGAGGTGGCGGGGGCGAACATGCCTGCGATCTCCACCCGCGCTCCGATCCGCCGCCACCCCAGGCGGAAATAGGCTGGAGCCATGACGATCACTACCGAACAAAGCCGGCGGACCCTGGCGGTCCAGGCCCGCGGGCTGCGCAAGACCTACGGCAAGGGCGAGACCGAGGTGGCGGCGCTCAAGGGGGTTGACCTGGACTTCCCGGCGGGCCGGTTCACCGCCATCATGGGCCCCTCCGGCTCCGGCAAGTCCACGCTCATGCACTGCCTGGCCGGGCTCGACTCCGTCACGGCCGGCACCATCCACCTCGGCGAGACGGAACTCACGGCGCTCAACGACAAGGCGCTGACGCAACTGCGCCGGGACCGGATCGGCTTCGTGTTCCAGGCCTTCAACCTGGTCCCCACGCTCACCGCGGAAGCCAACATCACCCTGCCCGTGGCGCTCGCCGGCGGCAAGGTGGACAAGGAATGGTTCACCTCCGTCACCTCCACGCTGGGCCTCACCGACCGGCTGGCGCACAAGCCGCACGAGCTCTCCGGCGGCCAGCAGCAGCGTGTCGCCGTGGCCCGCGCCCTGCTCACCCGCCCCGACGTCATTTTCGGCGACGAGCCCACCGGCAACCTCGACTCCCGCTCCGGCGCCGAGGTGCTGGGCATGCTGCGCCGCTCTTCCCGCGAGATGGGCCAGTCCATCATCATGGTCACGCACGACCCCGTCGCCGCCTCCTACGCCGACCGCGTGGTGTTGATGAACGACGGCGCCCTGGTGGGCGAGCTGGAGAACCCCACGGCCGAGACCGTGCTTGCCTCCCTCGCATCCTTGGGGGCATAGGACATGCTGCAGGTAGCCTTCAGCCAGCTCAAGACCCATTCGCGGCGGTTCATCGCCATCATGCTGGCCGTGCTGCTGGCCGTCGCCTTTCTCTCCGCCACGCTCATGGTCAACTCCTCCGCCACGGCCTCCCTAACCGCGAGCCTGGGACAGTCCTACGCCAAGGCGGACCTGGTCGCCTCCGCCACCGCCTCCGTGCCGCTGACCGCCGCGTCCGCCGCAGCAGCCGCCCGCACGCCCGGCGTCGCCGCCAGCTACCCGCTCCGCCAGGACATGGTGCCGGTCTCGGCCGGCACCGCCACGCTGGCGGGCGTGCTGCGCAACCTCCCCGCCTCCCCTGCCTTGGAGCCCCTGGCGCTGGTCAGCGGCTCATGGCCGACGGCGGCCGGCCAGGTCACGGTCGACGCCAAGACCGCAGCGGCCCGCCACCTGGCCGTGGGCAGCACTGTGACCCTGGGCGGAACCCCCGTCGCGGCGGCCCACCAGGAAGGCCGCCTGAAGGCCGAGGCCCGAGCGTCCGGTTCCGGCGTCTCCGGTTCCGGCACTTCCGGGGCAGCCCGTTCCGCCGCGCCAGACTCCGCCCTGCCCGCCGCCTCGCACGCCGTGAAGGCGACCGTCACCGGGGTCATGGCGGCCTCCGCCGATCCCCAGCTCTCCGGCCTGACGCAGTTTGCGGCCACGGCCGCCACCCTGGACGCCGTATCCGGCCCCGACACCCACTACACGACCATTGCGGTCAAGCTGGTGCCGGGCACCAACACGGCCACTGCCACCACCGCGCTGGAGCAGGCGCTGAGGCTGCCGGCCGGCCAGGTGGTCACCCCGCAGGAGCTGACCACGGCCACCGTCAAGTCCTTCACGGGCGGGACCGACCACCTCACGATCGTGCTGCTCGCCTTTGCCGCCGTAGCCCTGCTGGTCTCCGGCCTGGTGGTTTCCAACACCTTCTCCGTCCTTGTCGCCCAGCGCACCCGCGAGCTGGCGCTTCTGCGCTGCGTGGGCGCAAGCCGGAAGCAGGTTCGCTCCTCCGTCATCCTCGAGGCCCTCGTGGTGGGCCTGGCAGCATCGGTGCTCGGCGTGCTGGCCGCGGTGGGGACCATGGCCGTCGTCGTCGGCCTGCTGCGCCACAACCCCGACTACGCCTTTGCCACCCTGGGGGTTCCGGCGTCGTCCATCATTGCCGGGTTGGTGGTGGGGACGCTGCTGACGGTGGCGGCCTCGCTGGTCCCCGCCCGCTCGGCCACGCGGGTGGCGCCGCTGGCGGCGCTGCGGCCGGCCGACGACGCCTCCGTCCACAACGCGGCCGGGCGGGTGCGCCTCGGGATCGGCATCGCGCTGATCCTGGTCGGAGGTGCGGGACTGGTGGCCGGCGGGCTCGGTTCCAACCTGCTGCTGGCCGTGCCTGCCGGGGCGGCGTCATTCGTGGGGCTCATCCTGGCGGCGACGCTGTTTGTGCCGCGCCTGGTGTCGATGGCCGGCAGGCTGGCCCGGCCCGCGGGCGTCCCCGGCACCATGGCCTCCGCGAACGCGGTGCGGAATCCGCGCCGGACCACCGCCACGGCCTCCGCACTGCTGATCGGCGTCACGCTCGTGACCATGATGATGACGGGCGCAGCCACCGCGCGGCAGGCCTTCGAATCGCAGCTGGCCGACCATTTCCCCGTCGACATGGCAGCCGCGGCGGTGCCGGGCGCGCCGGCATTCACCGGCGCCGAACTGGCCAAGGCGGCCACCCTCCCCGGCGTTGAGGCCGTGGCCCAGCTGAAGGTGGTGGGCACCGTCACGGCCGGCGGCCGGCAATACCCGGCCTATGGCATCTCCGCCGCGGACGCCGCACGGCTGCTCGGCAACCCGGCGAACCGGCCCGCACCAGGCACCGTGGTGCTGCCCAAGGGCACCAAGGCTGCGGGCGCATCGCTGGTGGACGGCAAAACGACCACCCGGCTCACGGTGCACACTTCCACCACTGGCGGGTTCGCCGCACTGGTCCCGCTCAGCGACTTCCCCGCCGCGGCCGCCGGCAGCCCTGTACTGGCCGGCGCTGCCGACCAGGTATGGATCAAGGTGTCCCCCTCACTGGACGGGACCGCCATCACGGCCCTGCGCACGGACATCGCCTCGGCGTTGCACGTTGACGAAAACCAGGTGGACGGGGCCGTGCTCGAGAAGGTCATGTTCAACCAGGTCATCAACACGCTGCTGCTGGTGGTGACCGGCCTGCTGGCCGTGGCGATTGTCATCGCCCTCATCGGGGTGGCCAACACGCTGTCGCTGTCAGTGCTGGAACGGACCCGCGAGAACTCGCTGCTGCGGGCGCTGGGCCTGACCCGGGGCCAGCTTCGCGGCATGTTGGCGCTGGAGGCGGTGCTCATTGCCGGGGTGGCCGCCGTCATCGGCTCCGTCCTGGGTGTGGTGTACGGCTGGCTCGGGGCGCAGTCCGCCCTGGGCAGCTTCACCACCGTGGTGCCGGTGGTTCCTTGGGCCCAGGTGTTGCTGGTGGTGGCCGTGGCCGCCGCCGCGGGGCTGCTGGCCTCGGTGGTTCCGGCCCGCCGCGCGGCCCGGCTCTCCCCCGTCGAGGGCCTGGCCGTGGACTGACGCGCGCGGCGGGGGTGCCCGCGGCCGCCTGTCACCGCGGCAATGACTGCAGCGGGACCAAATTTCAGCTGGTGCAGGCGTGCCGAGGGTTATCCACAGATCCCGGATTGCCCCTTTCGTGGCGCAGGCCCTGATGACACGCTGGGAGGCATGAACAAGCCGCGCCTGATCCTTCCGGCGGATTTGAGACTGGTGGTACAGGACTCCAGGAAGCTCGCCCAGCGAAAGAACAAGGGAGAGCTGGTGCGCATCCGTCGGGGCGTCTACACGAAATCCGACGACTGGAACAGTTCCAGTCCGGCGCAGCAATATGGGCTCCGGGCTGCGGCGTTCCAGGCGCTGGCACCGCGCCAACCCGTCCTGTGTCATGCAACCGCAGCACGCCTAGGGGGACTGTGGATTGTCGGACTGCCGTCAAAGCTGCACGTGGTGACGGAGACCGCCACCAGCGGACGCAACAACAACGGGGTCATCCGTCACCTTGGATCGCTGACCAACGGCGTCGTGCAGTGCGGTCCGTTCCTGCCCACCGACAAGCTGACCACCACCGTGGCACTGGTCAAGGGGCTGTCGTTCCCTTTTGCGGTCGCTGTCTGCGACTCCGCCCGGCGATCCCCCGAGGCCGGCCAGGCTGTCAACGAATTCATGGCCGCCGGCTCCGTGCCCGACCTCCATGAGCTGTCACGGGAAACTGACGGTCCACAGGGACAGGCCGTTTCGGTGGACGATCTGCGCGGCCGCCGGCCGTCTCGGCAGCAGGGCTGCCCGCGAACGAACCTTGGCGGTCATCAACTTCGCCTCGGACCTGTCCGGGTCTGCAGGTGAATCCATCAGTCGCGCCAAGATGTTCCAATTCGGATTTCCCGCACCAGTGCTCCAACAGCCGTTTGTCCTGCGTGACCGCAGAAAGGCAAAAGTCGACTTTTGGTTTGAGGAACAACGGGTCGTCGGCGAATTCGACGGCAAGGGCAAGTATCTCCGCGCCGACGGGGGTGCAGGCCTGTCCATCCAGCAACGGGTGATGAAGGAAAAGGCCCGTGAGGACCAGATCCGCGCCCAGGGCGTCGGGTTTGTCCGTTGGGAATGGAAGGAAATGATGAACCGTCAGCAGTTCATCCACTTGTTGCGCCGAGCCGGGCGGCCCCGGAAATGACGTGCCACGGCAATTCCGGGTGGCGGACACTAGGCCTCGGCCGGCTCCTCGTACTTCGGGAAGACCGGCGCCGGGGCGGGCAGGACGGTACCGGGCACCAAGGGCACGGAAATGGCAGCAAACTGGCGGACGGCGTCGTCCGGGGCGGTGCCCTGGCCCAACATGTCCAGCAGCTTCGCGGCGGCGTCCGGCATGACCGGCTGGACCAGGATCGAGACGATCCGCAGCACCTCCAGGGTCACGTACAGCACGGTTTCCATGCGGGGGACGTCCGTCTTGCGCAGCACCCACGGCGCCTGGTCGGCAAAGTAGGCGTTGGTGTCGCCGAGGACGTGCCAGATCTTCTCCAGTGAGCCGTGGAAGTCCTGCACCCCATACGCGGCGCGGGACTGTTCCAGCAGGGCGCCGGCGGCGGCGAGGATCGCCTCGTCGGCCGCGGTCAAGGCACCGGGCACCGGCACCACACCGCCGCAGTTCTTGGCCACCATGGACAGGGACCGCTGGGCCAGGTTGCCCAGGTTGTTGGCGAGGTCGTGGTTCATGCGACCCACCACGGCTTCGTGGTTGTAGGAGCCGTCCGCGCCAAACGGGACCTCGCGGAGCAGGAAAAAGCGCACGGCGTCGAGCCCGTACTGGGCCACCCAGTCGGCCGGCGCCACCACGTTGCCCAGCGACTTGGACATCTTCACGCCGTTGTTGTGCAGGAAGCCGTGGATCATGACGCGCTTGGGCAGTTCGATCCCGGCGGACATCAGGAAGGCCGGCCAGTACACGGCATGGAAGCGGGAGATGTCCTTGCCGATGACGTGCACGTCCGCCGGCCAGTACTTCCTGAACGATTCCGATTCCGTGTCCGGGTAGCCGACGCCGGTGAGGTAGTTGGTCAGCGCGTCGACCCACACGTACATGACGTGCTTGTCGTTGCCGGGCACGGGGACGCCCCAGTCGAAGGTGGTGCGGCTGACGGAGAGGTCCTCCAGCCCGCCCTTGACGAAGCTGATGACCTCGTTGAAGCGGGTGCGCGGGGCACCAAAGTCGGGCTGGTCGGCGTACAGGGCCAGCAGCCGGTCCTGGTAGTTGGAGAGGCGGAAGAAGTAGCTTTCCTCCTCCGTCCAGGTCAGCTCGGTGTCGGTGACCTTCGAGTAGCGCTTGCCGTCCTCGCGCAGTTCGGTCTCGTCCTCGCCGTAGTAGGCCTCGTCGCGGACGGAGTACCAGCCCTCATACTTGCCCAGGTAGATGTCCCCGGCCTCTTCCATCTTTTTCCAGATGGCCTGCGACGCCGCATAGTGGTCGGCGTCCGTGGTGCGGATGAAGCGGTCGTAGGTGATGCCCAGCGCCGCGTGCGCCGCCTTGTAGATGGCCGCGTTGCGGTCCACGAGCTCCTTGGGCGTGATGCCCTCCTTCTCGGCCGCCTGCGCAATCTTCATGCCGTGCTCATCCGTGCCGGTCAGGAACATCACGTCAAACCCGTCCAGGCGCTTGAAGCGTGCCATGGCGTCGGTGGCGATGTACTCGTAGGCATGCCCGATGTGCGGGACGCCGTTCGGGTACGTGATGGCGGTGGTGAGGTAGTAAGGCGTCTTGGCCGAGTCAGTAGATGTCACCCTACGAATTTACCGTGAAGCAGCCGGTTTCGCCGCTTCGTGTCCGGCGCCCGGGCGTTAACGTGCGACGGCGGCACCCGGGTGGGATGTTCGTCCCACCCGGGTGCCGCCGTCGTCCGGTTCCCGGCAGGCCCGGCGTCAGTCTTCCAGGTCGACCTCGCGGGCCACGGTGGCGCCGATGCCTTCCTTGATGGCCTCCAGCACGCCCTGGGGGACGGCGCTGTCGACGGTGATGAGGGCCAGGGCCTGGCCGCCTTCGCTGTGGCGGGCCACCTGCATGCCGGCGATGTTGACGTTGTTTTCCCCGAGCAGGCGGCCGAGGGTGCCGACCACGCCGGGGCGGTCCGCGTAGGAGATGACCAGCAGGTGGTCGCTCATCGGGATTTCCAGCTCGTAGCCGTTGATGCCCACGATCTTCTGGACCTGCTTGGGCCCGGTCAGGGTGCCCGCCACGGAGATCTGCGAATCGTCGGAGAGCGCACCGCGGATGGTGAGCACGTTGCGGTAGTCGCCGGATTCCAGCGTGGTGATCAGGCGGGTGTTGATGCCGCGCTGTTCGGCCAGGACGGGGGCGTTGACGTAGGACACCTGCTCGGAGACGACGTCCTTGAACACGCCCTTGAGCGCGGAGAGTTCCAGGGCCTTGACGTCCAGGGCGGCAATTTCGCCGGCCACCTCGACGTCGATCTGGGTCACGGAGGCGTGGGTCAGGGCGGTGAAGATCCGGCCCAGCTTCTCGATCAGCGGGATGCCCGGGCGGACGTCGGCGGCGATGACGCCCCCGGCGACGTTGACGGCGTCGGGCACCAGTTCCCCGGCCAGGGCCAGGCGCACGGACTTGGCCACGGAGACGCCGGCCTTTTCCTGGGCTTCGCCGGTGGAGGCGCCCAGGTGCGGGGTGACAATGACGTTGTCCAGGCCCAGGAAGTCGACGTCCGTGGCAGGTTCCTTGACGAAGACGTCAATGCCGGCGCCGGCAATTTCGCCGTCGCGCAGGGCGATGTTGAGCGCGGCCTCGTCCACCAGGCCGCCGCGGGCGACGTTGATGACGTAGGCGCTCTTCTTCATCTTCGCGAACGCCTCGGTGCCGATCATGCCCAGCGTCTCCGGCGTGCGGGGCATGTGGATCGTGACGAAGTCGGACTGCTCCAGCAGCTCGTCCAGGCCCATCAGCTGCACGCCGAGGCTGGCGGCGCGGGCGGAGGTCACATAGGGGTCGTAGGCAATGATCTCCATGCCGAAGGCCTTGGCACGTTCGGTGATCAGGGCGCCGATGCGGCCCAGGCCGATGATGCCCAGCTTCTTCTCCAGCAGTTCCGTGCCGGTGTACTTGGAGCGCTTCCACTCGCCGTTCTTCAGGGCGGTGCTGGCGGCCGGGATGTGGCGGGCCAGGGAGAGGATGTGGCCGATGGTCAGTTCGGCGGCGGAGACGATGTTCGACGTCGGCGCATTCACCACCATGACCCCGGCCTGCGTTGCGGCCTTGATGTCCACGTTGTCCAGCCCCACACCGGCACGGGCAATGACCTTCAGCTTCTTGGCGGCCGCAATGGCCTCGGCGTCGACCTGGGTTGCGGAGCGGACCAGGATGGCGTCCACGTCCTCAATGGCGGTGAGCAGCTGGGACCGGTCGGACCCGTCCGTCTGGCGGATTTCAAAGTCGGGGCCCAGTGCCTCGACCGTGGCGGGTGAAAGTTCCTCTGCGAGGAGTACGACTGGCTTGGTGGCGCTCACCTGTGACCTCTTTAGCTCTCGGGTATGTTCTGGTGGGGATTTTGGTGGCTGGTTTTTTGCGAAGCGAATCAACAAAAAAGCCGGACTCCAGTTTATGGGAGTCCGGCTTCCTTGGCCGTAACATTCGGCGGTGGCGGCGACGCAAGCGATGCACGTCACACGCCCGGAGGATGCGTGTCAGCGGGCGACGGAACCTTCGGTGTAGTCGTCCGCGGACTTGATCCAGGAGAACAGCTTGCGCAGCTCGCGGCCGGTGGCCTCGATCGGGTGGTCCTCACCCTTCTTGCGCAGCGCCTTGAACTCGGGGGCGCCGGCGTCCTGGTCGTCGATGAAGCGCTTGGCGAAGGCGCCGTTCTGGATGTCCGCCAGGACCGCCTTCATGTTTTCCTTCACGTCGGGGGTGATGACGCGCGGGCCGGAGACGTAGTCGCCGTACTCTGCGGTGTCGGAAACGCTCCAGCGCTGCTTGGCGATGCCGCCCTCAACCATCAGGTCAACGATGAGCTTGAGCTCGTGCAGCACCTCGAAGTAGGCGATTTCGGGCTTGTAGCCGGCCTCGGTAAGGGTCTCGAAACCGTACTGCACCAACTGGGAGGCGCCGCCGCAGAGAACTGCCTGCTCGCCGAACAGGTCGGTTTCGGTCTCTTCGGTGAAGGTGGTCTCGATGACGCCGGCGCGGGTTCCGCCGATGCCCTTGGCGTAGGACAGCGCCAGTTCGCGGGCCTTGCCGGACGGGTTCTGCTCGACGGCGATCAGGTCCGGCACGCCGCGGCCTGCTTCGAACTCGCGGCGCACAATGTGGCCCGGGCCCTTGGGGGCGACCATGGCGACGTCGACGTCGGCCGGCGGCTGGATGTAGCCGTAGCGGATGTTGAAGCCGTGGCCGAAGAAGAGTGCGTCGCCGGCGTTCAGGTTCGGGGCGATCTCCTCGGCGTACACGAAGCGCTGTACCTGGTCCGGGGTCAGGATCATGATCAGGTCCGCTTCCTTGACGGCGTCGGCAACGCTGAGGACGCGCAGGCCCTCGGCCTCGGCCTTGGCGCGGGACTTGGAGCCTTCCTTGAGGCCGACGCGCACGTCGACGCCGGAATCGCGCAGGCTCAGTGCGTGTGCGTGGCCCTGGCTGCCGTAGCCAATGACGGCGACCTTGCGACCCTGGATGATGGAGAGGTCTGCGTCGTCGTCGTAGAACATGTCGGTCACTGTGTAACTCCTTGAATAATTGTTGGGTGCTGCTGTGTTTTCACTACGTTTGCGTGGCGGCCGCGGACGGCCGCCGGTGCGCTGGGAAACGCTGCGCTAGGAGGCGCGAAGTGCCCGGTCGCTCATGGAACGGGATCCCCGTCCGATGGCCAAGGTGCCGGATTGCACAATCTCGCGGACGCCGAAGGGCTCGAGCACATTGAGCAGTGCCGTGAGCTTGTCCGGGTGGCCGGTGGCTTCGATGGTGAGCGAGTCGGTGGACACGTCGACGACCGAGGCACGGAAGAGGTCTGCGGCTTGGGTGACCTGCAGCCTCGTGGCGGCATCCGCACGTACCTTGACCAGGATGTGGTCCCGTTGCACGGAGTTCTCTGAAACGAGTTCAACAATCTTGATGACGTTGACCAGTTTATTCAGCTGTTTGGTGACTTGTTCAATCAGGTCCCCGTCGGCGTCGACCACGACGGTCATCCGGGACACCCCGGAGACCTCGGTGGGACCGACGGCCAGGGAATTGATGTTGAAGGCGCGGCGGGCGAACATGCTGGCCACGCGGGTCAGGACGCCGGGCTTGTCCTCAACCAGGACGGAAAGGGTATGGCGTGTCATGTCTAGTCCTCTTCTTCCCACACCGGGGTCATGTTGCGGGCCACCTGGATCTGGTCGTTGCTGACGCCTGAGGGGACCATTGGCCACACCATGGAGTCGGGGCTGACCACGAAGTCAATGACGACGGGGCGGTCGTTGATGGCGAGCGCCTTTTCAATCGTCGCGTCAATGTCCTCGACCCGTTCGCAGCGCAGGCCCACACAGCCGTAGGCGTCGGCGAGCTTGACGAAGTCCGGCACGCGCATGGAGTCATGGCCCGTGTTCAGGTCGGTGTTGGAGTAGCGGCTGTTGTAAAACAGGGTCTGCCACTGGCGCACCATGCCGAGCGAGGAGTTGTTGATGACGGCAACCTTGATCGGAATGTTGTTGATCCGGCAGGTGGCCAGTTCCTGGTTGGTCATCTGGAAGCAGCCGTCGCCGTCAATGGCCCAGACCACGCGGTCCGGGTTGCCGACCTTGGCGCCCATGGCTGCGGGCACCGAATACCCCATGGTGCCGGCGCCGCCGGAGTTCAGCCAGGAATGCGGGCGCTCGTACTTGATGAACTGTGCGGCCCACATCTGGTGCTGCCCGACGCCGGCCACGTACACGCCCTCCGGGCCCGTCAGCGCGCCGATGCGGGAGATGACCCGCTGCGGGGACATGAGGCCGTCCTCCGGTTCGGTCCAGCCCAGCGGGTAGGTCTCGCGCAGGTTTCCCAAAAACGCCCACCAGTCGCTGAGGTCCGGGGTTCCGCCGGCCTCAAACTCGGCCTTCACCGCGGCGGTGAGGTCCGGGATGATCTCCTTGACCGAGCCCACGATCGGGACATCGGCCGTGCGGTTCTTGGAGATTTCCGCCGGGTCGATGTCTGCGTGGATCACCTTGGCATGCGGGGCGAAGCTGCTCAGCACGCCGGTAACGCGGTCGTCAAAACGGGCGCCCAGGGTGATCAGCAGGTCCGACTGCTGCAGCGCCGTCACGGCCGAGACGGATCCGTGCATGCCCGGCATGCCCACGTGCAGGGGGTGCGAGTCCGGGAACGCGCCCCGGGCCATCAGGGTGGTGGCCACGGGCGCACCGGTCAGCTCGGCCAGCTCCATGAGTTCCTTGGCGGCGTGCGCCTTGATGACGCCACCGCCCACGTACAGCACCGGCTTCCTGGCCTCGCGGATCAGCTTGGCGGCCTCGCGCAGCTGCTTGGAGTGTCCGCGGAACACGGGCCGGTACCCGGGCAGGTCGATGACCGGCGGCCAGGAGAACGTCATCTGGCCCTGCTGGGCGTCCTTGGAGACGTCCACCAGGACGGGGCCGGGCCGGCCGGTGGAGGCGAGGTGGAACGCCTCCGCCAGGATGCGCGGAATGTCCTGGGCGTCGGTGACGAGGTAGGAGTGCTTGGTCACCGGCATGGTGATCCCGACGATGTCGGCTTCCTGGAAGGCGTCCGTGCCGATCACGGAGCTGGAGACCTGGCCGGTGATGGCCACGAGCGGCACCGAGTCCATGTGGGCGTCCATGATGGGTGTGACCAGGTTCGTGGCGCCCGGACCGGAGGTCGCGATGCACACGCCGACCTGGCCGGTGACCATGGCGTAGCCCTGGGCCGCGTGCCCGGCACCTTGTTCATGGCGGACCAGGACATGGTTGAGGGAGGAGGCCATGAGGGGGTCATAGGTGGGCAGGATGGCTCCGCCGGGAAGCCCGAAGACGTCCTTGACGCCCAGCTCTTCAAGTGAACGGACAAGTGCCTCGGAGCCGGTCATTTGTACGGGCGCCACAACGTTGTTGGGGCCGACGACGGCGGTGGCCGGGCTGGCCGGGCTGACTGCTCCTGAGCTGCTTCCTGCCGTGGCACCATGTCCGTGGGACTTGGTGGCCATCAGCGCAGGGCTGGCGGGCTTTCCTTTACTCATCGGTTCTTCCTTTGCGGAACTCGTGTTCTTGGTACTTCCATGGCTTGCGTTTCGGGTCGCTTACGCAGTGTTACGAGTTGCCATACTGTGGTGGAAACAAAAAAACCCCTCAGCCGTCAGGCTCTCATCGAGGGGTTTGCACGTGTTGCGACGTTCTCTTCACTGGTTTGTCAGAGGGTCATGGCCTTATGGTGTGGCCATTTTGCGTCACGCGCTAGCTAATGACGACTACGAGCAACATGTTCATGTCTGTAGTCTTTCCTTTTGCCGCCGGAGGTGTCAAACAGCATACCCCGTGATTCCAGCATGTGGACGCATGGTCCACTCTGTGGAATCACCCGCAGTAGGCGCCGGTGGAGGCGCTGTTGACCAGCTTCGCATACTTGGCCAGCACGCCCGTGGTGAACTTGGCCGGCAGCGGCCGCCACGCCACCTTGCGTGCCTCCAGTTCGACGGGCTCCACCAGGAGGTCGAACGACCGGGCGGCGATGTCCACGCGGATCCTGTCGCCGTCGCGCACAAAGGCGATGGGTCCGCCGTCGGCCGCTTCCGGGGCCACGTGGCCGATGCACAGCCCGGTGGTGCCGCCGGAAAAGCGCCCGTCCGTCAGCAGCAGCACCTCCTTGCCGAGCCCGGCTCCCTTGATGGCGCCGGTGATGGCGAGCATCTCGCGCATGCCCGGGCCGCCCTTGGGGCCTTCGTAACGGATGACGACGACGTCCCCGGCGTGGATTTCGCCGCTGTCCAGCGCGTCCAGGGCGCCCTGCTCGCGTTCAAACACGCGGGCGGTTCCCTCGAACACATCCAGGTCAAAGCCGGCGCTCTTGACAACGGCGCCTTCCGGGGCGAGCGAGCCGTGCAGGATGGTGATGCCGCCGGTCTTGTGGATGGGGTTGTCCAGGGCGCGCAGCACCTTGCCGTCGGGGTCCGGCGGGTTGATGTCGGCAAGGTTTTCCGCCACCGTCCTGCCCGTGACGGTGAGGGCGTCGCCGTGGAGGAGCCCGGCGTCGAGCAGTGCCTTCATGATGACCGGGACGCCGCCGATCCTGTCGACGTCGAACATGACGTAGCGGCCAAAGGGCTTCAGGTCGCCCAGGTGCGGGATCCTGTCGCCGATGCGGTTGAAGTCCTTCAGGGTCAGGTCCACCTTGGCTTCGCGGGCAATGGCGAGCAGGTGCAGGACGGCGTTGGTGGAGCCGCCGAAGGCCATGGTCACGGCGATGGCGTTTTCAAAGGCTTCCTTGGTCATGATGTCGCGGGCACGGATGCCCTTCTCCAGCAGGTGGACCACGGCCTCGCCGGACTTGCGGGCGTACATGTCGCGGCGGCGGTCGGCACTCGGCGGGGCGGCCGAGCCCGGCAGCGACATGCCGAGGGCCTCGCCGATGCAGGCCATGGTGTTGGCCGTGTACATGCCGCCGCACGCGCCTTCGCCGGGGCAGATGGCCCGTTCGATGCTGTCCAGGTCCTTCATGCTCATCCTGCCGGCGGCGCAGGCACCGACCGCCTCGAAGGCGTCAATCAGGGTGACTTCCTTTTCCGTGCCGTCCTCCAGCTTGGCAAAGCCGGGCATGATCGAGCCGGCGTAGAGGAATACGCTGGCCAGGTTCAGGCGGGCCGCGGCCATGAGCATGCCGGGCAGGGACTTGTCGCAGCCGGCCAGGAGCACCGAGCCGTCCAGGCGCTCGGCCATCATGACCGTTTCCACGGAGTCGGCAATGACCTCCCTGGAGACCAGGGAGAAGTGCATGCCCTCGTGGCCCATGGAGATGCCGTCCGAGACGGAGATGGTGCCGAACTGCATGGGGAAGCCATCCGCCGCGAAGACGCCTTCCTTCGCGCCCTGGGCCAGCCGGTTCAGGGACAGGTTGCAGGGGGTGATTTCGTTCCAGGAGCTGGCGACGCCGATCTGGGGCTTGCGGAAGTCGTCGTCGCCCATGCCCACCGCGCGGAACATGCCGCGCGCCGGGGCGGCGTGGATCCCGTCGGTGACGACCCTGCTGCGGGGCTTGATGTCCGGCTTGCCCTCTGCGGTCCGGACAACTTCTTCTGCTGAATTGGCATCCACGCTCATGGGGGCAGTCTATGACGGAGATCACGTCCCGGCCAGCCTTTGCCGCGGGTCGGCCCTCAGGAAGGGCCGGGGAAGGGCAGGGAAGACCGCCGGAAGGGCTCGGGAGGGAACATGGGGCGGCCGTGCCGGTTTCAACGCGGAAATTCGTGTCCTGGCCGCCAATAAACCGCGTCTTTCCCGGGATTTTGACCCCGGCCGCCTGTGATCTGTGCCGCAAACGGACTTTTCGATTTCACACCCGCCCAAAAACCATGTAGTGTTTCATGTCGTTGCAGGGAACACAACGGACACAAACCGGCGTGAACCGCTGCAGCCAGAAGATGCACCTCTAGCTCAATTGGCAGAGCAATTGACTCTTAATCAATGGGTTTCGGGTTCAAGTCCCGAGGGGTGCACAGTTGAAAGACGGCCTCCGGTCCGCTTAGGCGGACCGGAGGCCGTTTTGTTTTCCCCGCCAGGTGCGCGAGCGCCGCCCGGCCGCTGCCCGGGCAGGTGGCCTCCGATGCCGCCGAAGGCGGGGCCCGCCGCGAATTTAAGGGTCCACGGCAACTGGCCTAGGCTGAAGTGAACATCCCGCCGCGTTCCCTTGCGGCGCCCGTCCACACACCGCCCCAGGAGCCACCATGACCGAACGCCTCGTCCCCGGCGACACCGCCCCGGCCTTCAGCCTGCCCAATGCCGACGGCGGCACCACGGCACTGCAGGACTTCACGGGCCAGAACGTGGTGGTCTACTTTTACCCCGCCGCGGCAACGCCGGGGTGCACCAAGGAGGCCTGCGACTTCCGCGACAACCTGGCGTCGTTGAAGTCGGCCGGCTACCAGGTGCTGGGCATCTCCCCCGATCCCGTCGCCAAGCTGGCCAAGTTCGCAGCCAAGGAGGAACTCACGTTCCCGCTGTTGTCCGACGAGGACCATGCCGTTGCGGACGCCTACGCTGCGTGGGGTGAGAAGAAGAACTATGGGAATACGTACCAGGGGCTGATCCGCTCCACGATCGTGGTCGACGGCGGCGGGAAGGTGGCACTGGCACAGTACAACGTCCGCGCCACCGGCCACGTCGCCAAGCTGCGCCGTGACTTGAAGATCGACGCCTGATCGAAAATCGGCCCTCCGGCCCGCCCGTTTCGCGATCCTGGCGCGGCCGCAAGGCCGGCAACGGCAGTGATCAATGTGTGCGCAAGAGGGGACTTGAACCCCTACGCCCGAAGGCACAGGTACCTAAAACCTGCGTGTCTACCAATTCCACCACTCGCGCCGGCAAATACATGCGGTAAAGACCTGCACAATACTACCCGGCAATCCCCCCGGCCCGTCACACCCGCAACCACGGCTCCAGCCCGCAGCCTGCCGCTGCCGGGCTTGAGCAACTAGGATGAGTGGCTGACGGAACACCCTGCGGCAAGGAGAACCCCCACGTGCCACTTCAGGCCCGCACGCAACGCACGCCGAGCCGACGCACGCCGCACCGGGCCGCGGGCAGGGCGGGCCGTCAGCACCCGCGCACGCGAGGCCTGCTCGCGGCGGCGATGGCCGCCGTCGTCCTGCTGGGCGTGACTGCCTGCTCGGGGGCGCCGTCACCGGGCCCGAGCGCCACGGGGCAAGACAGCGCCAATGCGGCCCCCGTGACCTTCCGCTTTGGCACGGGCGCGGACCCGGCGGGCCTGGATCCGGCGCTGGTGGCGGACACGGAATCGTACCGGGTGACGCGGCAGGTCCTGGAGGGGCTCGTGACGGTCGACCCCGTCACGGGGGCGCCGGCGGCAAGCCTGGCGACGTCGTGGAAGGAGTCCGACGGCGGGCTCAGCTACCAGTTCAAGCTGCGCCCCGGCGTCACGTTCCAGGACGGGACGGCGTTCAACGCGGAGGCCGTCTGCAAGAACTTCCAGCGCTGGTACACCTTCCCAAAAAATGTCCGCGGCGACGGTTCCGGCACCATGTTCAAGCAGGTTTTCCGCGATTTTTCAGACCAGCCCAACGACTCGCTGTACGGCGGCTGCACCGTGGACGGGCCGCTGGAGATGACCCTGCAGCTGAAGCGGCCGCTGACAGGCTTCCTGCAGGCCCTCACGCTTCCCTCGTTTGCGATCTCCTCCCCCACGGCACTGGCGAAGGGCACGGCAAACATCCTGGACCGGACGCTTAACGGCAACAAGGTGTCCCGGTACGCCCTGCACCCTGTCGGCACGGGACCGTTCATGTTCACCTCCTCGGCCAAGGGCAGCGTCACCATGACCGCCTACCCGAAGTACTGGGGCAAAAAGGGCCAGATCCACACCCTCATCTTCACCACCTACAACGAACCGGTGAGCCGGCTCGCCGCACTGGAGGACGGCACCCTGGACGGGTTCGACCCGGTGACGCCAAGCAACTTTGACAAACTGGTCAAGGCCGGAAAGCAGGTGCTCCAGCGCGACCCGTTCTCCGTGATGTACCTGGGCATCAACCAGGCCATCCCCGTGATGAAGGACGACAAGGTGCGCGAGGCCATCGCCGCCGGCATCGACAAGACCACCATCGTGGGCAAGTTCTTCATCGCCGGCACGGCCACCGCGGGCCAGTTCATCCCGCCCAAGCTCAGCGGCTTCAACAACGCCGTGGCGGGCATCCCCTACGACCCCGTCAAGGCCAAGGCGCTCCTGAAGGAATCCAGCTACCGGGGCCAGGAAATCAAGTTCTACTACCCCACCGACGCCACCCGCACCTACCTGCCCACCCCCGAAAAGGTGTATGCGGAAATTGCGCGCGAGCTGACGGCCATCGGCTTCAACATCAAGCCCGTGCCGATCGCCTGGAACGCCGGCTACGTCCAGGCCGTCACCCGCCCGGGCGACCACGCACTGAGCCTCATGGGCTGGAACGGCGGCTACGCCGACCCGGACAACTTCGTGGGCCCGCTCTTTGGCGCCCCCAATGGCGAGCTCGGCCTGCAGGACCCCCAGCTCGTCTCAAAAATCACCCGCGCCCGGAGCCTGCCCAACGGGCCCGAACGCGTCGCCGCCTACGACGCCATCAACAAACTGATCGCCACCTCCGTCCCCGCCGTCCCCATTGCGTTCCCGATCTCCGCGATCGCCCTTTCCGACAAGGTTGCCAGCTACCCGCTCAGCCCTGTCCTGAACGAAGTCTTCAACCAGGTGACGCTGGCCCCCGGCAAATAGCGCCCCGCGTGGGGTACGGCGCCCGGCCCCTCCCGTGTGACCCAGCTCCCTTGATTTACGCTGGGAGCACCTGCCGCGATACGCTTCTACCGCTAGGAAGAGCCTCTATTCGGAGTTGACTGTGACCTTCATCTCGACCACCAAAGACGCTGACGTCGTACTCATCGGAGGCGGCATCATGAGCGCCACTCTGGGTGCAATGCTCAAGCAACTCGAACCAGACTGGAAGATTGTGCTGTTTGAACAGCTCGGTTCGCCAGGTTTGGAATCCTCCAGTCCCTGGAACAACGCCGGCACCGGCCACTCCGCGCTCTGCGAGCTGAACTATTCACCGATGGCCAAGGACGGCTCCGTTGATCCGGCGAAGGCGCTGAACATCAACGAACAGTTCCAGCTCTCCCGCCAGTTTTGGGCACACATGGTGGACAACAACATGATCGGCTCCCCCAGGGGCTTCATCAACACCGTCCCGCACATGAGCTTTGTCATCGGCGAGCCGCACCGGAAGTTCCTCAAGACCCGGCACCAGGCCCTGGCCGGCAACCCGCTGTTTGCGTCCATGGAGTACACCGAGGACCCGGCACAGATCGCCGAATGGGCGCCGCTGGTGATGAAGGGCCGCGACCCGCAGCAGGTGGTGGCCGCAACCCGTGCAGCCGAAGGAACCGACGTCGACTTTGGCGCCCTGACCCGCGAACTCATCGGCTACATGGACCACAACGGCGTCGAGGTGAACTTCAACACCTCCGTCACCGATGTCCAGCGGACCGGCGACGGCCAGTGGGACATCGACACCAAGCACCCCTCCTCCGGGGAGCGCGGCCGCATCAAGGCAAAGTTCGTGTTCATCGGCGGCGGCGGCGGGGCCCTGCACCTGCTCCAAAAGTCCGGCATCCCCGAGGGCAAGGGCTTTGGCGGCTTCCCCGTCTCCGGCCAGTTCTTCCGCTGTACGGATGAGGCCATCGCTTCCAAGCACAGCGCCAAGGTCTACGGCCAGGCCTCCGTGGGGGCCCCGCCCATGTCCGTCCCGCACCTGGACACCCGGTACGTGGGCGGCAAGCGCTCCCTGCTCTTCGGCCCGTACGGCGGCTTCTCCACGAAGTACCTGAAGACCGGCAGCTACCTTGACCTGCCCGGCTCCATCCGCCCCGGCAACATCATCCCCATGCTCGCCGTGGGCAAGGACAACCTGGACCTGGTGAAGTACCTGGTCAGCGAGGTCACCAAGTCCCACGCCGGCAAGGTGGAGGCGCTCCACGAGTACTTCCCCGGTGCCGACGGCAACGACTGGGAGCTGATCACAGCCGGCCAGCGCGTGCAGATCATCAAGAAGGACGCCAAGAAGGGCGGCGTGCTGCAGTTCGGCACCGAGGTCATCACCTCGGCCGACGGAACCATCTCCGCCCTGCTGGGCGCATCCCCGGGTGCGTCCACGGCCGTGCCGATCATGCTGCAGCTGCTCCAGCGCTGCTTCCCGCGCAAGTTCAAGCTCGAATGGCAGGATTCGCTGCGTGGCATGATGCCCACCTACGGCACCAAGCTCAATGAGAACGCGGAGCTGTTTGCGCAGACCCTCGCCGCCACGGCCGCGTCCCTCCAGCTGCAGACCGACGCAGCCTAGCGTTCCCGCCCGGCAGGGCCGGGCAGACCAGGCATAACGCAGTGGGAGTGTATTGATGTTTCGCTTGGCACGGATGTCGCTGGGCAACCGGGCGCTGATTGCGCTGATCACCGTCTTCGCCGTGGTGTTCGGCGTGATCACGCTCGGTTCGCTCAAGCAGGAACTGATCCCCTCCATCGAGTTCCCGCGCATCACCGTGGTCTCGGCCATGCCGGGCGCGTCGCCGGAAGTGGTGGACAAGCAAGTTGGCGCCCCGCTGGAGGCTGCCCTGAACGGCGTCGAAGGCCTCGAGAGCAGCACGTCGACCTCCCGCAGCGGCGTCTCAACGATCAACCTGTCCTTCGCCTACGGCACCAACCTGGACCGGGCCCGGAACCAGATTGACCGGGCCATTTCCAATGTCGCCCCCAAACTGCCGGACGGTGTGCAGCCGCAGCCCATTTCCGGCAGCATCGACGATTTCCCGATCGTGTTCCTTGCCGTGTCCTCGGACCAGGACCTGGCAGCCCTGAACACCAGCCTGCAACGCCTGGCGGTGCCGGCGCTGCTGAAGATCGACGGCGTGCGCAGCGCCGACGTCACCGGCGCCAACACCCAGCACATTGCCATCCTGCCCAATGCGGCCAGGCTGTCGGCGGCCGGGCTGAACCCCGGCTCCATCACGAAGGCGCTGAAGAACAACGGCACGCTGGTGCCCGTCGGGTCGCTGGGCAACCAGGGCCTGACGCTGCCCATCCAGGCCGGCAGCCCCGTCGATTCGCTCGACGCCATCAAGGCCCTGCCGCTGTCCGGGGGCAAGGCGGCCACGGCCCCCACGATCGGATCCGTGGCTAGCGTGGCGCTGGCGGATGATCCCACCACCTCCATCACGCGCACCAACGGCAAGCCCACGCTGGCACTGTCCATCACCAAGACACCCGGGGCGGACACCGTGACGCTCTCGCATGAGATCGCCGCGCAGCTGCCCCAGATCCAGGCCTCCCTGGGCCACAACACGAAGTTCACCACCGTCCTGGACCAGGCGCCGTTCATTGAAAAGTCCATCCACGACCTCACCCAGGAGGGCTTGCTAGGACTCGGCTTCGCCGTCGTGGTGATCCTGGTTTTCCTGCTGTCCGTCCGCTCCACCCTGGTCACGGCGATCTCCATCCCGCTCTCGCTGCTGGTGACGTTCATCGGGCTATGGGCCACGGGCTATTCGCTGAACATCCTGACCCTGGGCGCCCTGACCGTCGCGATCGGCCGGGTGGTGGACGACTCCATTGTGGTCATTGAAAACATCAAGCGGCACATGGGTTACGGCGAGGACAAGAAGGCAGCCATCCTTTCCGCCATCCGCGAGGTGGCCGGCGCCATCACGGCGTCCACGCTGACCACGGTGGCGGTGTTCCTGCCCATCGCGTTTGTGGGCAGCCTGGCCGGGGAACTGTTCCGCCCGTTTGCCCTCACCGTGACGTTTGCGCTGCTGGCCTCGCTGCTGGTGTCGCTGTCCATTGTCCCGGTGCTGGCCTACTGGTTCCTGAAGTCCCCCGCCGGCACCGCGGACGACGCCGGCACCGCCCTCGCCGGGCAGGCGCTCCTTCGCGCCGTGGAAGGGAAGGAACGCAGCTCCTGGCTGCAGCGCGGCTACCTGCCTGTGCTTGCCAAGACGCAAAAGCACCCCGTCTACACGCTGCTGGCCGGGGCTGTCATTCTGGGAGCAACGCTGGCCATGACGCCGCTGCTGCCCACCAACCTGCTCGGCGACACCGGGCAGAACAGCATGACGGTCAACCAGGCGATGCCCGCGGGCACCAGCCTGGACGTCACCGACGCCGCGGCGAAAAAGGTCGAGGCCGTGCTTGCTGGCATCGACGGCGTCCAGGACGTGCAGGTCACGGTCGGCAACGCCTCGGGCGGCTTCTCCTCGCTGCTTTCCTCGGGGGCGTCCAGCGCCTCCTTCCAGGTCATCACGAACCCCGACGCCGACCAGGTGAAGCTGCAGGACACCGTCCGGAAGGCCGTGGCCCGCATCAAGGATGCCGGGACCATTGCGCTGGGAGCCTCCGGCGGCGGCTTTGGCACCTCAAACTCGGTGGACGTCATGGTGAAGGCGGGCACCGGCGTCGAACTCCAGGCGGCGTCCGACACCCTGGTGAAGGCCATGGCCGGCCTGCCCGGTGCGCAGTCCGTTTCCAGCAACCTCTCCGGCGCGCAGCCAGTGGTGCAGGTCAGCGTGGACCGGGCCAAGGCCGCCGCGGCGGGGCTGGACGAGGCACAGATCACCGGGCTGCTGGCGGCCACCGTCAGCCCCATCCCGGCCGGGACGGTGCGCATCGACACGACCGACTACAAGGTCCAGGTGGGCACTGGCAGGACCTTTGACTCCGTGGCGGACCTCGCCGCGGCCGTCATCCCCACCGCCGCCGGGCCCGTGCCGCTGGGTTCCGTCGCCACGGTGAAGCAGGTGGACACGCCGCTGACCATCACCTCCTCCAACGGCCAGCGGACGGCCACGGTCTCCGTGGTGCCGGAAGCCAACTCGCTGGGCTCGCTGAGCGCCGAGGTGCAAAAGAAGCTCGATGCCGTGACACTGCCGGCCGGTGCCATTGCCACGATCGGCGGCGCGGCCACGCAGCAGGCCGATTCCTTCCGGCAGCTGGGGCTGGCCATGCTCGCTGCCATCGCCATCGTGTACGTGATCATGGTGGCCGCGTTCAAGTCGCTGGTGCAGCCGCTGATCCTGCTCGTCTCCATTCCCTTTGCGGCCACGGGCGCCATCGGGCTGCTGCTCATCACGCGCGTGCCGCTGGGCCTGGCGTCCCTGATCGGCATGTTGATGCTGGTGGGCATCGTGGTCACCAACGCCATTGTGCTCATTGACCTGATCAACCAGTACCGCCGTCCCTCCGGCGACCGGCCGGCCATGAACGTGGCCGACGCCATTGAGCACGGCGCCCGGCAGCGCCTGCGCCCCATCCTGATGACGGCGCTGGCCACCATTTTCGCGCTGACGCCGATGGCGCTGGGCGTGACGGGCGGCGGCGGGTTCATCTCCCAGCCCCTGGCCATCGTGGTGGTGGGCGGACTCGTGTCCTCCACCCTCCTGACGCTGGTGCTGGTGCCGGTGCTGTACCGCCTCGTGGAGGGCCGCAAGGAAAGGCGTGAGCTGCTGAAGGCGCTGAAGACGGTGCACCGGCCGGCTGCCGGTCCCGGCCGCGGCCCCGGCGGCCCGGCGTCGCCGGCGCAGCCCGCGTTCGAGGACTGGACCACGGGTGCCATCCCGAAGGTCCGCGGCCGCCGCGCCGCCCTCGACTAAACCCCGCCCGGGCCGCCCCTCCCCTGTCCTTGTTGCAGATCCTGGCCCAAAAAGGGACATTTCAGCGGATTTTCGTCCAAGAGCTGCAACATGGATGGCGGGTGGGGCCCGGTTGTGGATAACTTAAACGCCCACTGCCGGAAATTGCCATGCTTGGGGGCATGGCAGCGCTTGACCGTCTTCCCGAAATGTTCCGGGCAGCCCCGTTCACCCTCGAGGAAGCGCGCGCGGCCGGAAGCAGCTACGGCGAGCTGTGCCACCGCGACGTGGTCACGCTCAGCCGCGGCATCAAGACCTTGAAGAACGACGCCGACCTCCCCCTGGCGCTCCTCACGCGCCCCTATACCGTGGTCACCGGATATTCGGCCGCCTCCCACGGCACTGCGCTGGCCATCTGGGACATTCCGGGGTTCCTTCCCGGTCAGGACGGCAAGGCGATCCATATCTCCCGCCAGTACCCCCGCGTCCCGGCGCGGCGGCGCGGGGTGGCCGGCCACCGCACCATGTTCCGCGACGACGAAGTCTGCATTCTCGACGGCCTGTGGATCACCACCAGGACAAGGACTTGGCTGGACTGCGCCCGCAAGATGGCAGTTGCTGAACTGGTGGTGGCTGCCGACCACCTTGTCCGTATCCCGCGGCCCGTATTTGAAGGCCGCAGCGAGCCCTACGCAACCCTTTCGGAACTCGCCGTTCTCCTGGAACGGCATCCGGGAACGCCGGGCATCGTGAAGGCACGTGAGGCGCTGCACCTGGCCCGGACCGGCTCCGACTCGCCCCAGGAAACCAGGCTCCGCCTGGCGTGTGGGCAGGCAGGCCTTCCGGAACCCCAACTCAACGTTGCCGTCCGGCTCACCGACGGGGTGGAACGGACACCCGACCAGTCCTACCGGGACTACAAGGTCGCTGTCGAATACGACGGAGCAACGCACGCCGATCCACGGCAGGTGGAAAGGGACGTCGCCCGGGAAGAGGACTATGCCCGGGCGGGCTGGAAGGAAGTGCGCATCATGAGGAGGCACATGGCCAACGACGCCCAGGAAGCCGTCCGCAAGGTCCGTGCGGCCCTCCACGAACGCGGCTGGCGGCCCTCCTAAGATCTGTGTTGCAGCTCTTGGGTCAAAACCGGCCATTTGCGCCGAAATCGGTCCAGGACCTGCAACATGGATGCTGCGGGGAGGTGCCAACCGCTGCAGGAGGAGGCCCGGGAACATTTTGGGCCTTCCCCGGGTTGGACCGTATATTAGATGCAAACGCATATATATCCCGGGTCGCGTCCGGGAGACCAAGGAGCACACCATGCAGTTCGGAATATTCAGTGTTGGCGACATCACCATGGACCCCACCACGGGCCGGACGCCCACCGAGCACGAACGCCTGAAGGCCATCACCACCATCGCCAAGCATGCCGAGGACGTCGGCATGGACGTCTTTGCCACCGGTGAACACCACAACCCGCCGTTCTACCCCAGCTCCCCCACCACCATCCTGGGCTACATCGCTGCGCAGACGGAGAAGATCATCCTCTCCACGACCACCACGCTGATCACCACCAACGATCCCGTGAAGATCGCCGAGGACTTCGCCACCCTCCAGCACCTTGCCGAGGGCCGCGTGGACCTGGTCCTGGGCCGTGGAAACACCGCCCCCGTCTACCCCTGGTTTGGGAAGAACATCCAGGATTCGGTGGAGCTGACGGTGGAAAACTACGCCCTGCTGCGCCGCCTCTGGGATGAGGAAGTGGTGAACTGGGAGGGCAGGTTCCGCACGCCGCTGCGCGGCTTCACCGCCACACCGCGCCCGCTCGACGGCGTTGCCCCCTTTGTCTGGCACGGCAGCATCCGCACGCCCCAGGTTGCCGAGATTGCCGCCTACTACGGCGACGGCTTCTTCGCCAACAACATCTTCTGGCCCAAGGAACACTACATCCAGTTGATCAACCTCTACCGGGAACGCTTCGCCCACTACGGCCACGGCACCCCGGAACAGGCCATTGTGGGCCTGGGCGGCCAGTTCTTCATCCGGAAGAACTCGCAGGACGCCGTCAACGAGTTCCGCCCGTACTTCAACAACGCCCCCGTCTACGGCCACGGCCCGTCCATGGAGGACTTCACCTCCCAGACCCCGCTGACCGTTGGCAGCCCGGCGGAAATGATTGAAAAGACCCTGGCGTTCCGCGACTACTTCGGCGACTACCAGCGCCAGCTGTTCCTCGTGGACCACGCCGGCCTGCCGCTGAAGACCGTCCTGGAACAGCTGGACCTCTTCGGCTCGGACGTGCTCCCCACGCTCCGGAAGGAGTTTGCGGCGAACCGCCCGGCCAACATCCCGGAGGCCCCGACGTTCGCCGCCCGGAAGGCGGCAAAGGAAGCCAAGGAGGCCGCCGGCGTCGAGCATGAAACGGCTGGCGGTGTGGGCGCATGATCTCCGCCGCAGCCCACCGACGCCTCGCCACCGAGGCGTGGGAATCGCTGCTGCGCTCGCAGGTGGCCGTGATGCGCGAACTCCACAAGGAACCCATTTTCAAGAAGGTGGGCAGCCGCGAGTACGACGTCCTGTTCAACCTCTCGCGCTGCCCCACGGGCTGGCTGCGCCTGAATGAACTCAACGACAACGTGTTGCTGACCCAGCCGAGCATCTCCCGCCTCGTGGAGCGGCTGGAGGCGCGCGGCCTGGTGCAGCGCCGGACGCCCGACGACGACCGGCGGGGTGTGCTGATCGGGCTCACCGAGGCGGGCGCGGCCCTGCAAAAGGAGGTGGGGCGGGCGCATGTGCAAAACATCATGCAGCTCATGGAGGAGGCCCTCAGCGATGCCGAAATGCAGACGCTGTTGGAGCTGACCGGCAAGTTGCGCTCCGCCGTGGCACTCCGGGCCGGCGGGGCGGCTGCGGCCGCCGCTGCGGTCAGTCCAGCACCTTCAGCGACGTGACCATGCGTTGGATGTCCAGGTAGCCGCCGGTGCGCATGTAGGCCTGGGCGTCCGCGATCGTGGCAAAGGCACGCAATCCGGCGGACCCGTCCAGGGCGCTGGTGAACTGCCGGACGTCGCCGAACATGTAGGCGCCCAGGGCGTTCGACTGGACGGTGTTGTGGACCAGGCAGGCCTTCCCGTCGGCCCCGCCCGCCTGGTCGGTGATGCCATATGACGCGTAAAAGTGCGTGCCGCCCTGGATCACGCGGTAGACGAAGCGCGGGGCCACGGCGGCCGCGCCCGTGTTGTCCGAGGGAATCTGCAGCGGGATGCTGGCCAGCACGGTGTAGGGCCGCTTCGCCGCGGCCGGGCAGGTCCCGCCCGGCGCCGGGAGGTGCGTTTGCAGGGTGGCCATGAGGTCGCCGGAACCGCCGCGCACCTCGACCCGGATGCCCTTGCCGGGCTTCCCGGGCACCAGCTGCGTGGTCCAGGCGGCGGGCAGGTCAAAGCTGACGGTCCGGGCCGGGTCCGTATACGTCTTCCATTGCGCGGCCGTGGACCCCGCCGTTGACGTGGCGCTGCCCGTGGCTGCGCCACCCGTGGTTTCCGCGGACGACGGCGCCGGGCCGGCCTGGGTGTCTCCGCCGGCCGACGCTGCGGGGCTGGCCGCGGTGATCGTCACCCCGCAGGCTGCCAGTGACAGGGCGGCCGCCAGCCCCGTGGCCGCCAGGAACCACGCCCGCAATTGCCTGCCTCCACTAAAACGTTGCATTGCATCCCCTCAAAGGTCCGTTTCCCCCCTTCGGGACCAACACTAGCCATCACGGCCGTGGCCGCGTCGGCGGCGCGCCATCCTGGTCGCCGTCCGGGGAGGCCCGGGTCGGTTCACAGGCCCTTGACCAGCTCCCGGTAAAACACCACGCCGGCGCCCAGGGAGGCGATGCGCACCTTCTCGTCGATGCCATGCAGGCTGGCCCGGTCGGCGTCGTCCATCAACAGCGGGGAGAAGCGGTAGACGGCGGGGCAGATGGCGGCGAAATGTCGGGAGTCCGTGGCGCCGGTCTGCACGTACGGCGTAACCACCGCCTCCGGATAGGAGACGCCGACGCTGCGCGCAATGAGTGCAAACTGGGCGTTGGTGAAGGAGGAGACCGGCGAAGGGCTGTGGCCGCTGCGGAACCCCAGCTCGACGGCGGGGTCGTTGATGGTGCGCCGCACGCGTTCGAGGGTGCCTTCCACGGTCTCCCCGACGGCGATGCGGATGTTGGCATGGGCCCGGGCCGTGGCCGCAAGCACGTTGGCGCCATGGCTGCCTTCAAGTTCCGTGATGGCCACGGTGGTGCGCGTCATGGCGCGGGTTTCATCACCGAGGGCGTCAAACAGTTTCGTCACTAGTCCCTTGAACGCCCACATGTTCGACGTCACCAGCCGCAAGCCCAGGCCGCTGTTGGCGCCGGTCCTGCGCAGCATTTCCACAACCGGCGCCGGCATGGACTGCGGAAACGGGTTTTCCTCCAGGGCCATGATGGCACGGGCCAGGCGCGCTGTGGCACCCATTTTCGGCGGCGTCGAGGCGTGTCCGCCCGGGCTGCGCGTGAGCAGTTCAAGGTCCAGGACACCCTTTTCCGCGACCCCGACGACCGCGGCCGGCGGCGCCAGCCCCGGAAACGCGTTTTCAGCCACGGCACCGCCTTCATCGAGCACCATCCAGGGCCGGACGCCGCGGCCGTTCAGCAGCGATGCCGCCGCCGCGGCGCTGTCCCCGGCGGTTTCCTCGTTGTTGCCCAAGGACAGGTACACGTCGCGTGCCGGGGTGAAGCCTTCCTGCACCAGCGACTCCACGGCGCTGAGGATGAGTACGACGGCGCCCTTGTCGTCGAGCGCGCCGCGCCCCCACACGTGGGTCCCGTCCTGGTGGCCGGAGAACCCCGGATGGGTCCAGGCGTCGCGCGCGTCCACAGGCACCACGTCGTAGTGGGCCATGAGCACCGCCGGCGCGGCATCGGCCCCCGGCCCCGCACCCGGCCATTTGAAGAGCAGGGCGTGGCCATTGACGAACTCGCGTTCCAGGTGCGCGTGCACACCGGGGAAGAGGCGGGCCAGGGCGTCGATGAAGCCGGTGAATTCATCCAGTTCAATCTCGTCCCGCCGGCGGGAAAACACCGTGCGGAAGCGGATCAGTTCGCCCAGCCGGTCTGCGGCGGCCCGGGCGAAGTCCGCTCCGATGGCGTCCGGGTGCGCAGTCCCGGCACGCTCCCCCGTCTTTGCCGCCTGGGCTTCGGCGCCCGCGCGCACGGCACGCGCGCCCATGACGGCTGCGGTTCCGGCGGCACCGGCCGCGAGCGCTGCGGCGACGGCACGGTTCACTGACTTTGCGCTGACGCGTCCCATGGCCAAAGTCTAGGTCACGGTCCCCGTCCCGACCGAAGGTAGGATGTCCTCATGACCTTCGTCCCGTACCGCCTGGCCCGTGTCCGCCCCCTCGATGCAGAGGCGGGACCACTGCCGGAGCAGTTCTTTGTCCGCAATGATGCCGCGGACTTCGCCAGCGCCGAAGGCGGCGTCTGGACCGTGGTCGAGTCCCCCTTCCCCACGTCCCCCGCCAACCAAAACAGCCGGGCCCGGGCCGGCTGGACCACCGGGGCGACGGTTGTCGAGAGCCAGTTCACCTTCCTGGCCCCGTGCTCCCCCTCCAACGTGTTCGGGATGGCCCACAACACGGGGGCACCCGGCCGGGCCCTGCCGCCGCAGGCGTTCCACAAGGCGGCCAGCTCCGTCGTCGGCCCCGGCGAGGCGATCAGGCTGCGCCCCGGGGCGGGGTACGTGGACCCCGAAGCCGAGCTGACCGCCGTCGTCGGCAGGCCGGCGAGGAACCTGACCCTGGACAATGCGCGTGAGGCCATCCTGGGCTTCACCATCGGCAACGACGTCTCCGACCGCGACGCCCAGAAGAGCGACGAACTGTGGCTGAGCGCCAAGAGCCCCGACACGTTCACCCCGCTGGGACCGTGGATCGTGGTCGGCCTCCAGGACCGCGGCCAGCCCATCGGCATCGTGCACAACGGCACCGAACTGGCGCAGGGGTCCACCGACGACCTCGGCTGGGGTGTGGAGGAGATCCTCGTCTACCTCAGCGGCTTCATGACCCTGCAGCCGGGGGACGCCATCCTCACCGGATTCCCCGCCGAATGCCGCCGGATCGTGCCCGGCGACGAGGTGGCGTGCCGGATTGGCGGCATCGGGGAGCTGTGCAATCCGGTGGTGGCCGGCCTCTGACCGCGCCCTGTGCAGGGCGTTCTCACAGCGAATACACAAGCAACGTTTTGGGCAGCCCCAACCTCAAGTGGCAGTATTGGTGACAAATGGCAACTACACCTCCGGGCGAACCTGCAGCCCTGGAACCAGGTCCCAACACTGGAGCCGGCGGGACAGCGCCAGTGGCCATGTCACCGGCGGCGATGAAGCACATCGTCCTGCTCGACCAGCTGCGCGGATTCGGCATCGTTGCCGTGATTTGCACAGTGGTTTCCATGCTGATTTTTGCCGCGCTGCGCCACCCCCTCGGCACCCAGTGGGCCAATGCCATCTCCCTGGTGCTGTGCTCGGTGCTCAACACGGAGTTGAACCGGCGCATCAGCTTCGGCATCACCGGCCTGCACCTGTGGTGGCGGGACCAGCGGCGCGGGCTGTGGATCATGCTGCTGGCGCTCGGCATCACCAGCGGCAGCCTGTTGGTCCTCCACGCGGTTTCGCCCAAAGCGTCCCTGGCCACTGAGCTTGCCGTGATCGTGCTGGGCAATGTGGCCTCCGCCGTGACCCGGTTCGTGCTGCTGCGCTATTGGATTTTCCGTCGGCTGCGCCACGGCGCCACCGCCGTGCCGCTGCACAACTGACCCGGCTGGGCCGCCGCGGCATCGCGGCTTATGCCCGCAGCCGCTTGATCCGCCCCATGGCGGCTTCGAGCTCCTGGGCGGCCGTGGCCAGCTGGGCCTGCGTGGTCTCCGCCCCAAAGCTGAACCGCAGCGCTGTCTGGGCCACCCCGCGCGCGTACCCCATGGCCGTGAGCACGGCTGACGGCTCGTCGGAGCCTGCCGCGCAGGCCGAGCCGGACGAACACACGATGTCCCGCCGCTCCAGTTCCAGCAGCACCGATTCGCCGCTGGTGCCGGGGAAGCAAAACGACGCCACGGACGGCAGCCGCCGGGTTCGGTGACCCGTCAGCTGCGCGCCGGGAACCCTTGCCAGGACCTGGTCGATGAAGCCGTCCCGCAGGGCCGTGGCCTGGCCGGCGGCGGCGTCGCGGCCGGCTTCCGTGAGGCTCAGCGCGGTGGCCAGGGCCACTGCGAACGCCACGTTTTCCGTGCCGGAGCGCGTGCCGCGTTCCTGCCCGCCGCCGTGGACCAGCGGCTCGCAGGGCACACCGGCGCGCAGGTACAGCAGGCCCACGCCTTTCGGCGCGCCAAGCTTGTGGCCGGAAAGGGCCAGCGCATCGACGCCCAGCCGCTGGACGTCAAGGTCCAGCCAGCCTGCGGCCTGCACGGCGTCGGTGTGGAACGGCACGCCCAGCCCGCGGGCGGCCGACGCCAGCGCCGGGATGTCCTGGACGGTGCCGACCTCGTTGTTGGCATACATGACCGAGGCGACCGCCACGTCGCCGGCCAGCAGGCGCACAAAGCCCGCCGTGTCCACCAGGCCGTCGGCCCCCACGGGCACCATGTCCACCGTGAAGCCGTGGACTCGCCGGAGGTAGTCGGCCGACTCGGCAATGGCCGGATGCTCGATGGAGCTGATGACAATACGGGTCCGGCACGGGTCGGCGGCGCGGCCGGCCAGGGCAATGCCCTTCAGGGCAAGGTTGTCCGCCTCGGTGCCGCCGGAGGTGAAGGTGAGCTCGCCCGGGTGGCAGCCCAGCACGGCTGCCGCCTGGGTGCGGGCGCCGGCCAGGGCGGAGGCGGCCTGCTCCCCCAGTTCGTGGTGGCTGGACGGGTTGCCGAACTGGTTGGTTAAAAACGGGAACATGGCCTCAATCACCTCGCGGCGCACCGGTGTGGTGGCCGCGGCGTCGAGGAAGATCATCGTCAGGCCTCGATGGCGATGTCCAGGCCCAGGTCCAGGGCCCGTACGCTGTGGGTCAGGGCGCCGACGGAGATGATGTCCACGCCCGTGCGCGCAATCGCGGCGATGGTGGCCAGGTTGACGTTGCCGCTGGCCTCCACCAGCGCCCGGCCGTTCACGAGCGCCACACCTGCCGCGAGTTCTTCGTTGCTGAAGTTGTCCAGCATGATGGTGTCCACCCCGGCGGCGAGCACCGGTTCGATCTGCTCCATGTTGTCCACCTCGACCTCGAAGTGGACGGTGTGCGGCAGCTGCGCACGGACGCCGGCGAGCGCCGGCGTCAACTTGGCGGGGTCGCCGCCGGTGAGCACCGCCAGGTGGTTGTCCTTGGCCAGCACGGCGTCGGAAAGCGAGAAGCGGTGGTTGTGCCCGCCGCCGCAGCGCACCGCGTAGCGTTCCAGCGCGCGCAGGCCGGGGGTGGTCTTGCGGGTGTCGGTGACGCGGGCCCTGGTGCCTTCGATGAGCTTGGCATATTCGGCGGTCTGGGTGGCGATGGCGCTCATCCGCTGGGTGAGGTTCAGCGCGATGCGTTCGGCCGTCAACACGGCCCGCGCCCGGCCGGTGACGGACATGATCCGCTGGCCCTTCACAAACGGCTGGCCGTCGGCGACCAGCTGTTCCACCTCGGCAGCCGGATCCTGCATCACCATGGCCGCGGTGAACACGTCCCCGCCGGAAAAGATGCCCGGTTCGCGCGCCACGAGCCAGGCTGTGGCCCGTGCCGTGGCGGGCAGGAGCGTGGCGGAGGTGATGTCGCCGTACGGTGCGTCCTCCACAAACGCCGTGCGCAGGATGTTGTCCACAATCGCGCCGGGCAGGGTTGGCAGCGGGGCGGTGGGGGCAAGGTCGACGGCGTTCATACTGTTTCGCTTTCAAGGACGGGAAGGCTGGTGGGAAGGTGGGCATCGTCGCCGCTGGCGGGCCGCACCGGGGCGTGCGGGCCCTGGACCTGGGGGTGCGGGCCCCGCCCGGGCGCGGGGACCTGGGGGAAGTCGCTGCGGCAGTGGGCGCCGGCTGAATTGCTGCGGGCCAGGGCCGCGCGGACCAGCAGTTCGGCCCCCAGGAGGAGGTTGGCCAGTTCGGCTTCGGCTTGAGTGGCGGGCTGTCGGGCCAGGCCGGCTGCCTCCTGCCGCCACACGGCAAGCTGCCGCGCGGCCTCCTGGAGGCCGGCAGCATTGCGGACCACCCCGGCATGGGCTCCCATGAGGCGCTGCAGCGCCTGCCGCGTCAAGGGCACCGGCCGGGCCCCGCCGGCCCGGGCAGGGGCCGGCCCGGGCCAGCCGGGCAGGCCTCCCCCGTATGGCACTTTCACGGCAACTTCTTCCTGGCGCGGGGGGCGGCCCACGGGCACCGGGCTGGCGCCATCCCACGCGCTGGCGAATCCGGGCGCCGTGGACTGCACGAAGGAGTCCACTGCGCGCCGGCCAAACACGAGGCCTTCGAGCAGCGAGTTCGAGGCGAGGCGGTTGGCGCCGTGGACACCGGTGCAGGCCACTTCGCCGGCCGCGTAGAGCCCCGGCAGGGACGTCTGCCCGTCAAGGTTGGTGGCCACCCCGCCCATCCAGTAGTGGGCTGCGGGCGTGACGGGCAGCCACTGGCTGGTCCAGTCAAAGCCGAGTTCGCGGGTCCGGGCGGCGATGGTGGGGAACCTCCGCGCCAGGTAGCCTGCCCCGCGTACGTCCTCCACGCCAGTGGCATCCAGGAAGACGGTTTCGCCGGCGGCTGCACCCATGCTTGACAGGTGCGCGGCGATGCTCCGGGAGACCACGTCGCGCGGGGCCAGGTCTGCCTCGGGGTGGTACCGGGACATGAACGCGGTCCCGGTGCTGTCACGCAGCACGGCACCCGCACCGCGGACGGCCTCGGAGACCAGGAAGTGACCACCAACGGCAAGGGCCGTGGGATGGAATTGGAAGTATTCCAGGTCGGCAACGGCCGCCCCTGCGCGCCAGGCGGCGGCGAGCCCGTCGGCCGTGGCCACGGCCGGATTGGTGGTGAAGTCGAACAGCTGCCCGGCTCCCCCGCTGGCCAGCAGCACGGAGTCGGCCGGGAGTTTTCGGCGCCCCCCGTCCTGGGTCAGCAGCGAGATCCCGGCGACGCGACCGGCGTCGAGCACCAAGTCGCTGACAAAGGAATGCTCAAGGATGGTGACCGTGCCCAGTTCCTGGGCGTCACGCACGGCGCGGATCAGCCCGTCGGCGATGGCCGCGCCGGTGGCGTCGCCGCCGGCATGGAGGATGCGGGCGGCGGAATGGGCGCCCTCAAGCCCCAGCGCCCGGCGCCCGGTCCTCGCATCGCGGTCAAAAACCACGCCGAAGCGCTCCAGTGCGGCGATGTCAGCGCGGGCCTCGCCGCACAGGATGCGCACGGCGTCGGGGTTGCACTGGCCGGCACCGGCCTTGAGGGTGTCGGCGATGTGCGCCTCGACGGTGTCCCCGGGGGCGGCGTCGCCGGGGCCCAGCACTGCGCAGATGCCGCCCTGGGCGAAGTGGGTGTTGCTCTGCGCCAGCGCACCCTTGGTGACCAGGGTGACGCGCAGCCCGGCTTCGGCAGCCAGCAGGGTGCTGAACAGGCCGGCGATGCCGCTGCCCACCACGGCCAGGTGCGAATTGCGGGCACTCATGCGCGCGGGTCTCCCTGTGTGGCGGGCTGCCGGGTCCTGGATGCGGCCTGCCGCGCGGAGCGTTCCTGCACCGAGCGCGGCTTGGCGGCAAGCATGCGTTCGAGCGCCACCCGTGCGTTGACGGCCGTGGCCTCGGGGACGGTGATCTGGTTCAGGACCTCCCCGCGCACCAGCCCCTCAAGCACCCAGGCCAGGTAGCCGGGGTGGATGCGATACATGGTGGAGCAGGGGCAGATGACGGGGTCCAGGCAGAAGATGGTGTGCTGCGGGTACTGGGCGGCCAGCCGGTTCACCATGTTGATTTCGGTGCCGATGGCAAAGGTGCTGCCGTCCGGGGCGGCCTGGACGGCCTTGAGGATGTAGTCGGTGGAGCCGGATTCGTCGGCGGCGTCCACCACCTCCATGGGGCATTCGGGGTGGACGATGACGCGCACGCCGGGGAAGTCGGCGCGCGCCTGGTCGATCTGCGCCGTCGTGAAGCGCTTGTGCACGGAGCAGAAGCCCTGCCACAGCACCACCTTGGCGTTATCCATGACGTCGGCGGTGTTGCCGCCCAGGGGCAGGCGGGGATTCCACAGCGGCATCTGCTCCAGCGGGATGCCCATGGCCTTGGCCGTGTTGCGGCCCAGGTGCTGGTCGGGGAAGAACAGCACGCGCTGGCCGCGTTCGTAGGCCCATTCGAGCACGGTGGCGGCGTTGGACGATGTGCACACGATCCCGCCGTGCTCGCCGCAGAATGCCTTCAGGGCCGCCGAGGAATTCATGTAGGTCACGGGGATGACGGGCACCCGGCCGTCGGCATCCGGCTCGGTGCCGTACAACTTCTCCAGCTCGGCCCAGCAGGCCTCCACGGACGGCACGTCCGCCATGTCGGCCATGGAGCATCCGGCGGCCAGGTTGGGCAGGACCACCGACTGGTGCGCGCCGGAGAGCATGTCCGCGGTCTCGGCCATGAAATGCACACCGCAAAACACGATCGCCTCGGCAGCGTCCCTGGCCTTTGCGGCGTTGGCGAGCTGGAAGGAGTCGCCCAGGAAATCGGCAAACCTGACCACCTCGTCGCGCTGGTAAAAGTGGCCGAGGATGACAACGCGGTCGCCAAGTTCGGCCTTGGCGGCCAGGATGCGCGCGGTGAGTTCGTCGTCGGACGCGTCCTTGTACTCCTGCGGCAGCTGGCCCTGGCGCGGGGTGGCCGCCGGGGCGGTGTCCGCGTTGGAGGCGCCGGGGCCGTAACCCGGCGTGCCGGCGAGCGCCTCCGCCAGGTCGAACTCCCAGGGCCCCTGGGCCAGGGCGTCGTCGCAGCTTTCCTGGGCCCGGCCCGGCTTGCCTTTGGCCCCGGAGCCCGGCGCTTCGGCCTGGCTGCGGGTGATGAGCTGGATGGTGGTGTTGACGGATGGCATGGTGTGCTCCAAGGGGTGGGACGGGAACGTGGAAGGAGGGGTGGGACGGCGCAAGTCACGCATTGTCTGCGCGGGGATGGGGGGCCGGGGAGTCTTCGGCGATGTTTCCGGTGTAGCGGTAGAGACGGGGCGGGCGATGCTTGCCGCCCTGCAGGTATTCGCCGGTGGGTTCAATGTGGGCGGTCTGCTTGAGCTGGCGCCGGAAGTTTGCCGGGTCCATGGTGCGGTCCAGGACTGCCTCGTACACCTCGCGCACCTGGGCCAGCGTGAACGTTTCGCCCAGCAGGTGGTACGCGATGGGGCCGTACGCCATCTTGTTGCGCAGCCGCCAAAGGGCATAGTCAACAATCTGGTTGTGGTCGAAGGCGAGCGTTTCCAGCCCGTCGGCCCGGAACCACTTCACGTTTTCCGACTCCTGCGCCATCTCCGCCTCGGTGGGCTGCACCATGGCCCAGTACACGATCGAGACAACGCGCTGGCTCGGCGAGCGGTGGAGGCCGCCAAAGGCGTACAGCTGTTCCAGGTAGCTCGGGGCCAGCCCGGTGGTGTCCTGCAGGTTGCGTGCCGCCGCATCCTGCAGCGATTCCGCCTGGGTCAGCGGCCCGCCAGGCAGCGCCCACAAACCCTGGAACGGCTCGCGGATCCGGCGCACCAGCGGCAGCCACAGGGTGGGCCGGCCGCTGGCTTCGCTGGGGCGCAGGGCAAAGATGACGGTCGATATTGCCAATGCCGGTGGCTGGGCCAGCCGTTCGCTGACGTTGGCCGCACTGGCAAAAGGCTGCCGTTCCATGCCGTAGCGCCCCGCTTCCTTAGTTAAAGTCATGTTGACTACAACTGATTCTACGGCCTCGTGCCGGCTGAAACAAACTTTTTGGCGAAAAAGTCGCTGCCTGTCAGCCGGCCGGGCACCGGCCGGACCAGGAGTTCGGCGGCGCTGCTTGTGCGGATTTAACGCGCGTTTGAGCCCCGCCAGCCCGTTTTACGTGCGCCGTCGAACCGTCCCCCAGGCGTCAGGCAGCGGGCCGCCGTGATCAAAGGGCTTCCGTCCCACGGGGCGGGTGTGGGTGGCTGCGGCCACCGCGGTTTCCGGACCGGCGGCAACCGGTCCGGGGGCGCGCCCGTCCCGCGGACTTGGGAGCAGGCAGGTGGCCGGTGGATAATGACCCCTTGGCAGGGCACCGCCCGGCCGCCCGCGCAGGGCCGCCCAACGGCCCCGACCAAAACTGCTGCACCCGTGACGCCGGCCCCGTAAACCCGGCACCGCCCGTGCCGCACCGAACCAGCACCCCGAAGAAGGCCGACCCGTCCATGAGCACCCAGCCGACCGCTGATACGCAAACCGCACCACCGACCACCGGCCTGGGCCATTCCCTCAAACAGCGGCAGCTCACCATGATGGGGTTGGGCAGCGCCATCGGCGCCGGGCTGTTCCTGGGCTCCGGCAAGGGCATCGAGGCGGCCGGCCCCGCCGTCCTGATCTCGTACCTCACCGCCGGCACGCTGATCATCCTGGTCATGTGGGCCCTGGGCGAAATGGCCGCGGCCAATCCCAACTCCGGCGCGTTTTCCGTCTACGCACAAAAGGCGCTGGGCAGCGTGGCCGGATCCACGGTGGGCTGGCTGTGGTGGCTGCAGCTGGTGGTGGTGATTGCCGCCGAGGCCCTGGGCGCCGCATCCCTGCTGGTCACCGTCTGGCCCGTGCTCCCCGTCTGGGCCCTGACGCTGGTCTTCATGATGGCGTTCACAGCCGTCAACCTGACCAGCGTAAAGAACTACGGCGAATTCGAGTTCTGGTTTGCGCTGCTGAAGGTGGCCGCCATCGTCCTGTTCCTGGCCTTTGGCGCAGCCCTGCTGCTGGGCTGGATCCCCGGTGCCACGTCCCCGGGCCTGGGCAACTTCACCAGTCACGGCGGCTTTGCCCCCAACGGGCTCACCGGCATAGCGACGGGCCTGTTCGTGGTGGTGTTTGCCTTCGGCGGCACGGAAATTGTGGCGGTCGCCGCCGCCGAAACGGCCAACCCGGCCCGCAGCGTGGCCATCGCCGTGCGGACCGTGGTCTGGCGGATCCTGGTCTTTTACATCGGATCCATCTTTGTCATTGCCGCCGTGCTCCCCTGGAATTCCACGCACCTCGATTCGCCGTTCGCGGGCGTGCTGGACTCCGCCGGCGTCTCCTGGGCCGGCACCGCCATCACGCTGGTGGCCGTCGCCGCCCTGCTCTCCGCCCTGAACGCCAACCTGTACGGCGCCTCCCGCATGGTCTATTCCCTGGCGGAGCGTGGCGAGGCCCCGCGGTTCTTTGCCCGCACCAGTGCCCGCCGGGTCCCGCTCGCCGCCGTCGCGGTTTCCGTGGCCTTCGGATTCGCCGCCGTCGTCCTGGAACTGCTCTTCCCGGGCCGGGTGCTGGACGCCCTGCTGAACCTGGTGGGCTCCACCTGCCTGATCGTGTGGGGCACCGCCCTGGTCTCCCAGCTGGTCCTTCGCCGCCGGGCCGACCGCGACGGCACCGCGCTCCCCCTGCGCATGAAGGGCTTCCCCGTCCTGACCGGGATCGGCCTGGCCCTGCTCGCCGCCATTTTCGCCGTCGGCTTCTTCGGCGCCCAAAGCCGCATGCAGCTGATCGGGACATTCGCCCTCGTGGCGGGAATCGCCGTCGTTTGTTGGCTGGCGGGGCGCCGCCAGGCGGTGGCGGCACGCCGCTGACCGGGCCGAGATTGCTTCCGCCCGGGAATGTGACTACCGTCTCAGGTGGACGGTGTGCTCAACGGTGCGCATGCCGTTCCGAAATTGGGTCCCTTGGTTCGCTACTGTGGAGGTACGACGGCGGCACGCGCCACCGCGGGAAAGGTCACCATGTCCGCCCCTGGCAAGCACCCGGCCGCTGCGGCCCTGCACAACATCGAAGGCGCCAGCGCGGGCCTCAACGTCGCCGTCTTTGACCCCGACTCCCCGGCACCCCTGCCCCCGGTCTTTTTGATCCACGGCTTTGCCTCCTCGATTGACCTGAACTGGGTCAAAAGCGGCTGGGTTGCCGCCCTGAACCGCGCCGGGCGCCGCGTGCTGTCGGTGGACCTGCCCGGCCACGGGCAGAGCACCGCCCCGGTGGACCTGGATTCCTACACGCCGGGGAAGGTCCGCGCGGACCTGCTGCAGGTGCTCATTGACGAGGGCGTGCGCCCCTTGCGCGACGGCGACCCCACCTCCGGGGTGGACCTGATCGGGTATTCGCTCGGCGCCCGGCTGGCCTGGGAGTTTGGCGCCACACAGCCGGAGCTGGTCCGCCGCATGGTGCTCGGCGGCCCCAACCCGCACGACCCCCTGGCCGACTTTGACCTGGCCGCCGCGCAAAACTTCCTCAACGACGGCACCCCCATCGCCGACGAATCCACTGCCTGGCTGCTGAACATGGCCCAGCTGGTCCCCTCCAATGACATCTTCGCGCTGCTGGCGATGATCCAGGCCATCAAGCTGGAACCGTTCGACCCCACCGACGCCGTGCCGAAAATGCCCATCCTGCTGGTGGCCGGCGACCTGGACGAACGCGCCAAGTCCATGTCGCTGCTGGCCAGGCTCAGCGGCCGCGCCGAGCAGCGCATCATTGCCGGACGGACCCATGAAAACGCCGTGACGTCGCGCGAATTCAAGGACGCCGCCATCGCCTTCCTGATGTAGCCGGGGCACCGCCGCCATGGACTACACCGCAGAACCGAAGCCCTGGCAGCCGTTCCTCGACAGGGACGACGCCGGCACCCGGCTGGGGCGGGCCCTGCTGGAGGCGCCGGGCGGGAAAGGCCTGGACCGCCCCCTCGTGCTGGGGCTGGCGCGTGGCGGGGTCCCGGTGGCCGCAGGGGTGGCGCGGGCGCTCGGGGTGCCGCTGGGCGTGCTCGTGGTCCGCAAGCTCGGGGTGCCCGGCTCTCCCGAGGTGGCCTTCGGGGCCGTAGCCACCTATGCCGGCGCCGCGGCAGCCGTGCACCTGGAACAGACCATCCACGAGTTGCGGCGCCACGGCTACGGCGCACGGGAACTCGAACAGGTGGAGCAGGAGGAACGCGCCGAACTGGCACGTCGGCAGGCGCTGTACGCCCCCGAACCGCAGGATCCCGCCGCCGGGCGGACCGTTCTGTTGTGCGACGACGGGCTGGCCACGGGTGCCACCATGCGTGCCGCCGTCACCCTCATGCGCAACGCGGGTGCCGCGGAAGTGCTGGCCTGCATCCCGGCGGCGCCGGAGAAAGTATGTGCTGAACTTCTCACGGTTGCGGACCGCGTGGCCTGCCTCCAGCCGTGGCCCGGCCTCCGTGCCGTCAGCGAGGCCTACCTGCGCTTTGGGCAGCTGGGCGACGCCGGGGTCCTGGCACTGCTGGGCGGCTGGTGACGGCCCCGGGCATTCCATTGCCCTCCGGCCCGCTAGCATGGCAGTGACCCCGCGGACTGCACTGGGCACCCCGGGGACCGTGGAGGAGACATCGCCCATGCCAGGCATGTACATCAAGATTTGCGGGCTGCAGACGCCCGAGACCGTTGCCGCGGCAACGCAGGCCGGGGCCGACGCCGTGGGTTTCGTCTTTGCACCCGGCAGCCCGAGGACGGTCACCGCCGACGCTGCCCTGCAGCTGGGCCGCGACGTGCCTCCCGGGGTTGAAACCGTGGGCGTGTTCCGCAACCAGCCCATCGACGACGTCGTTGCGACGGCGCGCCGGGCGGGGCTGACCTCCGTGCAGCTGCACGGCGACGAATCGCTGGCCGACATCCGGCGGCTCCAGGATGAAGGATTCCGCACCCTGCGGGCGTTTTCGGCCGCTGCGTACGGCGCCCTCGCCCCGGAGGAGAAGCGGGCGTGGGAGTCGGAGCGGATCCTGCTGGACGCCGTCGAACCCGGGGCCGGCGTGGCCTTTGACCCCAGCCTCCTGGCAACGGGGGCGCCCGGCGGCTTCTGGCTGCTGGCCGGCGGGCTCACCCCGGGAAATGTTGCGCACCTGGTCTCCGTGGTGCGGCCGGCGGGCGTGGACGTTTCCAGCGGCGTGGAATCCAGCCGCGGCGTGAAGGACACCGGGCTCATCCGGGACTTCATCGAGGCCGTGCGGGCCGGGGCCTAGGCAATTGCCGCCCATGCTTTGCACTGAAGGCCGGCCGGCGTCCACGCCGGCCACCGTCGTGACGCCGGCCGGTTTCCAGGGCGGCCCTAACCTCTGAATGCGGGATGCTTTCGGCCGGAGCAGCACCAGGTTCGCAAATCCTGTGTGCGCTGTCCTCGGGCCCGCAGGGATTTTCGATGGACCCCGGGGGGCGGGAGGTCTAAAATGATCAACACCAAAAATGCCTGCGCCTGCCGGAAAAGGGTGAGGAACCATGGGAGGCAACAACCAAAAAACCGGCCGTCCGAAGCTGGCCGGGATGGTCGAGGAAGAGACGGCTTATCCGATCTGGTGCGACCGCTGCGGCTCCGACGCGTTCATCTTGATCGAGTCCGCCCGCCGCCAGCACTGGGCCCCGGCCGGCTATCTTGACATTACGTACTTTTGTTCCAAGTGCAACGCCATCTATGGCCATCTGGTCAGTGAAGCGGACCTCAAGGCGGAATTCATGGCGGCCATCGCCGTGGCCGCCCGCCCACACCCGATGGCCGAGTACACGGGCTACGACGAGGCTTCCTGACGCACGGTGCCGGAGTTCCGGGCGGCGCGCGCCCGGACGCATTACGGGCGGGCTATTTCTTCCCGCGGCGCAGCACCATGGCCGTCACGAGGCCCAGGAGCAGCAGCGTTCCGGCCGCGGAGACCGGCACAATGAATGCGGCCGCATACCCGGAGGACTGCGCCAGCGCCCCGGCAATGGATGAACCCACCGCGGTCCCGGCCACAATGCCGCTGGCCAGCGCCGTCATGACCGTGCCCATCCATTGGGGCGGGGCGATGACACTGCCCACGGTGAAGATGGTCACCATGGTGTGGGACCCACCGGCAGGCCCACCAGCAGCAACACGACGATCATCATCCCGAGGCTGTCCGGGAGGAAGAAGGCGGCCGAGGCAGCGGCCATGAGCAGGGCAGCCAGCACCCACCGCCAGGCGTGCGTGAAGGCGGCCGGCCAGTAGGCCACGGACAACGCGGCCACGGCGGAGCTGGCACCCAGGACCGAGTACATGAGCCCGGCCTGGTCGACGGAGCCGTGCACGCCGGTGAAGGCCGCCAAGGCTGTCTGGGAGGCCCCGAAGAACGTCCCCATGCAGAGCATGGCCGCCACCGGCACGGCCACCTTGAACCAGTTCACCGATTCCTGTGGGACGTACCCGGCGTTGCCGGCGGAGGCGGACTTCCGGGCGGCCACGGCTGCGTGGGTGGGGTGGACGGCAAAAAGGGTCACGAGCACCAGGGTCATGGCGGCGGCCAGCACCAGCGGCAGCCACGGCGCCACCAGCGAGGCCAGCAGTCCCACCAGCGCGGGCCCGAGCACGAACGTGACCTCATCGGCGGTGCCTTCCAGCGACAGGGCGGTGTCCACCATGGCCCCGCGCTGCTCCGCAGGCAGCTTTCGGCTCAGCGCCATCCACCGCACGCGGGACAGCGGCCCCACCTGCGGCGAGCTGGCCCCGGCCAGCAACGTGGTCCCCAGGACGGCCCAGGTGGCGGCGGGCGTGAACTGCCCCGTGGCATAGACCAGGACGACGGCGGCACCCACGATCACGGCGTTCGCCACCGCCGCGACGACCAGGACCGGTTTTTGGCCCAGCCGGTCCGCCAGGTAGCCGAGCAGCGGGGCGCCGATCGCGGCGCCGACCCCCACCGAGCCGGCGGCAAAACCGCCGATGGCATAGGAATTGCTGATGGCCGTCACCAGCGTGAGAACGCCGATGGTGAGCATCGCCAGCGGAACGCGGGCAAACAGGCCCAGGGGGATGTAGGAGTTTCCGGCCAGGTGCGGCAGCATGCCGTAGCGGCCCACTTTCTTCGCGGGGCCGCTGCCGGCCGGTCCCCCTTGGTGGGGAGGCACCGGCGGGGGCCCGGCCAGGGCGCCGGTGGAGGAGGGGTGGGGGGTCGTCATGGTTTATCCGGTCAGCAAAGGGCGTGCACCGTCCCGCCACCCGGTGCACCCGACCCAGATACGTGCCCCATTCTACCGGCCCCGCCAACCATCGGGCGCCCGCAGGCGGCTCACACCACGCCGAGGGCCAGCGTTGAGCCGTTGCGTCCCTTCGTGACCTGCAAATGCACGGGAATGCGCGTCTTCATCTCGGCCACGTGGCTGACCAGGCCCACCACGCGGCCGCCGTCGCGCAGCCCTTCGAGGGCATCCATGACCTGGTCCAGGGACTCCTCGTCCAGGCTGCCGAAGCCTTCGTCAACGAACAGCGTTTCGATGTCCAGGCCGCCGGATTCCTGCTGGACCACGTCGGCGAGCCCCAGCGCCAGCGAGAGTGAGGCCATGAAGGACTCACCGCCCGAGAGCGTGGCGGTGTCCCGGCTGCGCTGTGTCCATTCATCCACCACTTCCAGCCCCAGGCCCGACTTGCGGTTCCCGCCCGCCTTCGCATCCGTGTGGCTGAGGGTGTACCGCTGGCCGCTCATGGTGGAGAGCCGCAGCGAAGCGGCGATGGCCACCTGCTCCAGCCGGGCGGCCAGCACGTAACTGGTCAGCGTCATCTTCAGCTGGTTGTCCCCGCCGCCGCGGACCGCCTCGGCCAGGCCGGCCACCAGGGCGGCCCGCTCGCGCAGCGGCGCGACGAGTGCTTCCAGGGCCGCGAAGGCCGCGGCGGTTTCAGCCACCTGCTCCCCCGCCTGGCGTGCCAGGCCCAGCCGCACGGCCGCCGTCTGGGCCAGGTCGCCGCGGCGCTGCGCCTCTTCCTGCAGTCCGGCCAGGTCACCCGCCGTCGGGGCTTGAAGCCCCTGCGCCGCCTCGAGCGCGGCTTCGGCCACCTCGGCCCGCTCCAGCTGTGCCGTGTTGAGCGCGCCGTCCCGGTCAAAGGCGGTGAGCCGCTCCCGACGGGCGGCCGCCTCCTCCTTCGCCAGCAGCGCCCCGCGCACCTGCGCCGCGTCGGTAAAGGTGCCTTCCGCGAGCGCCGCCTCCAGTGCCCGGCCGGCCGAGGCGGCCGCCTCCGCCGCAGCAATTTGGCGCCGCAGTGCCTCCGCCAGTGCCGACGCGGCCTGCTGGGCCCCCTCCACCGCCTGCTGCCGATCGGCCAGCGACGCATACCCGGCCCGGGCTGCGGCAAGCCCGTCTTCCAGCTGCCCGGCTTCCTGGGCCAGTGCGGCGTTCCCCGCAGCAAGCGTCGCAACACGCTGCGTGCCGGCCAGCAGCGCCGCCTGCGCCGCGGCCACGGCGGTTTCCACGGTGTCGGCTTCCCGGGCCAGCCCCACAATCCGCGCCTCCGCGGCGGCGGCGGCGTCCAGCGTCTCCCTGGCCCGGACGACGGCGGCACGGGCCTCCCCTGCCTCGCCGCCGCCGCCGCGCTCGGCCAGGACGGCGAGCGCCTCCCGGGCCTGCGAGAGTTCGGCGTGCGACGCCGCCGCGCGCTTGTCGGCCTTGTCGCTCGCGGCCTTGGCCGCCTTTTCCTGATTGGCTGCCTCCGGGCCGGAACCGGCCAGGGCCGAGGGCGCCGGATGCGCCGTGCTGCCGCAGACCTGGCACGGTTCGCCGTCCACCAGCAGCATGGCCAGTTCCCCGGCCGCCATGGAGTGGCGCAGTTCGACGGCGTCCAGCCAGGCCTGCCGGGCGCGCAGCGCCGCCTCGCGCACCTCGAGGTCGTCGGCGGCGCGGCGTGCCACCACCTCGGACTGCGCTGCATGGGCGGCGATGCTGGCCACGAGCCGGGCGGCTGCCTCATGCCGCTCCCAGGCTTGTTCGACGGGGACTGCGCTGCCGCGCAGGGCGGCAAGTTCTGCCTTGGCCTCAGCCAGGCGGGACTTGCCGGCGGCTTCGCCATCGCGTTGTTGGGCGACCTCCGCCGTGGCGGCAGCGAGTGCCTGTTCCCCGGCGGCAAGGTCTGCCGTGACGCGGGCCAGCCGCTGTTCGCCGGGCAGTGCCGCCGTGACGGCTGCCAGCTGCCCGGCCAGCGCCTTTTCCACGTGTGCCGGCAGGGCAAGGTCCGGCACGGCGCCAGGCACCTCGCCCGCGTCCGTCCCTGCACCCTGTGTTCCGGTGCCGGTGGCGGCTTGTCCGGCCAGGTCCTCGGCGAGTCGGACAGCGAGCGGGTTGGCTGCAAAGCCGTCCCGGGCGGCCGCGCCGGCGGCGTCGGCGGCCATCAGGGTGCGGGCCGTGGTGGTGGCAGCGGCCACCACAGGGGCCAGGACCTCCGCCTCGTGGTGGCGCTTGAGCGACTCCCGCCATTGGCCGGCCTCACCGGCCAGGGCGGCCAGCCGTGCCTGCCCGGCCAGGGCCGCGTCCCGCAGGGCGTGCCTGTCCTGGCGTTGTTTCGCCGTGGCGACCGCCTCGGCAGCCGCCCGGGCGGCATCGGCCGTCGCCTCCGCATCCGCCTTGGCCTTCCGGACGGCAACCTCCAGCGATTCGGCCAGCCAGCCAAAGAGCTCGGCACCGGAGGATGCCAGGCTGCGCCCGTCCGCGGCTTCCCCCTCATCGTCCCCGGTGTCGTCCGCCGCCGCAGGCCCGGCTTCCGCGGCGGCACCCCCGGCTTCCCCCTCAGTCCCGGCCGCAAGGCCCGTTTCCGCAGCCTGGCCCGAATCCGCCGGCAGCCCCGCCTCCGCCAGGGCCGCGGCGGCCTGGCTGCGGGCCAGGGCCTCCTGGGCCGCCAGCGCTGCCAGGCCCGAGGCAAGCTGGGCTGCGGCCTCCCGGGACTCGGCGGCCAGCTGCGCTTCCAGGTCCTGGTAGACCTCGGTGCCAAAGAGTTTCTCCAGCAGTTCCTCGCGGTCCTTGGCGTTGGCGCGCAGGAACGCCGCAAATTCGCCCTGTGCCAGCAGGATCACCTTGGTGAACTGTTCCATGTTCATGCCCAGCAGCCGCTGGATCTCGCCGGCGGCCTCGTCGTTGCGCTGGGACAGCGGGACCCATTCGCCGTCGGCCCATTCACGCAGCTGCGTGCTCGCCTGTTCCCGGGTGGTGCCGGAGCCGCGCTTGGCCGGGCGCATCCATTCCGGGCTGCGCCGCACCTCCAGGCGGCGGCCGCCGGCACTGAATTCGCACACGACTTCCGGGCCTACGCCCTCGGCGGCGTGGTGGCTGCGCAGGCTCTTGACGGCATTGTTCCGCGCCCCCGGAATGCTGCCGTACAGGGCGTAGGCCACGGCGTCCAGGACGCTGGTCTTCCCCGCGCCGGTGGGCCCGTTGAGCAGGAACAGCCCCTGCGCCCCCAGCGCGTCGAAGTCAACCACCTCGCGGCCGGCGAAGGGGCCGAACGCCTGCATTTCCAGACGGTGGATTCTCACAGGGCGGCCTCCTGGGCATGGACGGAGGCGAGCACATCGCGCAGGAGCCCTTGTTCGTCGTCGTTGGCGGGCCGGTGCCGCACGTGGTCAAGGAATCCGCAGCACAAATCCAGCTCGTCCACGGCGGCCAAGACGCGCTGGCTGTACGATTCCGCGCCCCGGTCGCGCGCATTTTCCGGCTCAAACATGAGCACGAGCGTGTTTGGAAAGCGTGTGCGAAGCGCTTCCATGGCGTTGGCCGGGCGGTCGTTGTCCGTCAGGGTCACTTGGCAGAAGTGCGCCTCCGCAGCGTCCCACTGCGGGTCCGCCAGCAGATCCGCCAGGGTGCCCCGCAGCACGGACAGCGGGCGTTCCGCCGGCCAGTCGACGCGCCGCACCTCCTTGAGCCCGTCCGCCGTGACCTCCACCAGCCATGCCCCCTTGGTGTGGGCGGCCTCCGAAAAGGAGTACGGCAGCGGCGAGCCGGAATACCGGACGGTTTCGCTCAGCCTTTGGCGCCCGTGCAGGTGCCCGAGTGCTGTGTAGGTGAACCCGTCAAAGAGGTCCAGCGGCACCGCGCCCACCCCTCCCACGGCCAGGTCCCGTTCGCTTGCGGAGGTGATGCCGCCGCTGGCGAAGGTGTGGGCCAGCACGACGGCGGCCGTCCCTTCCGGGCGCGCCGACAGGTCCGCGCGGACCAGCTTCAGGGCCGCCTCGGTGACGCTGAAGTGGGAGGCGGGTTCGGCGTCGAGCGCCACGGCCACCAGCCTGGGTTCCAGGTACGGGATGCCGTAGACGGCCAGCTGCGGTCCGGCGGGGCCGGTGGCGTCGAGCGGGAAAAGCGCCGGGGTGGCGAGGTCCGCGAGGCGGGTACGCAGGTGCACGCCGGCCCGTTCCATGATGCGCCCGCCAAAGCCGAGCCGGGTGGCGGAATCATGGTTGCCGCTGGTGATGACGATCGGCACCCCGGCCTCATTCAGCCGCGCCAGGATGTCGTCAAAGAGGTTGACCACGTCCACATTGGGCAGTGCGCGGTCGTAGACGTCCCCGGCCAGCAGGACCACGTCCACGCCTTCCGCCGCAACGGTGGCGAGCAGCTGGTCGGCAAAGCGGCGCTGGGCCGGCAGGGTGCCCACGCCGTGGAAGGAACGGCCCAGGTGCCAGTCGGAGGTGTGCAAAAGCTTCATGGTTCAAAGCTAGCCGACGCCACTGACATCGGGTGCCGGTGCGCCGTTCAGCGCAGGGCGCTACTTGCTGGGTGCGTCAAAGAAGTCCTGGGCGTCACTTTTTGCGGCGGCCGGCTCCACAGCCGCGGCGGCGGCAGGCGTTGCGGGAACCGGTGCCGGGACGCCGCCGTCCACGGCAGCGTCCACGCCCCTGGCGGAAGGCGCACTGTAGTCGATGGCCCCCGGCTTGGCTGCAGCGTCGGCGGCAGCGGCATTGTCCGCTGCCGCCTCATCCGCGGCTCCAGCGGACGCGGCGGCGGACTGCGGGGCAAAGGTGCGGTAGATGGCCGCGGCCAGCGCTGCGCCGAAGAGCGGTGCCAGCCAGAACAGCCACAGCTGACCCGCAGCCCAGGAATCGGTCAGGAACGCCGCCGCGGTGGAGGCAGCCGGGTTCAGCGAGCTGTTGGCCACGGGCAGGGCGATGGTGATGGTGACGGCCAGGGCCAGGCCGATGCCGACCGGGGCCAGGACGGTCGCATTGCGTGCGTGGGTGGCGCCCAGGATGATGGCCACCAGGACGGCCGCGGCCACCAGCTCGACGATCATGACACCCACCATGGGCACCTTCAGCGGGGAGTGCGAGTCAAAGCCGCTGGACAGGGTTGCGAACACCTTGGAAACGCCGCCCGTGGACTCTGACGGGAGCACATTGACCAGCGCGTAAATGACGCCCGAGGCCAGCACGGCGCCGACGGCCTGCGCCAACACGAACACCACCATGTGCAGCCACTTGATCCGGCCGGCAACGGCCATCGCCAGTGAAAAGACGGGGTTGAAATAGCCGGTGGAGACGCTGCCGAAGGCAACCAGGGCCGCCACCATGGCCAGCCCGTAGCCAAACGCCACCGTGGACGTTGACGCACTGAACAGCGCGGTGGCCATGCCGGCGAAGACGATGAAGAAGCTGCCCAGCGCCTCAATGAAGACGTGGGTGCTCAGCGGGCGGGGCTGCACGGTGGCCGGGGCCGTACCGGAAGTGCTCATGGTGAAGAAGGTCCTTCGGTGGGAAACGTCGGTGGGATTCATCGGTTCTGCGGTTGCGCCGCCCCGGGCCATGCACGCCATCGAAAAATTACATCCCCAGGACAATGGCGAAAATCGCCGCGACCGCCAGAGCCACTATAGCGGCCGATGCTGTGCGTAAGGTAAGTGCCGGTGCTGCGATGCCGCCCTCGTGGTCCTGGCGGTCCACGCCGGCGTGCAGCGACTTGATCCGGCCCACCGCACAGCACACCAGCACGACGGTGGTCAGGCTGGCCACGCCGGCACACACCCCCAGACCCGTGACGTGGGCGGGCAGGGCGGAGAGAAAGAGCCCGCCGGGCTCGCTGTGTTCATGGGTGAGGGCGTGAAAAAAGCCGCGCCAGATCAGGAGGTCGGCGACGATGATGCTCATGATGGTCCGGCGCCAGGACAGTGCCGTGCGCTCGGGCTGCAGCCCCGGGTCCCGGGTTGCCCGTTCAGTGGTTTCCGCCACGGTCAGGTCCGGGTCAGGATCAGGATCGCAAAGACCAGGGCGGCGGCCGACACCACCACCGTCATCCCGAGCATCAGCCAGGAATGCGGCAGTTCCTGGTCGTTGCGCATGGCCTGTTCCTGGTGCGCCCAGCGCCGGTAGCTGACAACGGCCAGGGAGGCGCCGATCAGCGCCAGCACCAGGCACAGGATGATCCGCACCACCGTGGGGGCGATTTCCGGCGCCAGCTGGTCGATGGCCACGGCCCCGGCCAGCAGCGCCAGGGCCGTGCGGACCCAGGCCAGAAAGGTGCGCTCGTTGGCCAGCGAAAACCTGTAGTCGGGGGTCTTTCCAGTCCGTCGCCAAGCAGGCTCGCGCATGTGTCTCCTAATTTTGGGGGTCCGGCCAATTCTACCGGCTCTTGTTGAACGCAACACCTCACCCCGGCCGTGCGCGTGCCGCCGGTGACGGTAAATTGGAACCATGACTTCCCAGCCGCAACCCACCAACGCTCCCCCGGCCGACTTCGGGCGCCGCGTCCACGGCACGATCATGGGCGGCGCCCTCGGCGACACGTTGGGCTACCTCGTGGAATTCGATTCGCTGGCGGACATCCAGGCCAAATACGGCGCCGCCGGGTTGGTGGACCTGTCCCAGGAAACTCCGCCGCTGCACTTCTCCGACGACACGCAGATGACCCTCTACACCCTGGACGGGCTCCTGGAAGTGCTGGAGTGGGCCAACGACGGCGTGGGCGCGGACATCAATGCCTGCCAGTGGCTGGCCTACCTGCGCTGGCTGAAGACCCAGGGCATCCAGGCCACGGGGCCGGCCCCCGAGCCGCAGCCGCGCTGGATCGACACCCAAAGCGTGCTCCACCACCGGCGCCACCCCGGCAATGCCTGCATCACGGGGCTGTCCGGCGGCGAGATGGGCACCGTCCACCGCCCGGTCAACCCCGATTCCAAGGGCTGCGGGACCGTCATGCGTTCGGCCCCCTACGGGCTGATCCCCAACATCCCCGCGGAAACCGTGTACAAGATCAGTTCCGAGGCCGCGTCCCTGACCCACGGCCACCCGTCGGCCCGGCAAAGTTCGGGCGCGTTCAGCTGGCTGATCCACATGCTGGCCGTGGCCGGGCTGGGGTTGCGCGAGGCGGCCGCGTCCGCAGGCGTCCGGGCCCATGCCGAGCCCGGCGCCGACCCCGAGCTGTTGTCCCGGCTCGACGCCGCCCTGGCCCTGTCCGCCCCGGAGGTCCTTGCCGCGCACGACGGCGTTCCCCTCTCCGGCGCGCAGCTCACCGATGCGCTGGGGCTGGGATGGGTGGCGGAGGAGGCCCTCGCCGTCGCCCTGTATGCCGTGCTGGCCACGGCTCCCGGCGCCGTGTCACCCCCGGAGCACTTTCTGGCCGCCGTGCGCCTGGCCGTCAACCACGACGGGGACAGCGACTCCACCGGCTCCATCGCCGGGAACGTCCTGGGGGCGTTTTACGGGGAGGAGGCGCTTCCGTTGGCCTGGCTCAAGCTGTGCGAGGACCCGCAGCTCATCCAGCACCTGGCCGGGCAGCTGGTCAAGCTGACGGTGGGCGCCTGAGGCGCAGCCTGGCTTCGACGGGCCCGGCTACGCCTTCCGGAAGGAGAAGTTGGCGCATTCCTCGCAAATGCCGGCCGGAATGAGCCCCCGGCGTTGAAGGATGCCAAAGATGGCGCAGCCCAGGCACAGGCCCACGAACGCCTCGAGGGAGGCCGCCACAAGGAGCAGTACAATCAGCGTCCAGCCGGCCAGGGACGCCCCGGACAGCAACAGCGCGACGGCGCCGATGGACAGTACGGCGCCGATGCCCTGGGCAAAGCGCTTGGGCGGGCCCGGCACGAGTTTCGGCCGGCCGAACCGCGGCGCGAGCACCTTGACGGAAAGAAGCGCCGCCGGCGAAATGCGCGGACCGAAGGCCAGCCGCAGGACGAAGCCCGCGGCGATGACGGCCACCAGCCACGCCTGGCCGGAGACCAGTGCGGCCAGGGCCAGGGCCACCACGATTCCCGCTGTGGACCGTGCGGCATATTCGTTGACCGGGTTGGGGAAGGCAAACAACCGGCGCAGGCCCCCCGCCCGCGGCACCTGGATGAATTCGGTTGCGGACGGAAGGTGGTCATTGAAGGCGGTCATCCTTCAAGGCTAGGGCCAGCCGTCCCGCGCGCTCCAGCATTGTTGCGCAGCATGACGGAACCGGTCCATCCCGGCCGTTCCCCGTGGGGCGCAGGCCGGTCCCGCCCCGCCGCGTGCTCAGCCCACCATCTGCATGAACTCGCCCTCGGAGAGCACCTCAATGCCCTGGCCGCGGCGCTGCAGTTCCAGCACACGCGCCGCCTTCGACGTCACGCGGCCGCTGCGCAGGTCGGCCGCTGCGAAGCCGCTGCCCACCACCAGGACGGTCGTATTTCGGGTCACGCTGCTGGCGCACCGTGCACCGTGGTGTGCGGCCCGCAGCTTCGCCTCCGGCCGCTGCAGGCCCAGGTTGCCGGTGAACACCACCGTCTGCCCGTAGAGCGGGTGCGCCGGATCGGCGGCCGCGTTGGGTTCCGGGTTGGGGCCTTCCACGGACCAGCCGGAGCGGCCGGGCCGGCCGCCATAGGCTGCCGCCGCACCGCCCGCCGCCAGTTTCTCCAGGGCCGACCTGGTCGCCTTGGACACCTGGTCGGTGGCGGGGTCCCAGGAATCGACGTGCGGCATCGAAAGCTTCATCGCGGCAAAGACCCCGGCCACGGACGACGCCTCCTGCCGGGCGGCAATGTCCACCATGATCCCGGCGCAGGCCCGGGCGTCCTCGGTGGCGTCGTGGTGGTTGACCAGCGGGACGCCGGCCGCCTCGGCCACGTAAGGCAGCGAATAGGACGGCAGCGAATAGTTCTTGCGCGAGAGCACCACCGTGCAGGCGTAGTCAAAGGCCGGGGCGGGCATGGCTGACACTTCCGAGGCGGACCGGATCACGCCAAGGTCAAACGCCGCGTTGTGCGCCACCAAGGCATCGCCGCCAATGAAGTCGCGCACCTCGCCGAACACGTCCTTGAAGCGTGGGGCGCCCAGGACGTCGTCGGGCGAGATGCCGTGGATGGCGATGTTGCGCGCATCAAAGTGGTCGTGGCCGGCCGGCGGGCGCATGAGCCAATAGGCCTCGTCGACCACCGCCCCGTCGCGGACCTTCGTCACCCCCACCGAACAGGGCGATCCCCGAAATCCGTTGGCGGTCTCAAAATCGATGGCAGTAAAGTCCACAGGCACCCTTCAAGGCTACCGCTCCCGGAGCCCGGTGCCCGACGCGCCTCCTGCGCGCCTACGGTGTGTTCCCGCCCACGGACCGGGGCCCCGGTGCGGCCCGTACCGTAATCTGTAACGATGATACTTTCAGCCTTGGGTGAATTCGCCCTGCCCGCCCTTATGGGCCACGGCCCTGCCCCCACGTTGAGCATCCTTCCCCCCTGGCTCAACCCGGACGTCTTCCTGCGCGACCCGGCGCTGGCGCCCTGGATCATCCTGTTGGTCTGCGGCATTGTCTTTGCCGAGACCGGCCTGCTGGTGGGGTTCTTCCTGCCGGGCGATTCAATGTTGTTCACGGCCGGGCTGCTCGTCGCAACGGGCGCCCTGGACATCCCCCTTCCGTTCTTCGCCCTGTGCATTTTCGTGGCGGCCTTCATTGGCGACCAGACAGGATTTTTCATCGGGCACAAGGCCGGGCCCGCCATCTTCAACAAGCCGGACTCACGCCTTTTCAAGCAAAGCCATGTGGCCCGCGCCCATGCTTTCTTCGAACGGTTCGGCGGCCGCGCCGTCATCCTGGCCCGGTTCGTGCCGATCGTGCGCACCTTTGTCCCGGTCATCGCCGGGGTGGCGAAAATGCCGTACCGCACCTTCATCGGATTCAACGCCATCGGCGCCGCGCTGTGGGGCATCGGGGTGACCCTGCTCGGTTTCTGGCTTGGCCAGTACAGCTGGGTCGGGGACAACATCGACCTGATCTTCATCGCCATCGTGCTGCTCTCCGTCATCCCCATCATCACCGAGCTCACCAAGGCGTTCCTCGCCAACCGCAGGGCGTCCAAGGCCTAGCGCCCGCCCGGCACCAACCCCGGCCATGCACGACGGCGGCCCCCGGCACCCAAGCCGGGGGCCGCCGTCGTGCATGGGGGCCGTGGGAAAGGTTAATGCGTGCTGGCCACGGCGATGGGCTCCCCGGAGACTTCCTCAAACTGGCGGCTGCGGCCGGCGAGGAAGTAGTAGAGCACTGCGGCGATGCCGGCGCCGAAGAACCACGAGAAGTCTGCAATGTCGTGGAAGAACGGCACCAGGCCAAGGACGATGGCAATGACGGCGGCCGGGAGAAAGGCGGTGATGGCCCGCGGGTTGACCCCCTGCCGGTAGAAGTACGGCCCGGAATCCTGCTGCGTGTAGAGCGCCGGAACGTTGACGCGGGCCTTGCGGATCAGCCAGTAGTCCACCATGATGATGCCGAACAGCGGGCCGAGCAGTGCACCCAGGCCGCCCAGGAAGTACACGATCACCACCGGGTTGTTGTATAGGTTCCACGGCAGGATGACCAGGCCGATGATGGCGGAAATCAGGCTGGCCCGGGCAAAGTTGAGGTGCTTGGGGAAGAAGTTGTTCAGTGCGTAGACCGGCGCCACGAAGTTGGCCATCATGTTCACGGCGATGGTCAGCACCAGCAGGGCCAGGCTGGCCAGCACCACCAGGAGCGTGTTGGGGATGGCCTGCACGATGTCGGAGGGGCTGGAAATGATGTGGCCGTTGATCCTGAACTGTGCACCGGCCATGACCACCGCAATGACGCCAAAGAGCATCGTGTTGACCGGGATGCCCCACAGGTTGCCCCTGGCGATCGACTTACGGGACCTGGAGGCGCGGGTGAAGTCGCAGAAGTTCAGCACGAAGGTGCCGTAGATGGTCACCCAGAGCGCGGCGCCGCCAAAGATGCTGCGCCACATGGCGCCTCCCGTGAGCGGATGGCTGGTGGAGAAGGAAATGGACAGGCCGGCCTTGAAGAACATCCAGACGGCCAGTGCAATCAGCGTAAACAGGACGACCGGGCCGGCGAAAACCTCATATTTGCGGATCATGTCCATGCCGTAGCGGACGATCACCACCTGGATGACCCACAGGAAGAGGAAGGTCAACCAGCCAAGTGTTGAGAGGCCGAGGAAGGAATTTTGGTCCAATGCCCCGAATCCCGGGGCGATGGCGATGAGCATGACCCGAAGGACCAGGGTGGCCAGGTACGTCTGGATGCCGAACCAGACGATCGCCACCGCACCGCGGATGGCTGCCGGCAGCTGCGCACCCCGGATGCCGAAGGCGATCCGGCTCATGACCGGGAAGGGCACGCCCGTCTTGTGTCCCATGAAGCCGGAGTAGGTCAGCAGGAAAAACAGCAGTGCGGCGCCGATGGCCAGCGCGAGCAGGATCTGCCAGGCTCCCAGGCCCAAGGCGAACAGGCCGAGTATGAAGCCGTAGTTGCCCAGGCTGTGCACGTCGTTGGCCCAGAGTGCGAAGATGCTGTACGACGACCAGTGCCGGCCCTCTTTTTTCGTCGGGGCCAGGTCCTGGTTGTACAGGGTGGCACTGATCCGGGGCAGCCCGGGCACTTCACCGCTCGGCGGGTAGTGCAGCACGCGGTCCATGTGAGCGCGCCTGACTGTTTCATCGTGCAGCGGGGTGGCGGGTTCGATTTTCATGATGCTGGGCCAATCACTCTCGGGCGGCCTCATCGTTGAGGCCACCCTGAAAGTGTAGGCAGAATCACATTGATTCCACAAGGGGATATTACATTTTCATAATGTGAAAATCTGGACGTCTGGGCCGCCCTGCCCGGGGCGCCGGAATTACCGCGCGAGTGCCTTGACGATGTGCGGGAGCAGGGCGCGGAAGGCCTGGCCGCGGTGGCTGATGGCGTTCTTTTCCTGCGCCGTCAGTTCGGCGCACGACTTGGCCAGGCCCAGCGGCTGCAGGATGGGGTCATAGCCAAAGCCGCCGCTGCCGCGCGGTTCCGAAAGCAGGGTGCCCTCCAGGGTCCCCTCCTCCACGATGTCCAGGACGCCGTCCGGGCCGGCCAGCGCCGCGGCGCACACAAAGCGGGCGCCGCGGTGTGCGCTGTCGATGTCGGCGAGCTGGGCCAGCAGCAACTGCAGGTTCGCGGCGTCGTCCCCGTGTTTCCCGGCCCACCGGGCGGAGAAGATCCCGGGCGCGCCGCCCAGGACATCCACTGCCAGGCCGGAGTCGTCGGCAATGGCCAGGATCCCGGTGAACCTGGCCACCTCATGGGCCTTCAGCCGCGAGTTCTCCGCAAAGGTGACCCCGGTTTCCTTGACGTCCGGCGCCTGCACGGCACCGGCGTCGACCACATCCACATCAACGTCCAGGCCGGGCACCTGGCCCCGGAGCAGCTCGCGCAGCTCACCCAGCTTGCCCTGGTTGTGGGTCGCCAGGACCAGCCGCGGGCCGCTCACTTGGAGCCGAGCGTTTCGCGCTGGATCTCGGCCAGCTGGCTGGTGCCGATCAAGGCAAGGTCCAGGAGCTGGTTCAGCTCGGTCCGGTCGAACGGCGCGCCTTCGGCGGTGCCCTGGACCTCCACGAACTTCCCCGAGCCGGTCACCACCACGTTCATGTCGGTCTCGGCCCGCACGTCCTCCACGTAGGGCAGGTCCAGCATGGGGGTGCCGTCGATGATGCCAACGGAGATGGCCGAGACGGTGTCGATGAGCGGCTGGGCGTTCTTGGCGATCAGCTTGTTCTCCTTGGCGTAGGCGATCGCGTCGGCCAGCGCCACGTAGGCGCCGGTGATCGCCGCGGTGCGGGTGCCGCCGTCGGCCTGCAGGACGTCGCAGTCCAGGACGATCGTGTTTTCGCCGAGCGCCTTCGTGTCGATGATGGAGCGCAGCGAGCGGCCGATGAGCCGGGAGATCTCGTGCGTGCGACCGCCGATTTTGCCCTTGACGGACTCGCGGGAGTTGCGGGTGTTGGTGGCGCGCGGCAGCATGGCGTATTCGGCCGTGACCCAGCCGGTGCCTTCGCCCTTGAGCCAGCGCGGCACGCCGGCGGTCAGCGACGCGGTGCAGAGCACGCGCGTGTTGCCGAATTCGATCAGCGCCGAGCCCTCGGCCTGCTTGGACCAGCCGCGTGTGATGGTGATGTCGCGGAGCTGGTCGTTGGTGCGCCCGTCGGCGCGCAATGTCTGCGTGGAAGTCATGCTGACAAGCCTATCCGCCCGCAGGGCCCCGGCCGGTTAGCGGAACTTGTTGGCCTGCTTGAAGTTCTTCATGTCAGTGAAGAACAGTGATCCCGGCTTGATGAAGCACAGGACGATGGCGGCGATGCCGGCCAGCACCTGCAGGATCGAGAAGATCCCGGCGGGCATGTGGAGGCCGAAGAGCTGGGAGAGCGAGACCACTGCCAGCACGAGTCCGGTGATGCGCGCCCAGCCGGCACCCTTGTTGATGAACAGGGCAATGATGATGTAGACGACCACCGCCACCACGGCCGAGACGATCAGGAAGCCGATGGTCGTGGCCACCGTGACCGACACCAGGTCACGGCCGGTGGTGTTGGGCAGGTGTTGCTTTTCGATGGCCGCATGCGCCGTGGCACGGAACGAGTCCGAGGTGGCATAGACAATGCCGAAGATGGCGGCCACGACCTGCAGGAGGGCTGCGGCCAGGATCAGCTGGAAGGCCCAGCCCACCTGCTTGGGCTTGACCGGGGCCGCCACGGCGGGCTGCTTGGACCACTCTGGGTTGTAGCTGGGCATCGGCATGTTGCTCATGGCATTGTCCTTTTGCTGGGAACGGCCTTGGCGGTCCCGCCGGTCCTGTCAAGCAACCGTCAGACGCCCCCAAGTCTTGTGCATCGGTAGCCCCGAGCCTATCGGACCCGGCCCGCCCAATCATGATCATTTGGGATGATTCTTCAGGGCCTAGATGATGTAGTGGACCCCGGCGACGGCGACGGAAACGTCGCGCGAATACACCCCCCGGGCCTCGCCCACCACGGTGTTGGGGTCGGTCCAGACCGGGATGTGCGTGAGCAGGAGCCTGCGGGCGTTGGCGCGTTCGGCTGCTTCCCCGGCCCGCTTGCCCGTCAGGTGCACGTCCTTGATGTGGTCGTCGCGGCCTTCTTCAAAGGCCGCCTCACACAGGAACAGGTGGGCATCCCGGGCGGCGTCCTCCAGTCCCGTGCAGGCGTCGGTGTCCCCCGAATAGGCAACAACGATCTCCCGGTCAACACCGGTTCCGTCATATTCGATGGTTTCCACCCGCAGGGCGTATGCCTCCGCCACGGGATGGTTTACGGGGTGCGGGATGACCTTGAACGGGCCCACGGTGACCGGCTCCAGCGCCTGCCACGGCTGGAAGTCAAACTCCTCGCGCATGCCCGGGTCCAGTTCCAGGCCGTAGGCGGTGGCGAGCCGGTCCGCCGTCGCCTCCGGGCCCCAGACGGGGATGCGCCCGCGGTGCCAGCCGTGGGGGTTCCAGCGCACGGCCACGTGCAGCCCGCACAGGTCCATGCAGTGGTCCGGGTGCAGGTGGGAGAGGAAGATCGCGTCGATGTCCTCCAGGTCCATGTACTTTTGGACATCGCCCAGCGCCCCGCTGCCCAGGTCCAGCAGCACGCGCCAGGGCCGGGCGCCGTCGTGGGCGGTCAGCAGGTAGCAGGATGCGGATGACGACGGGCCCGGGAAGGACCCGCTGCACCCCACGATCGTCAGTTTCATGTGCGTTCCCCAGCCGCAGCTTCCGGAACGGAGAGCCTGCCCGCAGGCTGGTGCAAGACAAAATTGGACATGCGCGGGCCGGCCTGGCCGCCCGCCGCACGGGCGGCGGCGATCATGTCCGGGGTGATGAGGGCCATCGAGCCGGTGGGATAGTGCGCCGAGACATGGCTTGCCTGCTCCACGCCCCGGACCTCCGGGCCCAGGAAGCGGCGGGCCAGGACGCCGAACTGCCCGGCGTCGCCCGTGGAGAGGAAGGTGTGCGTGGGAGGGTTGTCGGAGAGCCGTTCCAGGTCGTGCCCCACCAGCGCCTTGTAGACGTCCTTGGCCGTCTCCTCGGCGCTGGAGACCAGGGTCACGCCGTCGCCCATCACGTAGGAGATCACGCCGGTGAGCAGCGGGTAGTGCGTGCAGCCCAACACCAGGGTGTCCACACGGGCCTCCCGCAGCGGGGCCAGGTAGGCCTCGGCCGTGGAGAGCAGTTCGGGGCCCGCCGTGACCCCGGATTCCACAAAGCGCACAAAGTCCGGGCAGGCCACCGAGGTGATGCACAGGTCCGGCGCCGCCGCAAAGGTATCCTCGTAGGCGCGCGAGCCCACGGTGGCCACCGTGCCGATGACACCCACGTTGCCCGTACGCGTGGCGGCAACCGCCCGGCGCACGGCGGGCTGGATGACTTCGATGACGGGGATGCCGTAGCGGGCCGTGTAGCGTTCCCGGGCGTCGCGCAGCACCGCGGCGGAGGCGGAGTTGCAGGCAATGACCAGCAGCTTCACGCCGGCGTCAACGAGTTCGTCCATGACGCCCAGGGCGTTGGCCCGGACCTCGGCGATGGGCAGCGGGCCGTAGGGTCCGTTGGCGGTGTCGCCCACGTACAGGATGGATTCGTTGGGGAGCTGGTCGATGACGGCGCGGGCCACGGTCAGTCCGCCCACCCCCGAGTCGAAAATGCCGATGGCGCGGTCTGCCAGGGGCTGCGCGGCACCAGGCAGGGCTGTGGTCAGGGGTCCCCGGGGCAATGTGCTCATGATCGTTTCAGAATAGATGCCAAAGCCGACGGCCGGGTACTTTTGCTCGCGTCTGTTTTGTCACAGCGCCCCCAGCCCGGCACTTATTTGCTGCCCTTCAGCCCCGCCAGCATGGCCTGGACCAGGCTTTCCTGCAGCCACGAAACAAAGTTGTAGACCAGCGAAAGGTAGCTCTCCACGTCCTCCGCCTCGCCCCAGTCCTGCACCTGGTGCACCCGCTCGGCGTCGTCCTCGTCCTTGATTTCCAGCCGTTGCGCCAGGACCAGCCGGACGTCGTTCAGGGCCCGGGACCACAGCCGGGCCGCCTCGGCATCCAGGACCAGTTTGTCCTTCTCCAGGTCCAGGGTGGCCGCCCGCAGGGCGCCAATCTTCGTTTCCCGCAGGGAACGCTCGGTGAGCTGGCGGAACTCGAGGGAGGCTTCGGCGTCGTCCTTCACGGCGTCCGGCAGGAGGCGCAGGAGGGCGGGGTCGGTGGGGACGGTGACGTCCATGTCCAGTCCGATGAGTGCCGCGAGCGGGTCCTCGTGGGCGGGCCGGGACGGTTCGAGCATGGTGATGATGTCCGCGAAAAGCTTGCGCAGGAGGTCGCGCTCGGCCGGTTCGAGGAATCCGGTGACGCCGCGGCGGCCGGCATTGAAGGCCTTAGCCACGTCCGCCGCCTTTCTGGACCGTGGCCCACAGGCCGAATCCGTGCATGGCCACCGCGTGGGCCTCCATTTTTTCCTTGGCACCGTGTGCCACGGCCGATTTCCCCTCGGTATGGACCTGCATCATCAATTCAGCGGCCTTTGCTTCGGAATAGCCAAAATAGCTTTGGAATACGTAACTGACATAGCTCATCAAATTCACGGGGTCGTTCCAGACAATCAGCTCCCAGGGAATGTCAGGGGAAGTGAGTTCGTGTGTGGATTGGTCCCGATCAGTTTCCGGGGCTGTGCTGACACTCATGTGACCATTCTAGTGTTGCGCCACTAAAGTGAATTCCGTGACTTATGCATCAAGCTGGGGACAGCCCCGCACGTCCCTGTTCACGGACCACTACGAGCTCACCATGCTCCAGGCCGCCCTGCATTCCGGTTCCGCCCACCGCCGCAGCGTGTTCGAGGCGTTCGCGCGCAGGCTCCCGGACGGGCGCCGTTACGGGGTTGTGGCCGGGACCGGCCGGTTCCTGGAGGGGCTGGCGGCGTTCCGTTTTGGCGCCCGGGAGCTGGACTTCCTGGCGCAGAACAAGGTGGTCAATGACGAGACGCTGGCGTGGCTGGCCGATTTTTCCTTCTCCGGCAATGTCTACGGTTACGCAGAGGGCGAACTGTACTTTCCGAATTCCCCCATCCTGACCATCGAGTCCACCTTTGCCGAGGCCTGCATCCTGGAGACGTACGTGCTCTCGACGCTGAACCACGACTCCGCGATAGCCTCCGCCGCCTCGCGCATGATCACCGCCGCCGGCTCCCGCCCCTGCATCGAGATGGGCTCCCGGCGCACGCACGAGGAATCCGCCGTGGCCGCCTCCCGCGCGGCCGTGATCGCCGGCTTCCACAGCACCTCCAACCTCGAGTGCGGGCTGCGTTACGGCGTCCTGACCCAGGGCACCGCCGCCCACTCGTTCACCCTGCTGCACGACTCGGAGGACGACGCCTTCCGCGCCCAGGTCCAGTCCATGGGCGCCGGCACCACCCTCCTCGTTGACACGTACGACGTCGAAGCGGCCGTCCGCAGGGCAGTGGCCATTGCGGGCCCCGCCTTGGGCGGCGTGCGGCTGGACTCCGGGGATCTCCTCGCCCAGGCCCACGACGTCCGCGCGCTGCTCGATTCGCTGGGCAACGTCAACACGCGCATCACCGTCACCTCCGACCTGGACGAGTTTGCCATCGCGGCTCTCGCCGCCGCGCCGGTGGATTCCTACGGCGTGGGCACCTCCCTGGTGACCGGCTCCGGCGCGCCGACGGCCTCCATGGTCTACAAGCTGGTCTCCCGCGAAGGCAATGACGGCAAATTTGTCCCGGTGGCGAAGGCCGCCAAGAACAAGGCGAGCGTGGGTGGCAAGAAGTTTGCCCTGCGCCGCCTCAATGAGCGCGGGCTGGCCACCGCCGAGATGGTGGGGATCGGCGACATGCCGGGGAACGACGGCAACGACCGCCCGCTGGTGCAGGAGTTCATGCACGACGGCGTGCTGGCGCCCGGCTGGACCGGCGCGGAAGGCGTCCGCCGGGCCACCGAACGCCACGCCGCGTCCATGGCGGAACTGCCCGGAGCCGCGCGCCGGCTCCAGCGCGGCGAGCCCGTCATCCCCACCGAATTCATCCAGCCCTCCACCGTACGGAACTAAAGGAGCAACGCATGGCCAAGGCACTGATCATCGTGGACGTGCAGAACGATTTCTGCGAAGGCGGCTCGCTCGCCGTGGAAGGCGGGGCCGATCTCGCCTCGGAGATCAGCGAGCTCATCTCCGAATCGCGCGATTTTGACTTCATCGTGGCCACCCAGGACTGGCACATCGACCCGGGCAGCCACTTCTCCGACACCCCGGACTTCCGCACCAGCTGGCCGGTGCACTGCCTGGCTGGTTCCAAGGGCGCCGCCCTCCACCGCAACCTGGACACCGAGGACATCGACGCCTATTTCCGGAAGGGCAAATACCACGCCGGCTATTCCGGCTTTGACGGCCTGCTGGCCCCGGAAGACGAGGTCATGGTCGGTGAACGCGAGGCCCATGAGCCTGCCGACCCGGAGGCCGCCGGGGCGGATGTCAGCCTGGACGACTGGCTCCGCGAGAACGATGTCGATGACGTGGTGGTGGTGGGCCTCGCCACCGACTTCTGCGTCCGCGCCACCGCCCTGGATGCCATCAACGCCGGCTACGGCACCACGGTGCTGCGCGACTACGTTGCCGGGGTGGATGCGGACGCCAGCGAAGAGGCCCTCCAGGAACTCGCCGAAGCCGGCGTCGAGGTCAAATAGCCCGGCTGCTCGAGCAGCGAGCCCGGTGTTCGCGATCCGGGACCCGGACCGCACCGAGTCCAACCAAGCGTCGATCCCTCCACCGGAAGCCGTGTCGAGTGCGTTGTCCACAATCCCGCTTACGACCCTCGACGGTTGATCGGCAGGGACCGAGAATGTGAACATGCCACATGTCCATATCTTCAAATGCCATGACATCTTGAAATGCAATGACATCTTGAAATGCAATGACTGTTCGTACTACGTCGGCAGTAGGTGGGACTTGGAGCGCCGGCTTTTCCAGGACAACTCCGGGGAGGGTGCCACCTACACGCGACGTCGCAGACCCGTCGTCTTGGTGTGGGCCCATAAAACCGAACGTGTCGACGCCGCATACGCCCTGGAAAAACAGATTCAAGGCTGGGGCAGGGCCAAGCGCGAAGCCTTGGTTGAGGGTCGTGTTGCGGACCTGCCCGCATTGTCCCAGGCCAAGTCCCGGCAAGCGGACCCCTGTCTGACCACGCTGTAACCAACCGGGTCTCGACGCGCTCGCAGAGCTCGCTGCTCGAGCACCGGCGGCCGCTATTTGCGGCCGACGAACCAGTCCTGGAGCTTTTTCAGGCGCTGCTGCAGTTGCGGTTCGTTGGCCTGGGCCACCGCCGGTCCCCCGCAAATGCGCCGCAGCTCGCTGTGCACCATGCCGTGCGGCATGCCGGAGCGGGCACTCCAGGCGGAAACGTTCTTGGCCAGTTCGTGGCGCAGGTCCATGAGCATCCGGTGGTCCACCACAGCGGGGGCTTCCGCCTGTGGTGCCGCTGCGGCCTTGCCCCGGCGCCGCGTCTGCTGGTCCGCTTGGCGCTGGCGCAGCAGCACCCCCACCTGTTCGGCGTCGAGCAGTCCGGGGATGCCGAGGAAGTCCAGTTCGTCGTCGGAGCCGATTTCCCCGCCGGCGCCGAATTCGCCGCCGTCGAACAACACCTTGTCAAAGGACGCCTGTGACTCGAGTGCCTCGAACTTGAATTTCTCCAGCGTGTCCGAGGCCTTCTCCTCGCGGTTGGCCTCCTCCATCTCGTCATCGGTGATGAACCCGTCCGGGTCCTTGTCCGGCCGGTCCAGGGCGTGGTCGCGCTCCAGCTCCAGCTGGTTGGCCAGTTCCATCAGGTTCGGCACGGAGGGCAGGAACACCGATGCCGTCTCCCCGCGCCTGCGGGCACGCACAAAGCGGCCGATCGCCTGGGCAAAAAACAGCGGCGTGGCGGTGGAGGTGGCATACACGCCCACGGCCAGGCGTGGCACGTCCACGCCTTCGGACACCATGCGCACGGCCACCATCCAGCGCTTCTCGCCAGCGGAAAACGAGTCAATCTTGTCGGAGGCCTTCGCGTCGTCGGAGAGGATGACGGTGGGCGATTCCCCCGTGATCTTCTTCAGCTGCCCGGCGTAGGCCCGCGCGTCCTCGTGGTCGGTGGCAATGACCAGGCCGCCGGCGTCGGGCACGGCGCGGCGGACCTCGGTAAGGCGTTTGTCCGCGGCGGCCAGGACGGCCGGGATCCACTCACCGGCCGGGTTCAGCGCCGTGCGCCAGGCCTGCGAAGTGATGTCCTTGGTGACGGGCGCGCCCAGGGTGGCGGCCATTTCCTCGCCGGCACTGGTTCGCCAGCGCATCTGGCCGGAGTAGGCCATGAACATGACGGGGCGCACCACATGGTCCTTCAGGGCCTCCCCGTACCCGTACGTGTAGTCGGCCTTGGAGCGCCGGATGCCGTCACGGTCCTGGGCGTATTCCACGAACGGGATGGGTGCCGTGTCGGAGCGGAACGGGGTGCCGGTCAACGCCAGCCGCCGCGTGGCCGGGTCGAAGGCCTCGCGGATGCCGTCCCCCCAGGACAGGGCGTCCCCGCCGTGGTGGATCTCATCCATGATCACCAGGGTACGGGCGGCTTCGGTCTTGGCCCGGTGCAGCAGCGGCTTGCTCGCCACCTGTGCGTAAGTGACGGCGACGCCGATGAAGCCCCTGCCATGGCGGCCGTCGGCGTTTTTGAAGTTGGGATCGATCGAGATGCCCACCTTGGCCGCGGCATCCGCCCACTGGCGCTTGAGGTGGTCGGTGGGGGTGACGATCGTGACCCTGTTGATGGTGCCGCGCGCAATCAGTTGGGTGGCGATGTGGAGGGCGAAGGTGGTCTTGCCGGCGCCGGGCGTGGCCACGGCCAGAAAGTCCCTGGGTGCTTCGGCGAAGTACTTCTCCATCGCCTCGGACTGCCAGGCGCGCAGCTTCTGTGCCGTACCCCAGGCTGCCCGTTCCGGGTAGGCGGGAGGCAGCGACGGGCCCCCAAACAAAGTTTCCGTCACGATTTCCCCGCCATCAAATCACTTCTTCCATGGGCATCCCCGTTATCCGGGCACGCCAAATCTAGGCACGGAACCGCACCTTTGGAACTGCTGTTGTTGCTGTTACTTCTTGGGATTCTTCGGGCCCTTGCCCTTGCCTCCGGCGGGGCTCATGCCCTCATAAATGGCCTTGCATTCGGGGCAGACGGGGAACTTGTGGGGGTCCCGGCCCGGTGTCCAGACCTTGCCGCAAAGGGCCACCACGGGTTCGCCGGTCATGGCGGACTCCATGATCTTTTCCTTGCGCACATAGTGCGAGAACCGTTCGCTGTCGCCCGGCTCCACCTCCTGGCGGAGTTCCTCACGTTCAATGACAGCCGTGGAACCGCCGGTATGGCCGGGGCCGTGCATGGGGTCGTTTTCGAAGGGATCTGGTGGCAAGCTCATGGAAACCATTCTAGCCTCTCCACCCCTGCGGCACGCCCAAGCCCCGGCCCCGCCCACGGCCCCCGTCTAGAGACCTTGCCAGGCCGGCTTGTTCGCAAAGGCGTGCCGGTACGATGCGGCACCGGCCAGCTTGGCTGCCGCATCCTCGTCGACCAGGATGGTCGCGTGCGGGTGGAACTGCAGCACGGAGGCCGGGCAGGCGGCGGAGACCGGGCCCTCGACAAAGTCCCGGACGGCCTGGGCCTTGCCCGCGCCACAGGCGACAAGGACCACGTGGCGGGCGTCCATGATGGTGCCCAGGCCCTGCGTCACCACGTGGTGCGGGACCTGGTCGATGTTCTCAAAGAACCGGGCATTGTCCTGGCGTGTCTGGTCCGCGAGGGTCTTGATGCGCGTGCGGGACGCCAGCGAGGAACCTGGCTCGTTGAAGCCGATGTGCCCGTTGGTGCCGACGCCGAGAATCTGCAGGTCCACGCCTCCGGCTGCCCGCATGGCCTCCTCATAGGCGAGGCAGGCAGCGGCAATGTCCGCAGCCGTGCCGTCGGGGCCGCGCACGTTTTCCGGGGCCACGTCCACCCGGTTGGTAAATTCCCGGCGGATCACCTCACGGTAGGACTCGGGATGGCCGGCGGGCAGGCCCACATACTCATCCAGGGCAAATCCGCGGGCCTGGGTGAAGCTCAGGCCCTCCTCATCGTGGCGGCGGGCCAGTTCGTCATAGACAGGCAGAGGGGAGGATCCGGTGGCCAGTCCGAGGACGGCGGCAGGCTTGTTCCGGACCAGGTTCTCGATGGCGTCCGCGGCAAGCGCGCCAATTTCCTTGCTGCTGGGGAGGATGATGACCTCCATGAAACACGATCCTTTCAGGGCACCGGCGTGCCGGCGGGTGGGAGTGCGTGGAGCCACCTTGGCGGACAGGAACGCCCCGCCCGCCCGGACGCGGCTGCATCGGGGCGGACAGGGCGTCTACGCCGGACAAGGGTGTTCGCTGGAACCAACCTTATCGAGTGTCAGCGGTCAGCCGAAACGGCAAGCAGCAGTTCGGGCGCGCGGCGGTCGTAAATCCGGGCCCCGATCCGGATGCCGGCCAGCACGGACACGGCCCCCAGGACGATGCCGCACGCCAGGGACATCCAGCCGAACACGGGCTGCCTGGTGGCCATCGCGACGACGGCCAGGACAATTTCGGGGAGCAGCAGGACGCCGACACCGGCAAAGCCGGCCATCTGGATGAGCATGGCGGAAAAGTTGTTGCCGGGCTTGGATTTCAAGGGGCTGTCACCCGGCAGCGGCGCGTTCATGGTGAAGCGGGCGGAAAAGACGCTGGCCAGGCCCAGCCCGCTGCCAACCACCCCGACGGTCAGGCCCAGCACGGCTGGCAGGGGCGCCCACGTACCGGCCATCCCGGCCCCCACAACTGCGTACAGGAGGCCGAGCGGGAGCGCCAGGCAGGCTGCCGCCATCGCACGGCCGGCACGGTCGGCCGTCCCGGAAACGCCGGCGGCCAGGTGCAGCGCAAAGGCGGTGTTGTCGTAGGAAATGTCGGAGGAGATGCTCCACACCACCAGGAATGCGGCAAGCACCCCGCCCAGCCCCAGGGTCAGGCCCAGGGTCCCAATCCCCCCGGTCCGGGAGCCGGCAAAGACAAACACCAGTGGCAGGAGCGGCGCAATGACCAGGCCTGCGCTGTAGCGCGGATCCCGAAGCCAGTACGTCAGGCTGCGGGCGGCAACGGCGCCGGCAGGCGTTGGCGGAAACAGCCTGAAAAAGCCCATGTTGCCGGCACTGCGTCCGGAGTTTCCTGCATAGGCGGGCGTTACCAAGGCCTTCGCCAGGCAGGCCTTCCACATCCAGGCCAGGGCGGCAGTGGCCGCCAGGGCAATGGCCAGCTTCGCGCCGGCCAGGCCCCAACGGTCCGCCGCCACCTCAGCAGGGACGGCCCAGACCGCGCCCAGCGGGGTCCATGACAGGGTGTTGGCGAGCGAGGGCAAATACGCCTGGAGGTCCTTGACGCCGGCCGTGACACCGGCGATGATCGGGCCGAGAAAGAGCAGGGGCACCAGCAGGACCACGCCGCTGAGGTCCTTGAACCTGCGGGAGGACGCCAGGCTGGCGCTGGCCGCAGTCATGGCACGGGACGCGACAACGCATGTCAGGGCGGCGAGTGCCCCGCACAGGACCGCCGCACCGGCGGCCACGGGCTGCCGCCACCAGGCGGCGGCCGTGCCAACGGAGGCCAGCAGCGTGATGGCCCCCGGAATGCCGATGAAGCCGGACAGCGCCAGCCCGGCCAGCAGCGACGTCATGGGAACCGAATAGGTGATGAACCGCGCAGGGTCCAGCGTCATGTCCAGCCCGGCGGCCACCACGGGAATGATCAGCCAGCCCAGGAACAGGGCCGAGCCCGCCAGGACAATGACGACCCCGATCGTCCCGGGACCCTGCGTGCCCAGGACGGCGAGGCCCACCAGCACCATGCCCAACACGCCCAGCCCATACAGGGCGCCGATCGCCAGCCCAATAAGCTGCATGGGGCTGCGGCGCAGCGAGTTGCGCAGCAGCGCCAGCTTCAGCCTTAGGAGGTGCGCAACCACGCCAGCCCCGTCCCCTGGTTCCTGCCACCGACCAGCTCCACGAACCTGTCCTCCAGGCTCAGCCCGCCGCGGACCTGCTCCACGGTGCCCGCGGCGAGGACGTTCCCGCCGGCGATGACGGCCACGTGGCCGCACATGCGCTGGACCAGGTCCATGACATGGCTGGAGACAATCACCGTGCCGCCCGAATCGACGTAGCCGTGCAGGATGTCGCGGATGTTGGCCGCAGAGACCGGGTCAACGGACTCGAACGGCTCGTCAAGGACCAGCAGCCGCGGCGCGTGGATCAACGCGGCAGCCAGGGCAATCTTCTTGGTCATCCCTGCTGAGTAGTCAACCACCAGCGTCCCGGCGTCCTTGGCCAGGTCGAGGGTGGCCAGCAGGTCCGCGACGCGCCCGGCCACGGTGTCCTTGTCCATGCCGCGCAACAGCCCGGCGTAGGTGACCAGCTGTTCGCCCGTGAGCCGGTCGAACAGGCGGACGCCGTCGGGCAGCAGGCCCATGAGGCGCTTCGCCTCCAGTGGGCGGCCCCACACCTCGACCCCGTGCACCCACACCTGGCCGGCGTCCGGGCGCAGGAGCCCTGTGGCCATGGAAAGCGTGGTGGTCTTGCCGGCCCCGTTGGGCCCCACCAGACCGTAAAAGGACCCCGCGGGAACGTCCAGGTTGATGGCGTCGACTGCCACCTTGGTGCCGAAGCGCTTGACGAGGCCCCGGATGGCCAGGGCCGGTGGCCGTTGGGCGGCTGCCGCGGGCTCCGTCAGGTGCGGCGCAATCTCAGTCATGGCGCCACACTAACAAGCCAGGGCCGCCGGGATCGCCATCCGAAAGGATGAATTCCGCCCGGTCCGGGGCGGCACCCGGCGGCCTTTGGTGCGCCGGGTCTAGAACAGGGCCCGGGCCAGGGCCTGGCGTGAGGCTGAGACCCGCGGGTCCGCGGCGCCCACCACCTCGTAAAGTTCGAGCAGGCGCAGGCGGACGGTGTCCCGTTCCGGCCCGAAGTGGAGGGAAATGAACTTCACCAGCCGGGCGAGCCCGTCCTCCACATGGCCCCCCGTGACGTCCAGGTCGGCGATGGCCAGCTGTGCCTCGACATCGTCCGGGTCCCCCGCGGCCCGTGTGCGAAGGGCGTCGGCCTGGGCCGCGTCCAGACCGGCCGTACGGCGCATGAGGTGGACCTGCGCCAGCCCCACCTTCGCGTCGGCGTCGTTCGGCTTCTCCGCCAGTGCCTTTTCGTAGGCTGCCTCCGCGGTGGCCAGGTCGCCCGCCTCGATGGCGTCGAAGGCGGCCTGGTGCAGGGGCGGCAGCGGCGGGGCCTCCGCCGCGGCAGGGTCGGGGGCGCCACCGAGGTTTCCGGTGACCCCGTTGGTGGCTGCCACCTTCAACAATTCGTCCAGGAAGTTCTTGATCTGCTCCTCCGGCAGATCACCCTCAAACAAAGGCACGGGCTGGCCGTTGATCAACGCCACGACCGTTGGAATGGCCGCAACGCCAAACGCCTGGGCGATCCCGGGGCTCGTGTCGGCATCCACGCGGCCCAGCGCAATCTTGCCGGCATAGTCGTTCATGAGCTTTTCCAGCACACCGTTCAGGACGGCCGACTGGTTGGAGCGGCTGGACCCCAGGGACACCACCACGGGCACCTTTTGGGACAGGCCCACGAACTCCTGGAAGCTTTGTTCATTGACATCAACTGCGTACGGGGACCCGCCGCGGTTACCGCCTGCCGGTGCCGTGGCACGGTTTTTCAGGGCGGAGAGGTCGACGGCGCCGCGCAGGTTGGCGCCGGAGGGCGGTACGGCAGGCATGGAACTGTTTTGGCTCATGGACCCACTCTAACGTTGCGGCGCCCGCGGCGTTTTGGAATCACGCCGCGGGCGAAACTGACGGTACAGCCCGGTTACTTGAACTTGGCCCCCACCAGGCTGCGGTTGGCGGAGACAATGCTGATCTGCCCCTTGGCCGACGCCGGCGGAATGTACATGACCACCGGCTCGCCGTACTGCAGCACGAAGCCCGTGGTGGTGGTCGTGCCGCCGGCAAAGACCGCCGCGTCCGGGCCAATGGTCAGGGTTGCCTCCGCCTTTGACGTTGCATCAATGCCGAAGGTGTAGCCCACCACCACCATGGCGCCGCCGTCGGCCGTGCGCATGGCCAGCGCCGACTTCAGGTCCGGTGTATGGCTGAAGACGTAGCTGGCGTCCTTGGCTTCCTTGAGCACATTCGCCTGCGTGCTGAGCACGCTCGGGATGTACACGGTGTCCTTGAACGTGGACTTCCACTTACTGTCCGCCTTCGTCAACCGGTCACTGAGTGCGGCAATGGCGGCCTTCGGGCTCATCTGCAGCCCGGTGGCCGAATCCAGCGGAACACCGGCGGCGCCCTCCTTGTCGACCTGCGGGAACGTCTGTCCTGGCAGCAGCGGCGAAGCGTTGACCAGCTTGTAGTTGTCACGGGGGCCGGCCTGGACGAGGGTCAGCAGCTGGGGCAGGGCGTTGCCGTCCCCCTGCGTGACAAAAATGGCTGAACGCGGCCACGACGAGTCCGTCGTCACAACCCGGGCCAGCAGCCGGGTGCCTTGGACCGGGTCCAGGGCCGCCTGCGTGGACACCTTGGACCGGATCTTGTAGTTGGCCGCCCGGACCTGCAGCGCCATTCCGGCGACGCGGGACTGAAGTTCTTTGGCGTTCTTGGCACTGTCGCCCGAGGCCACCACCGTGGACACGGCCGCGGCGATCCGCTGCACCTGGCTGTCCAGGAGCACGGGGAGCCCGACGGTTGCCCCTTCCGTGGCCGAGACGCTGGCCGTTGACGACGCCGAGGGGCCGGCCGCGGGCGTGGTGGGGTCGGCCGCCATGGCCGGCCCGACGGTTCCTGCCACCAGGACGGTGGCAACGGCAGCCCCCCAGCGCAGCCTCACCGGCAACATGCGCCGGTCCTGAGGACGTACGACGGCGGCCGGCCCGGCCGTGAACTCCTTCTTCCCTGCCCCGGGCTTGCCTTTTGCGCCGCCCTTCGTGTTGTTTTTGGTCTTGTTGCCGGTGCCGGTCTTGGCAGTGCCCTTGGCACCTTTCCCGTTATTGTCCTTGGTGCCTCCCTTGGCCGTGCCGGTCGTGGCCCCCTTCGCGGCCCCGCTGCCGGGGCCTCCTGCGCCCGCGTTGTCCGCCGAGCGGGATCCCCCGGCCGGAGGCTGTTGTGCGGCAGCTCCGGAACCAGCGGAGGTGCCTGCGTCGCCGCCGTCGTTCCGGTCCCTGTTCCCGCCCGTGGGCTTGACTGCCTCATTGCCGCCGTCGGAGGCGGCGTCGGCACCGTCCCGCTTCTCATCACCGGAAGCGCTGGCGGCCGGCGCCGTGCCGGGAAGCGGGATGGCCGTGGTTGCCGCGGCACCCGTACCGCGCCTACCTCCCAGGACTGCCCCCGGCAGTGCAGTGGCGTGGTCCGTGCCCGCCTCCGTGCCGGGAGTGGCCGCCGGGGCGGCTGCGCCGTCAACCGGGACCGCGGCTTCGTTGCGGCGCGCGGCGCGGCGGGCATCGGCGATCGTCGCCGGCTTTGGCTCCCGCGCCCGGGCAGCCTGTTCGCGGGCTGCCAGGATCTTCTCCACCTCCATCGTGCCGGTTGCGGCATCGGACGGGGCCCGGCCCGCGGCCCGGCGCCCGGCCACGGCGGCCTGCGGCCTGCGCGGTGCGATGAAGAACAGCAGTGCAGCCAGCGCCAGCAGCGCCGAGCCGATGATCATCAACGGCACCGCCCAGGGGGTCCCGGCGTCGTTGTCCGTGGTGAGCGAAATGTCGGTGGGCGCCGGCGCCGTGCCGTCCGAGGACAGGAGCAGGGCCCAGTCTCCGTGGCCCGGAGCCTGCCAGGTGTAGCTCAGCTCGCCGGTGGCCTTTTCCTCACTGACCCACATGTCCGAGCCTGCCGGGTTCGGAACCTTGGCATCGCCGGCGACACCCTTGGCGGCCAGGGCCGTGAAGTCGCTGTTCACGCCCGTAATGTCGGTGTGCGCGGCCTTGCCCACCCAGCCGCTGATGTCCCGCTGCTGGCCAACGGCCAGTTGGATGGGGCCCTTGGCCTTAATGGTCATCGTGAAGTTGCCGTCCTTGGCGTTGAGCACGTCGGGGCCGATCACGGTCAGGGGCGCAGGCGCAACACTGCCCTGGACGCTGGCCGTGATCGTGGCCGGCGGGAGCCAGATGGTGCGCTGGCCGATCCCCAAACCGAGGACCACCAGGCCCAAAATGGCCAGGACAACTGCAATCTTGGAACGCAAATACATACCTAACATCGGCGGAAAACTACTAAGATCGTTGGTTCAAGGGTAACCGAAACGTTATCTTTGGCCCCGTTTTGCGAGGAAACTCTCATCCCCGGCACCGCCCCGGACGGCAACCGGCACGGCTTGGCGCACCCTGTCCGGGCGGCGGAAATGGCCATCCCGGGCGACCTGTCGCTGATACTGTCGACTCACCATGAACAACCCGGCTTTGGCGAGGCCTGACACTCCCGAACACGAAGGCAGCATCCCTTGAGTTCTTCCCATGAATCCGACGCACCTGGACCGGATCCCTCCGGCAACCATGCCTCCCTGAGGAACGACGCCGGCCCGGAACCGGAGGCTGCGGGCGCCCCCCGGGTGCCGTCCCCGGCAGACGGGGCGTCCCCGCGCGCCGGCAACGGCACTGAAAGCAACGGGCCCGCCAGCCCCGGGCCCGCCACGGCTAACCGCACCGCTCCCGACGGAACACCGACGGGGGGCCGGGGCGGGGCGCCCGGGCCGGAGCCGGCGTCGTCCGTCCCCGCAGCGGGTCCGGCAGCCCCGGGATGGCGCGCCTGGCTGGCCCAGAGGGTCCGGCAGCCGCTTCCGGGCGCACAGCCGCGCGTGCGCTTCGCGCTGCCGTCCGAAACGGCCGGGGCCGGTGTCGAAACCGAAGCCGGTTCCGCGCTGTCCCCGACCGCCGGCATGTTTCGCCACCCCATCTATTTTGGCTTCATGGGCACGGTGGGTGTGGGAATTGCGCTGTTCCTGAACTACATCATGGCCAACACCTCCCAGCTGCTGCTGTGGATTGTCACGGCCCTGTTCATTGCGCTGGGACTGGACCCCGTGGTGCGGTGGCTGGAGATGCGGAAGGTGCCCCGGCCGCTGGGCATTGTGCTGGCGCTGGTGGTCCTCCTCGGCCTGGTCGCCATCTTCTTCGCCACGCTGATCCCCACGATTGTCGACCAGACAACGCAGCTTGTTGTCAAGGCGCCCGGCTGGATCAATGAGTTCCTCAGCTCGGACCTGTTCCATCAACTGGACGTGCAGTACCACGTGGTGGACACCATCAATGCCCAGGTGGCCAAGTTCTTCCAAAACGCGCAGACCGTCGGCGGCATCTTTGGCGGCGTGGTGGGTGTTGGCAGCACCATCGCCAACGGCCTGTTCGGCACCTTGATCGTGCTGGTCCTGAGCCTCTATTTCCTGGCGTCGCTGCCGTCCATGAAGAAGTGGGGCTACCGCCTGGCGCCACGGTCGAAACGGGCCCGTGTGGAGGAGCTCAGCGAGGAAATCACCCGCGGCGTGGGCAACTACGTGATCGGCCAGGTTTGCGTTGCGGTGCTCAATGCCGTGTTCGCCTTCATCGTCATGAGCATCCTGCACGTCCCCTTCAGCGTCCTGCTGGCCTTCGTGGTGGCGCTCCTTGCTTTCATTCCGCTGGTGGGCGGCATGCTGGCGGCCGTCGTGGTGATCGCCGTCAGCCTGACGGCCGGGTGGCAGACGGCCGTCATTTACGCCATCTGCTATTTTGCCTACCTGCAGTTCGAGGCCTACTTCATCTCCCCGCGCATCATGCAGAAGGCCGTGGCCGTGCCGGGCGCCGTCGCCGTCATTTCCGTCATTGCCGGGGGCAGCCTGCTGGGCGTTCTGGGCGCACTCATTGCCATTCCGACCGCCGCGGCCGTCATGCTGCTGGTCAAGGAAGTGTTCATCATCCGGCAGGACAAGATGTAGCGGCCTGCGTGTCCCGCCGCGCTGCCCGGCCGCCCTGTCGGGTGGACGCCGCGGCGGCCACCGCCTATCCCGCGGGCGCGGCGGCCACCGGCCCCTGCCACGCGGCGGGCAGTTCCACGCTGCGCCCCAAGACCGTCGAGGCCATCTCGGTCAGCACCCGCACCACATATTTTTCCCCGACCCACAGGTGCTTTGCGCCGTCGACGGCCACCATCCGGGCCTGAGGGACCAGTGCGAACCGCTCCCGCGCGGCCTCCGGCTGCAGGTAGTCGTCAAACTCGGGCACCAGCACGGCCAGCGGCTTGCCGAAGGCAGCCCAGGCTGCCAGGTCCGCGTCCCCGGCCCGGTGCAGCGGCGGGGAAAGCAGCACGGCGCCCTCCACCTGGGAGGCCGCCGGCTCCAGCGCGCCGTACTTGAGCACCAGTTCGGTGCCAAAGGACCAGCCCACGAGCCACCGGTTCGGCAGCCCGCGGTCCACGGCAAACTGCACCGCCGCTTCCAGGTCCAGCCGCTCCCCCACACCGTCGTCAAATGCGCCGCCGCTGGTGCCTCGCGGCGACGACGTGCCGCGGGTGTTAAACCTCAACACGGCAATCCCGGCCATCGCCGGCAGGCGGTACGACGCCTTCTTGTAGACGTGCGAGTCCATGAAGCCGCCGTGGGTGGGCAGCGGGTGCAGCGTGATGAGCGTGGCCCGGACCACGCCGTCGGCCGGCAGCGCGAGCTCCCCGACCAGGGTGAGCCCGTCCGCCGTCGTCAGTTCAATGTTTTCGCGCAGGGCGGGCAGCACCGTGGATGCACGGACCGCAACGGGTGCGCCGGGGGTGGAAAAGTCAAGGGTTGCCGGGTCAAGTGCCATGCCTACCAGCCTATCTGTAACGGTAGCTGCGGCCCCGCCAACAGTTGGTGTGCCAGTGCCGGCGGTCGCGCAGCCCGGCTTCCGCGCCAAACAGGGCATCCTCCTGCCACACCACCAGGTGCGCCACGCCCGGCTGGACGGGGTGGTTGCAGCCCGGGCAGGTGTACACCTTCTGCGCGTTGCGGGCCGTGATGGTGCGCACCGCCCACTCGCCGTCCGGCGCCGATTCCCGCTCGGGGATGCCCAGCCGCGCCCGGTCCAGGTCCAGTTCTTCGTCCGCCGCCGCGCCCTTCCCGCCCGCTGCCCGCCCCAAGCTGGACGTTCGACGGCGTCGCGGATGGTTTGAGCGGGGCATGCCACCATTGTGCCGCACGGGTGCCTGCCGCACCCAACCAGGCCGCCGGCCCACACCGCTGCCACCGGCGAAGACCCGCTATTGTGGAGGGCGTGCGTTTAGTGATTGCCAAGTGCTCCGTCGACTACGTCGGACGCCTCAAAGCCCATCTTCCCCTGGCCATCCGGCTGCTGCTGGTAAAGGCCGACGGATCCGTGCTGGTCCACTCCGACGGCGGTTCCTACAAGCCGCTGAACTGGATGAGCCCGCCGGCCACGCTGCGCACGGTGCTGCCCGCCGACGCCGAGTTGGAGGACGGCGTGGTGGAACAGTGGGTGGTGCAGTCCACCAAGGCGGACGACAAGCTCATCATCAACGTCCACGAGCACATCCACGAGTCCAGCCACGACCTTGGCACCGACCCCGGACTGATCAAGGATGGTGTCGAGGCGGACCTGCAACGGCTGCTGGCGGCCCAGATCGAGCTCCTGGGCAGCGGCTTCACGCTGGTGCGCCGGGAGTACTTCACGGCCATCGGGCCGGTGGACATCCTGGCGCGGGACGCCCAGGGCGCCGCCGTGGCCATCGAGCTCAAGCGCCGGGGCGACATCGACGGTGTCGAACAGCTCACCCGGTACCTCGAACTGCTCAACCGGGATCCGCTGCTGGCACCCGTGCGCGGCATCTTCGCCGCCCAGCAGATCAAGCCGCAGGCGCGCGTGCTCGCCGCGGACCGGGGCATTGAGTGCCTAACCCTGGACTATGACGCCATGCGCGGGGTGGACGACAGCGCCTCGCGGCTCTTTTAGCAGCCTCGCCTCCCCGGCGGCGGCAGGCGCCGCCCCCCCCAACGCGCCGCTGGCTAGACTTGACGCATGAGCGAACCCACTGACGCGGCCCAGCCCGCCAAGACCCTGATCCACGGTCCCGTCCACACCGACCACGGACTGGTGGAGGACGGCCTGCTGGCGGTGGAGGGGGAACGGATCGCCTATGCGGGCCGGGCCGACCACTTCGACGAACCCGGCTTTGAGCCCGCCGGGCTGGACCCGGCCAACATCATCACCCTGCCCCCCGGGCAGCGCCTCATCCCGGGCCTCGTGGACGTCCACAACCACGGCGGCAACGGCGGCGACTTCCCCAGCGGCGACGAGGCATCGGCCCGCACCGCCGTGGGCTTCCTGCACCGTGCCGGCACCACGACGCTGCTGGCCAGCCTGGTCACCGCGGCGCCGAAGGACCTTCTCAAGGGCATCGGCATCTACGCGAAAATGACCGCTGAAGGGCTGCTCGCCGGCATCCACCTGGAAGGCCCCTTCCTCTCCCACGCCCGCTGCGGCGCACAGAACCCCGATTTCCTGCTCGAGCCGGACCTGGAGCTGACGGCCGCGTTGATCGAGGCCGGCGAGGGCACCATCGCCACCATGACCTACGCACCCGAACTGGCCGGCGCCGCCGACCTCGTGGACCTGCTGACCGCCCACGGCATCACCCCGTCGGTGGGCCACTCCGACTGCGACACCGCGACGGCGGCCGAATCCCTCGCCCAGGCCCGCGAAGGCCTCGGCTCCACCGGCTTCGACGGCGTTTCCGGCCGTCCCACAGTGACCCACCTTTTCAACGGAATGCCTCCCATGCACCACCGCTCCCCCGGCCCCGTCGCCGCCTGCCTGCGCGCTGCGAAGGCAGGCCACGCCGCCGTGGAGCTGGTGGCCGACAACACCCACCTGGACCCGGAGACCGTCAACACCGTGTTTGCGCTGGTGGGTGCCGCCAACATCCTGCTGGTCACCGATTCCATGGCGGCCGCGGGGCTCGCCGACGGGCAGTACATGCTGGGCCCCTCGCCCGTCACGGTCAAGGACGGCGTGGCCACCCTTGACGCCACCGGCTCGATCGCCGGCGGCACGGCAACCCTGCTTGACGTGGTGCGCCGCACCGTGGGTGCCGGTGTCAAGTTCACGGATGCGCTCCGCTCCGCCACCGCGGTTCCCGCCGAAGTGCTGGGCCTGACCGATGAGGTGGGCTCCCTGCGCCGCGGCCTGCGCGCCGACGCCCTGGTGGTGGACGAATCCCTGGCATTGCAGCACGTGATGCGTGCCGGCAAGTGGTTGAATTAGTTACTTTCCAGGTAATGATTGCGTCGTCTCGTTGACCAGAAATGTGATGCATGCCATGCTGAAGGCTGTCTTGCATGAGCATTACATTTATGAGGAGAAACAATGGCACAGGGAACCGTCAAGTGGTTCAACGCTGAAAAGGGCTTCGGCTTTATCACCCCGGACAATGCCGATGGCGATGTCTTCGTCCACTATTCGGAAATCGAGGGCGCCGGCTTCAAGTCGCTGGAAGAAAATGCACGCGTCGAATTTGAAATCGGCCAGGGCGCCAAGGGGCCGCAGGCCACCGGTGTCTCAACGCTGTAGCAGGTAACGCTGCCTGAAAGGGCCCCGGCCATGGCGCCGGGGCCCTTTTTTGCGCCGGTTGGGCGGCCGGCTACGCCCGGCGCAGCAGCCGCGTCAGCTCGCGGACGGAGACATTTGGCATGTAGGCCTCCCCCACGGCGCGGCCGATGGCCGGCAGCGACAGCGGATCCTGGTAGGCCATGTAAAGCGTACGGTGCCGCGGCTGGAACCTCTTTTTGAAGTTGGCCAGCGACGCGAATCCGTACACCGGCTCCAGGGTCCGGGCCAGCACGCCCAGGATCCGTTCCATCGAGGTGCCCTCGAGTGCCAGAAGCGGATGCATGTCCGTCCCGGGCGCCTCGGCGGCCGCGGTGCCCGGGCCGCCTTCGGCCGCCGGCACTTCCGGCGCGCTGACGGCCAGGGGCGATCCGGACAGGGAGATGTATTCGACCTGGTCGCGGAAGTGCAGCACGGCCTCCGCAATCAGGAACTCCATCACGCCCTTGAAGGCGCCGTCGTTGCGGCGCATGAAGTCCAGCGTCCAGCTGACCACTTCCCCGTCCGCGAAGACGGGCAGCCAGCTCGTGACACCGTGGACGCGGCCGGTGCCGTCCACGGCGAGGCAGACCTGGACGTTGTCGTCCTTGAGCTGCTCCACGGTGCCCAGCGTGAATCCCAGTTCGGGCAGCGCCCTTTCCGACACCCAGTCTTCGGAAATTTCGTGGATCTGCGTGCGCAGGCCGGTGCTGAGCCCCGAGTATTTCTGCCAGCTCGCCTCAACCTGGAGTTTGGCCGCCTTGTTGAGGGCCGTGCGCACGTTTTGCCATTCCTTGCCCTTGAATTCCATGGCACGGATGTCCAGGAGGGTTTCGGTGGCCACGCCCGCACGGTGGAAACCGCGGCGCTCCAAGGTTTCCCAGCATTCATCGGTCAGTGAATAAAAACACGGGGTCAGGGATTGTTCGGAGCAATAATCAATGAATCCGTTCACGGCGGCCGGGTAGTCCGCCGGCTCCCCCAGGGGTCCGCCTACGGTCACCGCGACGCCAAAATGTTCCTGGTAGGCAAAGCCGGCGGTCCGCGCCGGCGTAAACCAGTACTCGTTGCCGGGCCAGAGCGCCATCCAGGACAGCGAATCGCCACCGCGGTGCACCAGGGCCGCCGCGGCTGCCTTGTCCGCACCGGCCGGACCGGACACCACGCGGCGGCTCAGGAACAGTCCCAGGACCACGACCACACTGGCGGTCCATAACGCGGCCCCGCCCATGCTGAAGAGCAGCGTGGAGAAGAAACCCTGCGGGTACACGGCGGCCCCATAACCAAAGGGGAAGGGGTAGGGCAGCAGCACCCTGGGCAGGCTGGCAAAGAGGCCGATGAACCCGTATTTGCCCTGTTCGTTGCCTTCCAGGTACCAGGCGGCTGCGTACAGCGCCACGAAAGCGCCGAGCATGATTGGCAGCAGGACGGCGGCCCGGCGGCGCAGGGCAGGGTCCGGGTCGATGTGGAAGTGGCGGCGCCGGGACACCAGGACGGCGGCGATGACAAACGGCACCAGGACCACGGGGAATACCTCCCACGCGGAGCTGTCAATGCTCAGAACGCGGCGTCCCCGCAGCAGCGGCAGCCCGAAGCCGGCAAACACCTGGAGGTAAAACGCGCTCATGACACCGATCACCAGGTGCAGGTAGACGGCCATCCAAAGGGCCAGCCGGTTCCCCCGCCGCAGCCCCTCGGCACACGCCAGGAGCAGCAGCATGGGGGCCAGTGCCAGCAGGTGCCCGCCCGGACCCCAGAGACCCATGCCGTGCCCCAGGCCGCGGCAGGATTCCTCCAGCGGCGTGCAGGCCGCCTGCAGCTGGCCAATGCTGGGCACCGGGTTGACCACCAGGTTGCGCAGCCTGGCCAGCGGACCCACCGGGATGTGGGCGACGGCGGCCATGAGCGGGCCCACGGCAAAGACGGCCACCACAATGGCCAGGTTGGTCCGCGTTTCACGGCTGGTGGAGCGCACCACGTAGGGGGCGGTCCGTGCCGGGAGCAGTGCCATACCCATCACCAGGCCCACCAGCGCCGCCACCAGGATGAACAGGTTCTGTGCATGGCCCACATAGAGGGTCAGCATCACCGCGGTGGCCAGCACCAGGTTGCGCATGCGCCGGCGCCACATGCGGCTGACCAACCGGCTTGCAGCCATCAGGGTGCCGGCCGAAGCCGCGTACGGCCCCATGAGGGTCGCCGCCTGCATGCCCTGAAGCCATTCAATGCCAAGGGCCCCGCCCAGCTGCACGACGCCGGTGAAGACCACCGCCGCCGCGAGCTGCACCGAGAAGAACAAAGCTGCGGCCCGCCACGTGCCCACCGTGACCTCTGCGAGGCCCAGCACCCCTATCAGCAGGGCCAGCGCGGCCAACAATCCGGCAGGGCCCTGGGTGAGGAACAGCGTGGTGATGAACGACCACCACTGCCCGTGCACCAAGTCGGTGGACTGCAGCCCGGCAGCGCCGGCCACAAACCGGGACAGGGGGTAAATAACCGACCGGGTGCCAACCACCACGACGACGGTCGCCGCCACGACGGCCAGCGAGAAGGGCGTCCGGCGCACCCAGCTGGCGAAGGCAGCCGTCACTGCAGTCCCAGCCGCGCGCCGAGGTAGGCAAACGCCGAAGGCAGCGCCTCCGTCACCATGATCCACGAGTGTCCGCCCGGGAAGGTGGTGCGTTCCACCTTCATGCCGGCCTTGCGCGCCGCAGCCTCAAGCACCACGGCATTGTGGGTGTACACCTGGTCCTGTTGGCCACTGGCAAACCAGCCCTGGACGAACGGGTAATTTTTGTGGTCGAGCAACGTCAAGGGCACCACGGCGTCGAACGCGGACGCATTACCGTGGAAGGCGCGCTGGATGGTCACGGCCCGGTCGGCGGTCAGCGCCGGCTCCCGCTCCGCGGAGATGGCTGCAAATGTCCTGTAGACGCTGGGGTGCCGGGTGACCATCTCCATGGCGCAGGTGCCGCCGTAGGAAAACCCCGCCACGGCCCAATGCTCGTGGTTCGTGTCCACGTTCAGGGTGGCGGAAATCCAATGCGGCACGTCCACCGCCATGTAGGTGTCCGCGCGGCCGAGGGCCGAGTTCATGCACATCGTGTTGGCTTCCTGGCTGCCGTTGGCATCCGGCATGACCACGACGGGTGCCAGGCCGTGATGGGCTCGGGCGTAATCAGCCATGGTCTGGGGCAGGTGCCCGGAGACGAGCCAGTTCTCCGGCGATCCCGGCTGCCCGGTGACCAACACCACCACCGGAAGAGCTGGCGCACGTGGCGCGAAGTAGGCCGGAGGCAGGTAGACCACCGCAGGGCGGGCATGAAAGCCGGAAACCTTCCCGGGAATGGTGACCTGGCGGAATTCGCCGTTCAACATCTTGCTGGGCGGCACCCAGCCGTCTTCCACCGGCAGCAGCCGGAAGCGCTCCGCGCTCTTCTTTTGCAGGAAATGAGGGATGCCCCGGGCCAGGGCCGGGTCCCCGCGTACCAGGCTGCCCACCGTGGGGTATTCGCCAAAGTAGACATTGACCTGCACCGCACAAACCACGAGCACGACGACGCCGGCAGCCACGCCCAGCAACCGCCTCACCAAGGACGTGCCCGCTCGCACCTGGCGGCCGCCATGGCGCACCTGTCCCTCGCGCGCGCGACGCCCGCCCAAGCCAAGAAGCGCCGTCGCCAATCCGAGGACCAGGCCCCAGATGCCGAAAGCCACGCAGGCAACGACGGTGGCGGGAAGGTCTTCAGGCCACCAGTACCAGACGTGGATGACGGCCCAGCAAAGCAACATCCCCAGGGCCGCCGAGACGGCTGCGGACAGTGCGCAGAAAATCCACCAACGGCGGGAGCGGCGGACCAGCAGGTACGCCAGCGCAACGACGCCCAAGACAAAGGCCGCCAGAGGCAGGAATCCCGAGGCCAGGCTCAGCCCATAAATCCACACACCTAATTGCATTGCTTGCCCTTTTCCGCCTGTCCCGCATCCAACATCGGGCAACACTGGAGATATTAGTGCCAAATTCTGGGAGGCTGCTGGAGCTTATCTCCAAGTACCGATCCCCACCACGGGACCGGCCTCCAGCCAGGACGACAATCCCGCGTAGGCACCGAATTTCATGGCCAGCAGCACTTCCTCACCCTTGTAGGAGAGCGTGACAATGACCACCCCGGGCGGCACCCGGGTCAGTTCCGCCTCGGTGGGCTTGCGCCGCCCCACCAGCTCAATGGAACTGCGGACCATCTTGCGGCGCGGAATGGGGCTTAACGAAAGAAGCCGGAACCATTCAAGGTCCGACTCCTGATAACGGCAAACCCCCATCTGCCAGCGGTTGCCGCCAATGCAGAGGGAGGCGTCCACGGTACCCAGGGCGCGCCGCAGTTGAAAGCGGCGCACCCCAAACAGGCACAGTGCTATAACGACCAGCAGGAAAATCGCTGCCAGGACGATGAACGGGATGCCGGGTTCGTTCATCAAATACTTGCTAGTGGTTGCCTGCGTTTGACGCTGCGCCGTCTTGCAACTGCGCGTTGTCGGCAACGATCACCACCCGGTCCTTGTCTACCGAGAAGAAGCCGCCGTCCACGGAAACCGCCATGCGGCCTCCGTTGACGGGCTCGATGGCCAGCTCACCCTCTGCCAAAATGGCCAGCAGGGGCGAGTGGCCCGGGAGGATGCCGATCTCGCCGTCGGACGTGCGCGCCTTGACCATCTTCGCCGCACCGGCCCACACATGGTGGTCCGCCGCTACGATTTCAACTTCCAGTTCGGCCATGGTTACTTGGTCGATTCCTGGATCTTGGCCCACTGGCGTTCGACGTCGGTCATGTCACCGACGTTGAAGAACGCCTGCTCGGCAATGTGGTCGACGTCGCCGTCGCAGATCGCGGTGAAGCCTTCGATGGTGTCCTTGATGGAAACCGTGGAGCCCTCGACGCCGGTGAACTGCTTGGCGGTGTACGTGTTCTGCGACAGGAACTGTTGGATGCGCCGGGCACGGGCCACGACGATCTTGTCCTCTTCGGAGAGCTCGTCCACACCCAGGATGGCGATGATGTCCTGCAGTTCCTTGTTCTTCTGGAGGATCTGCTTCACGCGCACTGCGGTGTCGTAGTGCGCCTGGCCGATGTACTGCGGGTCGAGGATGCGCGAGGTGGATGTCAGCGGATCAACGGCCGGGTACAGGCCACGTGAGGCAATTTCACGCGAGAGCTCGGTGGTGGCGTCCAGGTGGGCGAACGTCGTTGCCGGGGCCGGGTCGGTGTAGTCGTCGGCAGGGACATAAATGGCCTGCATGGACGTGATCGAGTGGCCCTTGGTCGAGGTGATGCGCTCCTGCAGGAGGCCCATCTCGTCGGCAAGGTTGGGCTGGTAGCCCACAGCGGAGGGCATGCGGCCCAACAGCGTGGAAACTTCCGAACCGGCCTGCGTGAAGCGGAAGATGTTGTCGATGAAGAGCAGCACGTCCTGGTTCTGGACATCGCGGAAGTACTCCGCCATGGTCAGGGCGGACAGGGCAACGCGCAGACGCGTTCCCGGCGGCTCATCCATCTGGCCGAACACCAGGGCGGTGTCTTTGAGAACACCTGCCTCGTCCATTTCAACCCAAAGGTCGTTGCCCTCACGGGTGCGCTCGCCAACACCGGCGAACACGGAGGTGCCTCCGAAGTTGCGGGCAACACGGGTGATCATTTCCTGGATCAAAACGGTCTTGCCGACACCGGCACCGCCGAACAGGCCGATCTTTCCACCCTGGATGTACGGGGTGAGAAGGTCGATCACCTTGATGCCGGTCTCGAGCATCTGCGTCGAGCCCTCAAGGGTGGCGAAGGCCGGGGCCTTGCGGTGGATCGGCCAGCGCTCGGTGGTGGTCAGCTCCGACTCTTCGATGTCCAGGGGCTTGCCCAGGACGTTGAAGATGTGGCCCTTGACGCCTTCGCCGACGGGGACGGAGATCGGCGCGCCGGTGTCCTTGACAGACGTGCCGCGGACCAGTCCGTCGGTAGCCTGCAGGGAGATGGCCCGGACCAGGTTGTCACCGAGGTGCAACGCGGTTTCGAACGTGATGGTGCGCGTCTCGCCGGCGAGCGTCAGCTCTGCTTCGAGGGCGTTGTAGATGCCGGGGATGGACCCCGCTGGGAATTCTACGTCAACAACGGGGCCAATGACGCGGGCAATGCGTCCAATGGCACCGGCCTTGGCGGCTACCTGCTCTGTAGTAGTGGCAGTCATCTCTCTCACTTCAATCAGTAGATGGCGTGGGGTTAAGTGTATCGGGGTCAGAAACCGGGCGGGCGGACCCGCCCCGGGGTGCGGCGTGGGCTAGGACGCGTTCAACGCGTCGGCACCGGCCACAATCTCGGACAGTTCCTGGGTGATTTCGGCCTGGCGGGCCGTGTTGCGCAGTCGCGTGTACTTCTTGATCAGGTCCGAGGCGTTGTCGCCGGCGGACTTCATCGCCCGCTGGCGTGCTGCAAGTTCGCTTGCGGCAGCCTGCAGGAGCGCGTTGAAGATACGGGATTCGATGTACCGCGGAAGCAGGGCGTCAAGCACCTGTGCCGGCTCGGGCTCGAACTCGTACAACGGAAGAAGGTCGGACTCGCTGGTTGCCTGCTCCTCCACCACCTCAAGGGGCAGCAGGCGGACAACCTGGGGAACCTGCACGACCATCGACTGGAATCGGGTGGAGACAATGTGGATTTCATCCACACCGCCCTTTTCGTATTCCGTGGCGAAGGCTTCCAGGACTGCCTGGGCAATCTCCTTGGCGGTGCTGAATTCGGGGGCATCCGTGCCACCGGTCCAGACCCGCGCGTAGCCGCGGTCACGGAAATCGAAGTACGCCTGTGCCTTGCGGCCGACCAGGAAGTACGAAACTTCCTTGCCTTCCGAGCTGAGCAGCTCCGCGAGCTGTTCAGACTGCTTGAGGACACCGGCGGAATAGGAACCCGCGAGGCCCCGGTCGGAGGCAACAACGACGACGGCGGCCCGGCGGATCTGCTCCGGCGTCGTCACCAACGGGTGGTCGATCACACTCTGCGATGCCACGGCAGAAACGGCGCGGGTAATGGCATTCGAGTAGGGCAAGGATGCCGCCACACGCAGGCGCGCCTTACCGATGCGCGAGGTGGCGATCAGTTCCATCGCCTTGAAGATCTTGCGCATCGAGGTGGTCGATGCGATCTTCTGGCGGTAGACCCGGATCTGGGCTCCCATACTTTTCCTTTCCTAAAGTCCCGGTGGCCGGTCCTGCCGGGGACATTGCCCCGGCAGGACCGGCCGACGTAGAGTCAGCGCTTCTGCTTGACGATCTTCTCTTGGTCGACGTCGGAGCCGGCAAGAGGGTCGTGCTCCTCGTGTCCGGCACCAACCAGCTGGTTGGCCCCGACACCGAAGAAGCCGGCCTTGAAGTCCGTGATGGCGGCCTTGAGCGCATCAACGGTTTCGTCAGCCATGACGTTGGTCTGTGCCAGCGTGGTCAGGATGGAGGTGGCGTGGCGCAGGTGTTCCAGGAACTCCTTCTCGAAGCGCGAAACGTCCTGGACCGGGACATCGTCCAGGTAACCGTTCGTGCCGGCCCAGATGGAGACAACCTGGTCTTCCACCGGGAACGGTGCGTACTGGCCCTGCTTGAGCAGTTCCATGAGGCGTGCACCGCGGGTCAGCTGCTGCTTGGAGGCGGCATCCAGGTCCGAGGCAAACATGGCGAACGCCTGCATGTCGCGGTACTGGGCCAGTTCCAGCTTCAACGTACCGGAAACCTTCTTCATGGACTTCACCTGTGCGGCACCGCCCACGCGGGAGACGGACACACCGACGTCAACGGCGGGGCGCTGGTTGGCGTTGAAGAGGTCCGACTGGAGGAAGATCTGGCCATCGGTGATGGAGATCACGTTGGTCGGGATGTAGGCGGAAACGTCGTTTGCCTTGGTTTCGATGATCGGCAGGCCGGTCATCGATCCTGCTCCGAGCTCGTCGGACAGCTTGGCACAACGCTCCAGCAGGCGGGAGTGCAGGTAGAACACGTCGCCCGGGTAGGCTTCGCGTCCCGGCGGGCGCCGCAGCAGCAGGGACACGGCACGGTAGGCCTCAGCCTGCTTGGACAGGTCATCGAAGACCACCAGGACGTGCTTGCCCTGGTACATCCAGTGCTGGCCGATCGCCGAACCGGCGTAGGGTGCCAGGTACTTGAAGCCGGCGGGGTCCGAAGCCGGGGACGCCACGATGGTGGTGTACTCCAGCGCGCCGTGGTCTTCCAGGGTCTGGCGGACGGCGGCGATGGTCGAAGCCTTCTGGCCGATGGCAACGTATACGCAGCGGACCTGCTTGTTCGTGTCGCCGGAAGCCCAGTTCGCCTTCTGGTTGATGATCGTGTCAACGGCCAGGGCGGTCTTGCCCGTCTGGCGGTCGCCGATGATCAGCTGGCGCTGGCCGCGGCCGATCGGAATCATTGCGTCGATGGCCTTCAGGCCAGTCTGCATGGGCTCGTGGACGCTCTTGCGCTCGGTTACGCCGGGGGCCTGGAGTTCCAGGGCACGGGTGGTCTCGGCGGCAATCTCGCCCAGGTCGTCAATGGGTGTGCCCAGCGGGTCAACCACACGCCCCAGGAAGGCGTCGCCCACGGGCACGGACAGGATCTCACCGGTGCGGTGAACTTCCTGGCCTTCTTCAATCCCGGTGAAGTCACCGAGGATGATGACGCCGATTTCACGGACGTCAAGGTTCTGGGCGAGGCCCAGGGTGCCGTCTTCGAAGCGAAGCAGCTCGTTGGCCATGACGGAGGGAAGACCCTCCACACGGGCAATGCCATCGCCTGCGGTGGTAACCCGGCCAACCTCAACGCGCTCGGCGTTGCCCGGTTCGTAGGACGCCGCGAAGTCATTCAACGCAATACGGACATCGTCGGCGTTGATGGTCAATTCGGCCATCTGCAGTCCCTGCTCTCCTATTTCGCGATCACCGCGTGTTTCCCGGTGACCTAGCTTTCGCACCATTCCCGTCCTGGTGGGCGGGCGGTTTGGTTTCTTACTTTTTTGCTTTGCGGCTATCCAGCCAGCTGGCGGCGCAGTTCGCCCAACCGGGCCATGACGGAGGCATCCACTACCTCGTCACCCACCCGGACACGGACGCCGCCGATGAGCGCGGGGTCCACGCGGACGTTGACGTTCAGCTCGCGTCCGTACAGGGAGTTGAGCCCGCGCTGCAGCCGCTCGAGCTGCGTGGCGTCCATCGGACGGCTCACCGTGACCTCGGCAATCCAGCGCTGCTGGCGTTCCGCTGCCAATTTGGCGAAGCGTTCAATGAGCTTGACGCTCTTGAGCCCGCGCGGGTTGACGACCGCCTGGCGAATAAGAAGCTGGGATTCCTCGCTCGCGCCAGGTGCCAGCCTCAGTGCCAGGTCCACCTTGGCGGACTCGTCTGCCTGCGGTTCCACCAAGGCGCGCTGCACCTCGTGGCTGGATTCAACGGACTGGTTGAAGGCGAACAGGTCGCTCTCCAACGCAGCCAGGCCGTTGAGGCCGGAAACGGAGTTGCCGGAACTTGCAGACGCGCTCCGATTTTCAGCAACGGCGATGACCACGGTTGCGGCCACGGTCTCGAGTGCATCGCCAAGGTCACGCGCATCGCTCCAACGGGCTGCGGCCAAACGGCCGACGATGGCCTCCGCTTCCGCGGAAACCTTGCCCTTGACAAGTGAGGCAACCAGCGCCGTCTTCTGCGCACCCTCGCGGGACGGGTCAGTCAGCGAACGGCGCAGGCCGGCCGAGCTGTCCAGGACCGCCAGGATGGAAAAAAGCTCCTTGGCCAACGACAGCGTCGCCGTGGGAAGCTCTGCTTCCAACTGGCCCAATGCCATGGTCAGCGATTCGCTCGATACGCCTGCCATTACTTCGTAGCACCTTCGCTCTGCTTTTCCAGGTCAGCCAGGAAACGGTCCACCACGCGGGCTGCGCGGGCGTCGTCGTCCAGCGACTCGCCCACAATGCGTCCCGCCAGCGTGGTGGCCAGCGAACCGACCTCGGCACGGAGGGACACGACTGCGGCCTGGCGCTCGGCGGCGATGGCCGTCTGTGCCTGTTCCGTGATGCGGGCAGACTCACTGGCGGCCTTTTCCTTCAGGTCCGCCAGGATCTGGGCACCTTCGGTGCGGGCTTCCTCACGGATGCGGTTTGCTTCCGTGCGTGCGTCAACCAGCTGCTGCTTGTACTCACCGAGAGCCGCCGACGCTTCCGCCTGCGCCTTCTCAGCCTTGGCGATTCCGCCTTCAATGGCTTCAGTGCGGTCGGCATAGGTCTTCTCAAACATCGGGACAACGAACTTGGCCACGATGACCATGAGAATGGCGAAGCCGACAGCGACCACCAGGACTTCAGACCAGCTGACAGCCAGTGGGCTGGGCGCTGCATCCGCCGCATTGACGGAGGCTAAAACCATGAGATTATTCATATTTCACCCGTCCTTTTCTACTCGTGTTTTGAAACTTCGAAGTTCTCTTTACTTGAGAACGAACGCAAACACGAGGCCGAGGATGGCCAGTGCTTCGGTCAGCGCCAGGCCCAGGAAGGCGAGGGGCTGGAGCACACGCTGGGCTTCCGGCTGGCGTGCAACGCCGTTGATGTAGGCAGCGAAGACCAAGCCCACGCCAATGGCACCGCCGATTGCGGACAGACCGTAACCAATGAGGTTCAGCGAGCCGTTGATATTTCCCGTCATTGTGTTTCCTTTCAAGATGCCCGTAGGCAGGTTGTTTGGTTCAAGTTATCCCCCAAGGGGAATTCTTTTGGTGCGGTTAGTGGCTGTCCGCGTGGACAGCACCCTCAATGTAGATTGCGGTCAGCAGGACAAAGACGTAGGCCTGCAGGACCATAATCAGGGCTTCAAGCATGTACATGGCCACTGCTCCGACCAGTACCAAAATGGAGGTGCCCTTCAGGAACCAGCTTTCCTGTGCAATCAGGAACTCGATGCCGGAGCCGGCGATCATGACGATCAAGTGGCCGGAGAGCATGGTGGCGAAGAGACGCAGGCTGTGGGTCATCGGTCGAACCACAAAGTTTGAGATGATCTCGATCGGGACCACCATCGGCAGGATGTACCACGGCACACCCGACGGGACCACGGCCAGCTTGAAATAGCGCAGGCCGTTTTCCTTCAGGCCCACACCGATCCAGACCACGTACACGAGCAGGGCCAGGACATAGGCGCCGGAGACGTGCGAGAAGCTGGGCAGCTGCAGGATCGGGATGGCACCGAACAGGTTGTTGACCAGGATGAAGAAGAACAGGCAGAACAGCAGCGGCACGTACTTTTTGTAGTCCTTGGCCCCGATGACGTCCTTGCCAACGGAGTTGCGCACGAAGCCGTAGGCCATTTCGCCCACAAATTGCAGCCGGCCCGGAACGAGCTGGCCTTTGCGTGCCGCAGCCACGAAGAACCAGGCGATGATCACGACCGAAAGCAGCACCAACAAAATCTGCTTGTTGAATTCCAGGCCACCGATCGTAAAGAACGGGGTCAGGTGGCTTTCGACGCTGGGCGGGGTAAAGCTTCCACCATCTTGGGCGGGGAGCATAAGCGCGATCAACGCGTTTCCTCTCTGCAGTGTCCGTAATTGGGCTGGTTTGCGGGAGCGGAGACGGAACGCGCCTCGAAGCCCCCAAGGTTATAGAAAAAATGTGGTATCAATGTTGCTCAGGCCCCTGGCCGTTGGTCGCGGTTGGAGGTCCGTCCACACGCTTGGAACTGCCCATTCCGAAGCGGCGGGCAAATGACAAATAAAATCCGCCGGCGAGGCCAATGAGTGCCCCGGCCAGAACCATCCAATGTGTTCCGAGCAAAATATCCAGACCCCACCCTATCAAACTCCAGACCACTATTCCGCCAATAATGTAGCTGAACACGACCATTCCGGAGTTGTAGCCGCCCGTGCCTTCGGTGTTGTCGGGGTTGCCGGAAGCCGCGGAATACTTCTCCCCGCGTCCGTTGCCGCCGCTCATGCCTGGCCCGCTTCCGACGGTGGTTTGACGGGGTCGTTGTAGAGCTGCAGGCGCTGGCGGCTGAAGGTGACCACCTCGGTGGCCTGCCACAGCAAAACCACCACGACGCCGGCCGTTGCGAACCAGGGGCCGTTGAGCCAGGTAGGGGCACCCAAGGTGAAAAGGATGACCGCGAAGCCCACCACTTTCACCAGGTAGGTGACCATGAAAACGCCAATGGCACCGGAGGGATTCTTCCGGCCGTAAATGTGGCCCACCAGAAGACTGAGGCCGAAGAAGGCAACCACGACGGCGGCACCAAAGGCGACACTGCCAACCCCCGGCCAGCCCGAAACGACGAGCGCCGCAACGGCAAGCACCACCGTGGCGGCCACAGCCACCAGCAAACACTTCACGAGGATGTTCAGCCAAGGGGTGGCAGAAGGACCGGCGACCTTGACGGGTCCCCGAACGGCGCCGTGGGGGGCACTTTTATCCTTCATTACCACTCTCTTCAGGAGAGACTTTTATCGCACGAAAGCCAATGAAACGCGGGGGCGGAATTCGCCAAAAACAATTCTACACGAGATAGAACTGTTACATGACCTAACTAATGCCCCTCCGCACCGGGCCACGGCCGGTGCCGTGGCGCACAGCCGCCGCTACCGGGCTTCGGCGCCGGCCTTCCGGCGGAAATGCCGCTGGAAAAGCGTGGGCGTGCGAAGGTACAGCAGCACCGCCACCAGGCACAGGGCCGTGGCCACAACCTGCACCAGGCTGCTGCCCTGGGCGGCCACAATGCCCAGCACGCTGACCACCACCGTTGCTGCGCACACCACCGCGGTGGACTGCACATGGCTCAGGCCCACAATGTTCAGGCGCTGGTAGACGTGTTGGCGGTGCGAGGCATACCAACGCTCCCCCGCCAGCAGCCGCCGCAGGAACGTGACAAAGGTATCCACCAGGTAGACCAGCACGGGCGAGAAAATGTATTCCACCGGAACGTGGGCCAGGAAGGCGGCCATGGCGGTGACGGAGATGGACGCACCCAGCAGGTAGCTGCCCACGTCGCCCATGAAGACCTTGTTGCGGCCCAGGTTCCATGGCAGGAACCCGGCAAACGCCGCGGCGATGGCCACGCCGGCATACACCAGCCACTGGTGGCCCGTCACGGCACCGCCGAAGGCATAGAAGCCGCCCACCAGGAGCCCGTGCGTGCCGGAAATGCCGTCCATGCCGTCCATGAAGTTGGTGACGTTCACGTAGGCCGCCACGGCCACCGCGCCGGCCGGGATCCACCACAGCTGCTGCGCGGCCGGGTCAATGATCGCCACGGCTGCCGTGGCCAGGGCCCCCACCAGCAGCTGCAGCCCGGCACGGACGGTGATGGCCAGGCCCCGGATGTCCTCCACCCAGCCAATGGCAGCGGCACAGAGGGTCACCAGCAGGATCACGACCAGGGTGGCGCGCGCCTGCGACTCGTTCACGCTCCCCTGGGGGAGGAACAGGGCGAGGGCCAGTGCGGCCGGCAGGGCAACGGCCGTCGTGATTCCCATGCCCCGGATGGTGGGCCGCTGGTGGGAGCTGCGCGCGTTGGGCACGTCCAGCACCCCGGCGCGCACCAGGAGCGGGCGCGCGACGGCGGGCAGGCCGAGGGCCAACACGAGGGCGACGGCGGCCACGGCGGCGGACGCAAGCAAGCTGGAGGTGTCCATCAGGCGCCTGCCGCAACGTCGCCGTCGGACTCGTCAATGCTGGGCGCGTCGCCGCCGGACTCCTCACGGCAGCGCTGGAGCCACAGTTCGAGGTCCAGGTCCGCGGGGGCCAGGGGTCGGGCGTGGGTGTGGGAAATCTTGGGGTGCCCGTCGGGCTTGTTGATCTCGTCGTCGCCGGTGAGCTGTTCGTGGAGCTTCTCGGACGGGCGCAGGCCGGTGATCTGGATGTCGATCTTTTTCCCGGACATGGCGATCATGCGCCGGGCCACGTCCATGATGCGCACGGGTTCGCCCATGTCCAGGATGAGGACGTCGCCGCCGTGGCCGATGGCACCGGCCTGGATGACCAGCTGGCAGGCTTCGGGGATGGTCATGAAGAAGCGGGTGACGTCAGGGTGGGTGACCGTGACCGGTCCGCCCTTGTTGATCTGGTCCGTGAACAGCGGCAGCATGGACCCCCGGCTGCCGATGACGTTGCCGAAGCGCACGGAGACATAGCGCTTGCCGGTCTCCCCCGCCATCCAGGACGTCAGCTTTTCCGCGGCGCGCTTGGAGTGTCCCAACGCGGTGGTGGGGCTGGCGGCCTTGTCCGTGGAGACGTTCACGAAGGTTTCCACGTCGACGTTGCGGGCGGCGCTGAGCACGTTCAGGGAGCCGAGGACGTTCGTCTGCCAGCCCTCTTTCGGGTACATCTGCAGCAGGGGGGCGTGCTTGAGGGCGGCGGCGTGGAACACGACTTCGGGGCGGCGCTTGGCGAAGATTTCGTCGAGCGCGTCCGCGTCGCGGATGTCCGCCAGCACGGTGGAGTTGTCGTTGAGGAGGCCGTGGCCAAAAATTGAGAGCTGCGTGTGCTGCAGGCCGGATTCGTCACGGTCCAGCATGATCAGCTCGGCCGGGTTGAAGCCGTGCAGCTGGCGGCAGAGTTCGGAGCCGATGGAGCCGCCCGCTCCGGTGACCAGGACCCGCTTGCCGGTGACATAGCCGGCAATCTGGTCCACCTTGATGTCCACCGGGCGCCGGCCGATCAGGTCCTCGACGTCGATCTCGCGGAAGTCCGTGAGGCCGCCGGCGTTGTCCCGGTTGGTGTTGGAGGTGAGCATTTCCTGCAGCGGCGGGAGCACCAGGACCTTCACGCCCAGCCCGGCGACGGAGTCGGAAATTTCCCGGATGCGTTCGGCGTCTATGTGGGCCATGGCCAGCACCACCACGGTGGACCTGGTGCGCTTGATGATCTCGGGCAGCTCGTCGCCGCGGCCCAGGACACCCACCGAACTCAGGCGCAGGTGCTTCTTGGCCGTGTCGTCGTCAATGAGGCCCACCGGGACAAAGGGCGACTCCGGGTCCTGGACCATGCGGGTGACCAGCGAGTTGCCCAGGAATCCCGCCCCATAGATCAGCGTCTTTTGGGCCTCGTCGCCGAAGGTGGGCTTGCCCTCAACGTACAGGCGCTTGGCGTAGCGCACGGCCGCCATGATCAGCGCGGCAAAGGGAAAGGCGATGGCGCTGACGGAGCGGGCAATGTGAAGCTCCTGCACCGTCAGGAACAGGAAAACTGACGTCACGGCGGCCACAATCAGGGTGGTGGCCACCAATACCCGGGCTTCCTGGATGCTGCCGAACGTGTAGCGGCCGCGGTACAGCGAGAGCCACCAGCCGGCAACGAGCTGGGTTGCCACCGCCACGGCGATCAGCAGTGCCATCCCGCCGGGATTGATCAGCCGCACGTCCAGCTCGTAGCGCAGCAGCACGGCGAGCAGCAGGGCGGCGGCCCAGGACAGGGAATCCAGGATGGCCTGCGACCACAGCCACAGGCGCGGCTTGGCGTCGCCTTCGGGGTGCGTGGCTCCGGGTTTTCCTGCTGCTGTGGTGCTCGACATATTCAACGTGATTCGTAGTCCGTTTTCTGCCCGTAATTGGTTGGCATGCGCTTCGGGCCCAAATAGCCCTACAGTCCGTTCGAGGCGCGCTGTACTAAAGTAATGGCTATTACGATAGTAATCGCTTCACCCATGCCACACCGCCAACCCGCGCCGCGCGCCCCCGCCGGCCGAGAGGATCCAGGACTTGCAAAACACCGTAGCCGTGGCTGCCGTAACCTTTGACCGGCCGGGGGACGTACGCACTTTGCTGGAAGCCCTCTCGCGGCAGAGCCACGCACCGCATTCCATCTCCCTGGTTGATTCGGGCACGCAGCCGGTGGACCGGATTGCCGCGGACGCGCCGGCCCCCGTGACCTATCTGAGGTCCGAGGCCAACCTGGGCGGGGCAGGCGGCTTTTCCTTCGCCATCCTCAGCGCCCTGGCCTCCGGCGCCGAGTGGGTGTGGATCATGGACGACGACGCCCACCCGGAGGACCCGTCGTGCCTGGCGACGCTGCTGGAGGCGGCCCGGGAGCGTGGTTTGGACGTGGTGCTGCCGCTGGTCGTCGCCCCCGGGGAACCCACCAAGCTGTCCTTCCCGTTCCGCCTGGACGGGCGCCTGACGCACGAGCGTGCCGATGTGGAGCCGCTGGGCCTGATTGAAAACGTGGGCCAGTTCTTCAACGGCGCCCTGATCCGCTCCGACGTGTTCTTCAAGGTGGGCCTGCCGGACCTGCGCCTGTTCATTCGCGGCGACGAGGTCGACTTCATGCTGCGGCTGCGCCGGGCCAACGTAAAGTTCGGCACCGTCACCACCGTGGCACTGACACACCCCGCCGGCTGGGGCGAGGTCCAGGAACTCATGGGCAACCGCTTCCACGTGCTGGTCCCGGAATCGCCGTTCAAGCGCTTTTACTTCTTCCGCAACCGCGGCTACCTCACACGCAGGCACCGGCGGCTGAGGTCGTTCGTGGCCGACGCGGTGGGCTACCCGCTCTACTACCTAAAGCACGGGGACGTGAAAGGGCTGGCCGAATGGGCCGGCGCCTATTCGGCGGGGCTGCGCGGGGCAAAGTTCGGGCCGTTGAAGGACCAGAAATTCTAGCCGTGGGGCGACGCGACCGCTTCTTCATCGTGATCACCACCTTCAACCGGGCGGACTATCTCGCCGGGCTGATGGAGTCCGTGGCCGCCCTTGACCCGGCCCCCGACGCCGTTGTGGTGGTGGACAACGCCAGCACCGACAACACGGCCGCAGTCATTGCCGCGGCACGGGAGCGGCTGGCCGCCCTCCCGTCCCCCGTTGCCCTGCACCACCAGGCCCTGGGCACGAATGTGGGCGGCGCCGGCGGCTTTTCCGCCGGCGTGGAGCGCGCACTGTCCGAAGGCGCCCAGTGGATGTGGCTGATGGACGACGACGTAACCGCGGTTCCCGGGGCCATCGGCGCCTTCGGGCCGTGGATGGACAAATACGACGCGCTGGTGGGCCGCCGCTACGACCCCGCAGGCAAGCCGTTCTTTTGGCAACACACATTCAGCAGCTTTCTGGGCATCCACCTGCCGGTGCGCGGCGACGTTTTCGCCCACACCAACGAGTTCCCCACCAACGTTGGCTGCTTTGAGGGCATGCTGGTGCACCGTGACGCAGTGGCGTCGGCGGGCCTGCCGGACCCGCGCTTCTTCATCACCTGGGACGACGCCATTTACGGCTGGCTGGTGGCGCAGGAGCGTCCCGTCATGTACGTGAACGAGTTTGTGCTGCACAAGGTCCGTGAACAACGCACCGTTGACCTGTACATCCGGCACCTGAACGACTCCTCCAACCTGAGCCGCTTCTATGTGATGCGCAACCGCGGGCTCGTGGCCCAGTACCTGCGCGCCCACGGGCAGTTCAACCCCATGGGGTTTGCCGTCGGGACGGCCCTGACGGCAGCCAAGGAACTGGTGCGGCTGCTGGCCGTGGAAAAGACGCTGCGCGGCAGCGCCAGGCTGTGGGCAGGATGGCGCGCCTCGCGCCCCATCCTGGCGGACCGGCAGTGGCAGCCCATGGCAAAGCTGGACCTCTAGGCACCGAGCGTACAGCTCCGGCGGGCCGGCTGAAAGCGGACCCGCCGGAGCTGTACATTCGTCACGGAATCAGGCCTGCTCGGTGTTCGAGGCCGCCTCCGGTGATTGGGCCCCGGCGTGCTCGACCTGCGCGGTGCCAGCGGGCTCCGGGGCCGCCTTTTCCAGGCTGACGGGCGAGTCCGAACCACTTGGTTCCCACATGTGGGGTTCCTCGTCATGCCCCAGGGCACTGGGCACCATGCGCCGGATCTCCTCCAGCGTGATGGCACCTTCGCGGACCAGGCGGAGCCGTGGCCCGGTGGCGTCAATGATCGTTGACGGAACACCGTCCGTGCCTGCTAGGGGGCGAAACCCGGCCTCCAGGTAAACTTCCACGGATTCAGCAAGCTGTTCACGGGCCGCCTGGGCCGTCTGCGCAGCGGGCTGCCCGGTCCGGTTGGCGCTGGAGACGGCCAGCGGTCCGGTCAGGGTCAGCAGGTCCAGGGCCAGCTGCTCGTCCGGCACGCGCAGTGCCACGGTGCCGACGGTGTCACCCAGGTCCCAGGTCAGGGACGGCTGGGCGTGGAAGATCAACGTCAGCGGTCCGGGCCAGTACTTTTCCGCGAGCCTGCGGGCATCGTCAGGAATTTCCGTGGCGAGCCCTTCCATGGTGCCGATCCGTGGAATCAGCACTGGCGGGGGCATGTTCCGCCCGCGGCCCTTGGCGGCGAGCAGGGTGGCGACGGCCTGCGGCGAGAACGCGTCGGCCGCGATCCCGTAGACGGTGTCCGTAGGCATCACGATGACCTGCTTGGCCGCAATGGCCTTTTGGGCGTGCGCCAGTCCCTCGGCCCGCTGTTCATCATTGGTGCAGTTATACGAAGTGGTACTCACATTGACCATTCTTTCATCCGGAAACCCCGGTACGTGAACGCCGCATCCCCGGCCACGGCGATGGGCCCTTCCTTCAGCCGGCACTCCCCGGGCGGCGTGCGCTGGTGGCCCGGTCCCGTCCCGTCAGGTCGGGGTGCGTTGCAATGTCTTCCCAGGCGCCACTGCCTTTCAGCAGTTCCGCCATCTGCGCAGCCTGGACTTCGGCGTGTTCCATGACGAAGTACCCGCCAGGGCGCAGCAGGCGCGCGGCGGCGGAAGAGGCGGCCATGGGCATTTCCATGCCGTCCGCTCCCCCTCCATACAGCGCCATGTGGGGGTCGTGGAGCTGCACTTCCGGGTCCCTGGGAACGGCGCCGGCGGGAATGTAGGGCGGGTTGGAGACCACCACGTCCACGGTGCCGTCCAGCTCGGTGAACGCCTCCCGCAGGTCGCCGTGAACCAGCGTGACGCCGGTCCCGGCCAGGTTCCTTGCCGCCCACGGATACGCCTCGTCGCTGAGTTCGACGGCGTACACCCGGCAGCCGGGCACCTCCCCGGCCAGCGACGCGGCGATGGCCCCGGACCCCGTGCCAAGGTCCACGGCGGACAAGGCGCCGTCCACGCCACGTTCCTGGCGCAGTCGTGTTAAGACGTCGATGGCCAGCTGCACCACCGATTCCGTCTCCGGCCGCGGCACAAAGACGCCCTTGCCCACCGCCAGTTCAAGGTGGCGGAAATAGGCGGTCCCGGTGATGTGCTGCAACGGCTCGCGGGCGGCGCGCCGGGCCACGAGTGCCTCGTAGCCCTCCGGTGCCACAGCTGTGCCAAATAACATGGCGGCCAGTTCGCCGCGGCCCACGCCAAGCAGGTGCGCGGCCAGGAGCTGCGCGTCCACGGACGGTGACGGCACACCGGCCGCCGCCAGGACCGCCGTCGCACGCTTCACGGCGTCAGACAGCGACGCGGCACCTGACGGCGATGCGGCACGGGCCGACGGGGCGGAATCCCGATGGGCCCCGTCAGTCACCCAGGGCGTCCAGCCGGTGCTGCTCATCCATCTCGATGGCCGACTGCACCACGGCTTCAAGGTCGCCGTTCATGACGGCGTCCAGGTTATAGGCCTTGTAGCCGGTGCGGTGGTCGGCGATCCGGTTTTCCGGGTAGTTGTAGGTGCGGATGCGCTCAGAGCGGTCCATGGTGCGGATCTGCGACTTGCGCACGGCCGAGTTCTCGGCGTCGATGATGGCCTGCTGGTGGGCCAGGATGCGCGCACGGAGCACGCGCATCCCGGCCTCGCGGTTTTGCAGCTGCGACTTCTCGTTCTGCATGGCCACCACGATCCCCGTGGGAAGGTGCGTGATGCGCACTGCGGAGTCGGTGGTGTTCACGGACTGCCCGCCAGGGCCTGAAGAACGGTAAACATCAATCTTGAGGTCGTTCTGGTTGATGTCCACCTCTTCGGGTTCATCGACCTCCGGCAGCACCAGGACCCCGGCGGCAGAGGTGTGGATGCGTCCCTGGGATTCCGTGGCCGGCACCCGCTGCACGCGATGGACGCCGCCTTCAAACTTCAGGCGTGCATACACGCCCTCGGCGGGATCATTGGAGCGGCCCTTGACGGCAATGGAAATGTCCTTGTATCCGCCGAGGTCGGACTCCGTGGAGGAGATGACTTCCGTCTTCCACCCGCGTGAATCCGCATACCGCGTGTACATCCGGACCAGGTCCGCCGCGAACAGGGCGGCCTCGTCGCCACCCTCCCCGGCCTTGACCTCCAGGATCACGTCCCGGGCATCGTCGGGGTCGCGCGGGATCAGCAGCCGGCGCAACTTTTCCTGCGCTGAGGCGAGCTGGCTCTCAAGATCGGGCACCTCGGCAGCAAAGTCCGGGTCTTCGGCCGCCATTTCCCTGGCCGCCTCAAGATCGCCGGTGAGCTGTTCCACCTGGTGGTATCCCTCCACCACGCCGCTCAACTCCGCGTACCGGCGTCCCAACCTGCGCGCCAGCGACTGGTCGGCATGGACGGCGGGGTCGCTGAGCCGCTGCTGCAGTTCGGCATGCTCATCAAGCAGCCCGTGGATGGATTCAAACATTTCAAAACCTCTCTCGACGTAAGTCAAGTCTAATTACTTCTGCTGTCCGTACCCGGCCGCCCGTGGCCCGGTCCCCGTGGCCCGGTCCGGCGGCGGCCCGACGTTTTCCCGTCCGGCTATCCGCCCCTTCGGCCGCGGGCGGCCTTCGGGTCTCCTTTACGCCGGACTACAAAAACATCGGCTCCCCCGCCTTGGCCTCTCCGTCGCCCTTGCTGAATTGTCCGGACGGGCGCCCGGCGCGCTGGGCCCATGGACACGAAGTGCCCTTGGGCCAGCTGGTGGGCCTGCCGCGCAGGTGGTGGAGCGCTGTTTCCGTAGGTCGCGTAAAGGAGACTGTAAGGCCGCCCGCGGCCGTCAGTCGGATAGCGACCGAGGGAATGCCGCTCCGCCGCCGGACCGGACCACGGCGCCCAGGCTCTCGACAGGCTCGACCACCGCGTCCCGACAGGCTTGACGGCCGCGCAACGCGAAGGGGCGGGCCGGACACGAATGTCCGGTCCCGCCCCTTGTACTCAGCTACTTGTCGTGCTCGGCCTTGGATCCCAGGGTGGTCTTCTGGATCTGCATGAGGAACTCGACGTTGGACTGCGTCTCACGGATCTTGGAGGTCAGCAGTTCAAGCGACTGCTGCATTTCCAGGCCGGAGAGGACTCGGCGCAGGCGCCACATGATCTTGACCTCTTCCGGGGAGAGCAGGTTTTCTTCGCGTCGGGTACCCGAGGCGTTGACGTCAACAGCCGGGAAGATGCGCTTGTCGGCCAGCTGGCGCGACAGGCGCAGTTCCATGTTGCCCGTGCCCTTGAACTCTTCGAAGATGACCTCGTCGGCCTTGGACCCGGTTTCCACCAGGGCCGTTGCCAGGATGGTCAGCGAGCCGCCGTTTTCGATGTTGCGGGCCGCACCGAAGAAGCGCTTCGGCGGGTACAGCGCAGCGGAATCCACACCACCGGAGAGGATGCGTCCGGAGGACGGTGCGGAGTTGTTGTAGGCACGGCCCAGGCGGGTCATGGAATCCAACAGGACCACCACATCCATGCCCATCTCCACGAGGCGCTTGGCACGCTCGATGGAGAGTTCAGCCACCTGCGTGTGGTCGTCTGCGGGGCGGTCGAAGGTGGAGGCGATGACCTCACCCTTGACGGTGCGCTGCATGTCGGTGACTTCTTCTGGGCGTTCGTCAACCAGCACCATCATGAGGTGGACCTCAGGGTTGTTGGTGGTGATGGCGTTCGCGATCGACTGCAGGATCAGCGTCTTTCCAGCCTTGGGCGGGGAGACGATCAGGCCGCGCTGGCCCTTGCCGATCGGGGCCACCAGGTCAATGACGCGCGGGCCGATCTTCTTGGGGTCCGTCTCCAGGCGCAGGCGCTCGGACGGGTACAGCGGGACCAGCTTGGCAAATTCAACGCGGTCCTTGAGCTCGTCCGGGTTCTTGCCGTTGACGCTGGTGACGCGCACCAGGGCGTTGAACTTCTGGCGGGCGCTCTGGCCCTGGCTGCGGTCCTCGCCGTCACGGGGGGCGCGGATGGCGCCGACGACGGCGTCGCCCTTGCGCAGGTTGTACTTCTTCACCTGCGAGAGGGAGACGTAGACGTCGTTGGAGCCGGGCAGGTAGCCGGAGGTCCGGACAAAGGCGTAGTTGTCCAGGATGTCCAGGATGCCGGCCACGGGCAGCAGCACGTCGTCCTCGGTCACCTCGGTGTCGTCAAAGTCCGGACCGGCGTTGCGTCCGCGGCGGCGCTCGTTGCGGTCGCGGAAGCGGTCGTTGCGGTCGTTGCGGCTGTTTCCGCCCCGGTCGTTGCGGTCGGAGGAATCGTTGCGGTCGCGGCGGTTGCGGCGGTTGCGGTTGTTGCGCGATCCGTCTTCGTCATCGTTGCCGCCGTTGGAGGAACGCTCAGTGTTGGACGAACGCTCAGTGGACGGCTGGCCGGTGCCCTGGCGGTCGTTGTTGCGCTGGTTGCGCTGGTTGCGGCGGTTGTTGCGGTCGTTCTTCTCGTGACGCTCGGAACCCTCGCCGTTCTCGCCGGCAGCAGCGTGCTCGCCTTGGTGCTGCGCGCCCTGGCCGGCGTCGGCCTGGGGTGCAGCCGTTTCCGTCTTCGGTTCCGCGGAGGCGTCCTGTGGGGTGGCCGCGTCGCGTCCGCCGCCTTGTGCGCGGCGGTTGCGGGTGCGGGGCTGGCGGCGGGCCTCGCCGTCGGCGCCCTGTTCGGCTGCCTGTGCCTGGTCGCCGTGCGCGCCTTCCGCGGCGGGGGCCGCCGGGGCTTCCACGGCGGCGGTCTGCACTGTGGCGTCACCGGTGGTGATGATGCCGTCGCTGCTGGCTGCCCGGCGGCTGCGGCGGCCGCGGGCCGGGCGCTCTTCCGGGGCGGACTCGGCCGGGGCTGCGGGAGCTTCGGCAGCGGCAGCGGAGCTGTCCTTGCTGCTGCGGGGTGCCCGCTTGGCGGGTGCGGCGGCTGCGCCGTCGTCCTTGGCCGTGCGCACCGGGCGGTCAGCCACGGACGAACCGCGCTGGTGGGCCGAAATGGCGGCAACCAGGTCTCCCTTGCGCATCCGGGACCCGCCGGTAATGCCGAGCTGGCCGGCGAGTGCCTGCAGCTGGGCCAGCTTCAGGCCCGCCAGGCCGGCCGGCTTGGCCGTTGCTGTGGATTTGGCGGTGTCGTCCAACTCAGCTGCCTGGTTGACGGCAGCTGGAGTCATGGTTTCTGTCACGAAGGATCCTTCCCCCTCGAAAAGCGAGCCCCTTGGAGCGGGGCCGCGATGATTAGTGTCAGCCGTCCTGCCGCTGCCGCACAGGCCGGGGCTAAGAAAAACAGCTGAGGTTCCAATTCGCACTTGCGAAATCTTTTGGAAGTGCGGGATTGGGGGTGTTCACCCCTGAATCAACCTGTAAAAAGACCAATTCGTGAATAAACGAGGCGGCTGCCAATTGTTGATTCGATCTACCGGCCGGCCCAGATGGAACGTCACGGTGAAGGGGTGGCATCAATCTTGGGCCGCTTATGAACCCGGATGCACTTCCACTTTAGCACCTTCAAGGTCAACGGCCAGCCGCAGCACGCGCCACGACACGCCGCCGGTTGCCAAATCCGTGGCCGCCGGATTGCGCCTGCGGATGAATTCCACCACTGCGTCGGCCTCGGCCCCACCGTTTGCCAACGTCATGACGGTGGGCCCGGCCCCGGAAATGAACGCGGCGTGCCCCGCCGAACGCAGTGCCGTGACGAGCTCCGCGCTTTCCGGCATGGCGGCGGCACGGTAGCCCTGGTGCAGGTAGTCGCGGGTGCCGGCGGCCAGCAGTTCCGGCGCGTCCTTGAGCGCATGCATCAGCAGCGCCGCACGGCCCGAGTTGGCGGCGGCGTCGGCGTGCGGCACCGTGGCCGGCAGGAGCCCGCGGGCCAGCTCGGTCTTGACCTCAAAGTTGGGAATTGCCACCACCGGGACCACTGCGTCCGACGGCGTGAGCCGCGTGGTGGCGTATTCCCCGTCCGCCTGCCAGGAGATGGCGACGGCACCGAAGATGGCCGGTGCAACGTTGTCCGGGTGCCCCTCCATTTCCGAAGCCAGCTGCAGCACCCACTGCCGGTCCTGCCGGTCGGCCGGTGCCACCAGGGCGTTGGCGGCGGCGATGGCGGCCACAATGGCCGAAGCCGAGGAGCCCAACCCGCGCCCGTGCGGCAGCACGTTGTGGGCACAAATCCTCAAGCCGCCGCGGCGGTACCCCAGGCGGGCCAGGGCCAGGTCCATGGCCTTGACCACCAGGTGGCCCGCGTCCCGGGGCAGTTCGTCCACGCCCTCCCCGTGCAGGTCAAATTCCAGGACGTCCTCCGCCAGGGTGGTGACCTCCAGGGTGTCGTACAGGGAAACAGCCAGGCCCAGGGAGTCGAATCCGGGGCCGAGGTTGGCGCTGGTGCCAGGCACCTGCACCGTGGCGGTGAAGCCCGGGGCAAGTGCCGTGGCGGCGGAGGGCGTGAGTGTCATGGCGGTGCCTGTCATGGTGGTCAAGGACGTCTCGGCGGGCGGGACTAGTCGGCGAGGCCGAGGGCTTTGGCGACGGTGACGACGTCGTACTCCACCCGGGTGGGCTCAACGGCGCTGCCGTCAACGTTCTTCAGGGCCCAGTCGGGGTCCTTCAGGCCGTGGCCCGTGACCGTGATGACAATCGTCTTGCCCGCGGGGACTTCCCCGGCGGCATGCTTCTTGATGAGGCCCGCGACGCCCGCTGCGGACGCGGGCTCCACGAACACGCCTTCCTTGGCGGAGAGCCAGCGGTGGGCGGCGAGGATTTCCTCGTCGGTGACCGAGTCGATCAGGCCGCCGGACTCATCGCGGGCGGCGATGGCCAGGTCCCAGGACGCCGGGTTGCCGATGCGGATGGCCGTGGCGATGGTGTCCGGCTCCGTGATGGGGTGGCCGGCCACGAACGGGGCGGCGCCGGCGGCCTGGAAGCCCCACATGATGGGGGTGTGCGTGGACACGGCGGGGAGCGTGCCGGCGGCGGCCGACTCGTAGGGGGCCGAGTATTCCTTGTAGCCGCGCCAGTAGGCGCTGATGTTGCCGGCGTTGCCGACGGGCAGCACATGGTAGTCCGGGGCGTCGCCGAGGGAGTCGACGACTTCAAAGGCGCCGGTCTTCTGGCCCTCGATACGGGCCGGGTTGACGGAGTTGACCAGGAACACCGGGTAGGAGTCGGCCAGCTTGCGCGCCACGTCCAGGCAGTTGTCGAAGTTGCCGTCCACCTGCAGGATGGTGGCGCCGTGGGCCACGGCCTGGCTGAGCTTGCCCATGGAGATTTTGCCTTCGGGCACCAGCACGGCGCAGGTGAGCCCGGCCTGCTTGGCATACGCGGCGGCGGAGGCGGAGGTGTTGCCGGTGGAGGCGCACACCACGGCCTTGGCCCCGGCGGCGACTGCCGCCGTCATGGCCATGGTCATGCCGCGGTCCTTGAAGGAGCCGGTGGGGTTCATGCCCTCCACCTTCAGGTACACCTTCGAGCCGGTGAGCTCGGAAAGCTTCTGGGCGTACACCAGGGGCGTGCCGCCCTCGCCCAGCGTGATGACCTTGGTTTCCGCCGTTACCGGCAGGCGTTCTGCATATTCGCGGACTACCCCGCGCCACTGGTGAGCCATTAGACTCCCTCCACCCTCAAGACACTCGTAACTGAATTTATGATGTCCAGGCCCTTGATGGCCTGGACGGTTGCTGCCAGGGCAGCCTCGCTGGCGCGGTGCGTGACGATGCGCAGCTCGGCCGAGCCGGGAGCGCCGTCGTCGTGCGGACCACGTTCCCGGTGCACCGTCTGGCGCATCGCCTCAATGGAGACGCCGTGCTCGGCAAAGAGCGCGGAAATCTTGGCCAGCACGCCGGGCTGGTCCGCCGCGTCCAGGCCGATGTAGTACTGGGTGGTGACGGCCTCAATGCCCAGCACCGGCAGCACGCCGGTGGTGGTTTCGGTCCGTCCCGGCCCGCCCAGCACCAGCCGGCGGGCAGCGGAAACCACGTCGCCGAGCACGGCCGACGCCGTGGGGGTGCCCCCGGCGCCCTGGCCGTAGAACATGAGCTCCCCGGCGGACTCGGCCTCGATGAACACCGCGTTGAACGCACCGTGGACGGCGGCCAGGGGATGGTCGCGCGGCAGGAGCGTGGGGTGCACGCGGACGCTGACGCCCGCCTGGGCGCCCCCGTTGTCATTCCCGGCCGGCACGGGCAGCTTCTGTGCGATGGCGAGCAGCTTGATGACAAAGCCGGCGTCCTTGGCCGCGGCGATGTCCGCCGCCGTCACCTGCGTGATGCCCTGGCAGTGGACGTCCTCCAGGCTGAAGCGCGTGTGGAAGGACAGGGAGGCCAGGATGGCACCCTTGGCGGCGGCGTCGTGTCCCTCGATGTCCGCCGTCGGGTCGGCCTCCGCATAGCCCAGACGGGTGGCCTCGGCCAGCGCGTCCTCGAAGGAGGCGCCCGTGGTGTCCATCTGGTCCAGGATGAAGTTCGTGGTGCCGTTGACAATGCCCATGACGCGGGTGATCTTGTCCCCGGCGAGCGAATCCCGGATGGGGCGCAGGATCGGGATGGCCCCTGCCACGGCGGCCTCGTAGGAGAGTTCCAGTCCGGCTGCGTCGGCCTTCTCGTACAGGCTGGGCCCGTCCACGGCCAGCAGCGCCTTGTTGCCGGTGACCACGGTGGCGCCGTGTTCAATGGCCTCCAGGATCAGGGTGCGGGCCGGTTCCAGGCCGCCCATCAGCTCAATGACGACGTCGGCGCCGCGCACCAGTGTGGAGGCGTCCGTGGTGAACAGCTCCCGGGGCAGATCCACGTCGCGGGGGGCGTCAATGTTGCGCACCGCGATGCCCGACAGTTCCAGCCGGGCCCCGGTGCGGGCGGCCAGGGCGTCAGCGTCCTCCAGCAGGATGCGGGCCACCTGGGCACCCACGTTTCCGGCACCCAGGAGGGCCACCTTCAAGGTTTTAGTCTCAGCGGACGCCGGCGGTGAAAATACGGCCGCGTCCATGGTGTTGCGCTCGGTCAATGGTTTCTAGGCCCCTAAATCGCGTGCCAGCAAATCGTCTTCTGTTTCGCCCCGCACAATCAAGCGTGCGGCGCCGTCCTTGACGGCCACAACGGGCGGCCGGGGCACGTAGTTGTAGTTGCTGGCCAGTGCCCAGCAGTACGCGCCCGTTCCGGGAACGGCAAGCAAATCCCCGGCCGCCACGTCATTGGGCAGATATACATCTCTAACAACAATGTCGCCGCTCTCGCAATGTTTGCCCACCACTCGGGACAGCGCGGGCGCCGCCTGCGAGGCCCGGCCGGCCACGACGGCCGAATAATCCGCGTCATAGAGCACCGGGCGGGCGTTGTCGCTCATGCCGCCGTCCACCGACACATAACGACGCGGGGCCGTCACACCGTCCGTGCCGTCGACCTCGACCTGCACGGTTTTCAGCGTGCCCGTCTCATACAGCGTGAACGTGGAGGTGCCCACGATCGCGCGGCCGGGCTCAATGGAGATCCGGGGCGCGGCCATGTCCAGTTCCGCGCACGTCGCCCGTACGACGGCGGCCATCGCCCGGGCGATTTCGGCCGCCGGGCGCGGGGTGTCCACGGCGGTGTAGGCGATGCCGTAGCCGCCGCCCAGGTCAAGTTCGGGGAGCGTGACGCCGTACGTCTGCTGGATCCGGTGCGTGAACGCCAGCAGGCGGCGCGCTGCGATCTCAAAGCCCTCGGCCTCAAAGATCTGTGAACCGATGTGGGCATGGAAGCCCAGGAAGTTGATGCTTTCCGCTTCCACGGCCAGCTTGGCGGCGGCTTCCGCGGCGGGCAGGCCGGGCGCGTCCGGGTCCTCGGAGATGAGGGACAGCCCAAACTTTTGGTCCTCGTGGGCCGTGGCGATGGATTCGTGGGTGTGGGCGTGCACGCCGGGGGTCACCCGCAGCATCACGTTGGCGGTGCCGCCTTTCGCGGCGGCGAGCCCTGCAACGCGGTGCAGCTCGTGCAGGCTGTCCACCACGATCCGGCCCAGCCCCAGCTCCAGGGCCCGGTTGATTTCCGCGTTGGACTTGTTGTTGCCGTGCAGCCCCAGCTTGTCCCCGCGCAGCCCGGCGCGCGTTGCCACGGCCAGTTCGCCGCCGGAGCAGGTGTCCAGGCGCAGCCCCTCGGACTCCACCCAGCGTGCCACCTCGGTGCACAGGAAGGACTTCCCCGCGTAATAGACGTCCACGCCGCCGCAAATGTCCGCAAAGGCCGCATCAAAGGCGTCCTTGAACGTGCGGGCGCGGTGGCGGAAGTCGCCCTCGCTCATGACGAACAGCGGGGTGCCGAACTGCTCCTTGAGCGCGCCCACGGGCACACCGCTGATGGTGAGTTCGCCGTGTCCGGCGCGTTCGACATCGTCCGCCCACATGGCGGGCACCAGCTCGTTCAGGTCCCCGGGGGCGGGCAGCCAGGCGGGCGCCAGCTCCGCTCCGGCAATTTGGGTCTGGGCCATGTTCCTACATCCGTTCCGGGGCGGAGACGCCCAGCAGGGACAGCCCGTTGGCCAGGACCTGGCCCACGGCGTCGTTGAGCCACAGGCGGGTGCGGTTCACGTCCGTCACGGCGTCGTCGCCCATGGGGGTGACCCGGCAGGCGTCGTACCAGCGGTGGTAGGCGCCGGCGATGACCTCCAGGTGGCGGGCCACGCGGTGCGGCTCGCGGAAAGCGGCGGCCTGCGTCAGCACGCCCGGGTACTGGCCCAGGACGGCGAGCAGCTCCGACTCGGTGGGATGGCTCAAGGCCGCAGCGTCAAAGGCAGTGCGTTCGACGCCGGCGGCTGCGGCATTGCGGCCCACGGCGCACGTGCGGGCGTGGGCGTACTGGACGTAGAACACCGGGTTTTCGTTGGACTTCTTGGTCAGCACGTCCAGGTCGATGTCGATGTTGGAATCGCTGGAGAAGCGGGCCAGCGAATAGCGGGCCGCATCCGTGCCCACGATGTCCACCAGGTCCTCCATCGTGACCACGGTGCCGGCGCGCTTGGACATGCGCAGCGGGACACCGTCCTTGACCAGGTTGACCATCTGGCCGATGAGCACCTCGACCCGGTTGGCGTCGTCGCCCATGGCTGCCGCGGCGGCCTTGAGCCTTGCCACGTAGCCGTGGTGGTCGGCGCCGAGCATGTAGATGCACAGGTCAAAGCCGCGGTCGCGCTTGTCCTTGAAGTAGGCGATGTCCCCGGCGATGTAGGCGGCGTGGCCGTCGGACTTGATGACGACGCGGTCCTTGTCGTCGCCGAACCCGGTGGAGTTCAGCCACCAGGCGCCGTCCTTGGCGTACAGGTTGCCGGAGGCCTTGAGCTGCTCCAGCAGCTTTTCCACGGCGCCGTCCTCGAACAGCGAGTTTTCGTGGAAGTAGACGTCAAAGTCGACACCGAATTCGTGCAGCGATGCGCGGATGGAGGCAAACATGAGCTCCACGCCCTGGGCCCGGAATTCCTCCTGCGGGTCCGCGCAGCTGAGGATGTCCGGGGTGTTCGACATGACCTCCTTGGCGATGTCCTCGATGTAGGCCCCGCCGTAGCCGTCCTCCGGCGCGGGCTCGCCCTTGGCGCTGGCCAGCAGGGAGCGGGCAAACCTGTCGATCTGGTTGCCGTGGTCGTTGAAGTAGTACTCGCGCGTGACGTCGGCGCCCTGCGACTGGAAGATGCGGGCCAGGGAGTCGCCGACGGCGGCCCAGCGGGTGCCGCCGAGGTGGATGGGACCGGTGGGGTTGGCGGAGACGAACTCCAGGTTGATCCGGGTGCCGGCCATGCCGGTGTTGGTGCCGTAGCTTGCGCCGGCCTCCACAATCGCCTTCGCCAGCCCGCCGGCGGCCGCGGCATCGACAGTGACGTTCAGGAAGCCCGGTCCGGCGATGTCCACCTTGGAAACGCCGGGGATGGCGGCCAGGCGGCCTTGAAGGACCTCCGCGATCTTGCGCGGTGGGACACCGGCCGGCTTGGCCAGCTGCAGCGCGATGCTCGTGGCCCAATCACCGTGCTCGCGGCTCTTGGGCCGCTCCACGCGGACTTCCCTGGGCAGCGCGTCCGCCGGAACGGTGAGTTCACCGGCGTCGACGGCGTCTTTAAGGCAGGAGGTAATGGCGGCGGAAAGTTCTTCAGGAGTCACGGTTCCAAGTGTACGGTTCCCGCGCCGCGCTCCCCCAATCCGCCCACAGTGTGGCACCGGCGCCGACGGGGGCCGCGATAATGGAGGCATGAAAGTCGACCGGCTGGATGCCGCCATCATCGAGATGTTCACGGACGAGCCCGGGATCGGCGTGCTTGAATGCTCGCGGCGGCTCAAGGTGGCCCGGGCCACGGTGCAGGGCCGCCTGGACCGGCTGCACTCCGGCGGTGTCATCACCGGGATTGTTCCGCGCCTCAGCCCGGCGGCCTTCGGCTTTCCCATCATTGCGTTTTGCTCCATCGAAATCGCCCAGGGCATGGGCCACGGCGTGGTCTTTGACGCCATCGGCCAGATTCCGGAAATCCTCGAGATGCACACGGTGTCCGGTCCCAGCGACCTGCTGGTGAAGATCGTGGGCCGCTCCACCACTGACCTGCAGCGCGTGCTGGATGCGTTGTCGCAGGCACCAGGCGTCGCCCGCACCTCAAGCGTGATTGCGCTGGAGAGCCACATTGAAAACCGGCACCTGCCCCTGTTGAAGGCGGCCGCGGAGTCCTGACCCGCCGAGCCCATACAAATTGTATGGTTTACCGGGCGATCGATACCCCAATCTGTACAGGCTGGCTGGTGGTTTCGCCGACGCTTGCGTGCCGGGCCGGGGCGTTCCACTGTTGGGTGCACCACATCCGTTGTGCGTGCCACGCGGCCCGCCCGAGAAGATTTGAGCCTCCAGTGACCGAGCAGCCCACCGTATCCGACCTTGTTGCCGATGTTTGCGCCCGGCATGCCGACACCGTATTTGGGCTCATGGGCAACGGCAACGCCTTTTTCACCAGCAATGTCACCCGCCGCGGGATGCGCTACATCAGCGCCCGCCACGAGGCCGGCACGGTTGCCATGGCCGACGCCTACTACCGCGCCTCGGGCAGGGTGGCCGTCGCGTCCGTCACGTACGGGGCCGGCTTCACCAACGCACTGACCCCGCTGGCCGAGGCCGCCAAGGCCCGCATTCCCCTGGTGCTGGTTGCCGGCGGCGTCCCCGCCGGGGGCGCGCGGCCGTGGGACGTCAACCAGGACATGGTGGCCGCCGGGCTCGGAGTTGAAACGCTGGCGGTGACCTGCGAAACCGCCGCGTCGGCCACCGAACGGGCCTGGGCGCTGGCCGTCCGCGACAGCCGCCCCGTGGTGCTGGCCATCCCCTATGACATCGCGGCGCTCGACGCCGGCCCCCAGCAGGCGCCCGCCCCGGTGGAACAGCGGGTTCCCCCTGCCGTGGACGGTGCCGCCTCGCACCGGATTGCCCGGCAGCTGTCCGGCGCCGAAAGGCCCCTGATCATCGGCGGACGCGGCGCCGTGGAGGCCGCGGCCGGCCGGGCCCTGCGCCGCCTGGGCGACGGTTTGGGGGCATTCTTTGCAACATCCGCCATGGCCCGCAACCTCTTCGGCTCCCCCTGGGACCTGGGCATCGCCGGCGGCTTTGCCGGCGTTCCGGCGGCCGACATCATGCGCCGCGCCGACGTGGTGCTGGTGGTCGGGGCGGGCCTGAACACCTTCCAGACCCGCTACGGCACCTTGTTCGCCGACGGCGCCACCGTCATCCAGGTCGACGACCGCCCCGAAGCAGCCGCCCCCGCTGCCACCGAGTTTGTCCACGCGGACGCGGCCGCATTGGCCGCCGCGCTGCTGGATGCCCTGCCCCGGCTGTCCGGGCACGGCTGGCGGGACGGCTTCCCGGAGGTGGCCGACCGCTCCCTGTTCGCCGAACCGCCCGCCGGGGAATTCGCCCCGGACGGCCGGCTCAACCCGCGGGCGGTGGCCACGCTGCTCGACGCCGTGCTGCCAGAGGAGCGTACGATCGTCCAGGACGGCGGGCACTTCATCGGCTGGGCGCCCATGTACTGCGCGGTCCCGGACCCGCAGGCATTGATGATGGTGGGCACGGCGTTCCAAACCATCGGGCTGGGACTGCCGTCCGCCGTCGGCGCGGCAGCCGCCCGCCCGGAGCGGCTTACCGTCCTGGTCTCGGGGGACGGGGGCGCGCTCATGGGCCTGGCCGACCTCGACACGGCCGTGCGGACCATTGCCAGCGGTGTCATGGTGGTGTTCAACGACGCGGCCTACGGCGCCGAACTGCACCAGTATGCGGTGCGCGGCCTGGACGACACCGCCATGCAGATCGAGGAAGTGGACTTCGCCGCGCTGGCCGGGGCCTTCGGCGCCCACGGCACCAAGATGCGCTCCCTGGCGGACATCGGCCGTCTCCGGGAGTGGCTCGACGCCGGCGCCCGCGGCCTGTTCGTCCTGGACGTGGCCGTCTCCCAAAACGTCGTGGCCGACTACATGCGCGAAAGCATGGCGCCCATCCTCGCCGCCCGGGCCGGCTGAGGGGCAGGGCCGGCAGTCACCTGGCGAAGTCGTCCTCCAGCATCCTGGGCCGGCAAATGATGAAGGCGCCGGCGCCCAGGAGGACCAGTGTGGCGAAGAGGAACACGAAGGGCCCCGTCCAGGAGCCGGTCCACTGCCTCAGCAGCCCGAAGAAGAGCGGGCCCACACAGGCCAGCCCGTAGCCCATGCCCTGGCCGAAACCGGACAGCGCGCCGGCGCCGTGCTGTGTGCGGGTGCGGTGGTTGATCAGCAGCAGCGCCAGCGGGAACGTGCCCGGGCCCAGCCCCGCCAGCGACACCCACAGCCAGGTGCCGTTCGCCGGGGCGAGCAGCAGCCCCAGGTAGCCGGCCACGAAGCAGCCCAGCATGGCCAGCACCAGCGGGAATGGGTTGCGCATCCGGGCGGCGACCAGCGGTATGCCCAGGCTCATGGGCAGGCCGAGCGCGGCAAACAACGCGAGCATGGAACCGGCGTGGCCTCGGTCCAGACCGGCCTCCGTCAGGATTTCCGGCAGCCAGGCGAACAGCGCATACGTGTTCAGCGAGGTGCAGCCGAACATGAACGTCAGCCCCCAGGCTGTGGGCGAACGCGACAGCTTCATCCTCGGGCCGGCCGCGTCAGGTGAGGGGCGCGTAGGGACCGCCAACCGCACCGCTGCCGGCGGGGCCACGGCGCCCGGTGGGCCGGGCGCCGTGCCGGGTGCCGGCGTCGTGCGGGTGGGAATCGCGGCCAGCAGCCACGGGACCACGGCGATCATGCTGACCACGGCCCAGGAGGAGAGGGAAAACTGCCAACCGGCGGCGTCGGCCAGGGGCACCGAGATCTGGGCGGGAAGGGCGGTGCCGAGTGAAATGGAGGTCACGTAGAGGGCCGTCATCAAGCCGACCCTGCCGGGGAAGTGCTTCTTCACCAGGGGCGGCAGGAGGACGTTGCCGGCGCCGAGGCCGCCGAAGGCGACGACGGAAAAAACCAGGAACAGGAAGGTGTTGGGGGCAAAGACCCGCGCGATCTGGCCGACGATTCCGGCAACGATCGAAAGCACGATGAGCCGTTCCAGCGACGCCCAGCGGATCACGTACGGGGTGAAGAAGCCGAAGAGGCCAAACGCCGCCGTGGGGAGCAGGCCCAGGACGCCGATCGTGGCGGTGCCCATCGGGAGGTCGTGCGTGATGGTGGAAATCAGGGGCGGGACCACCGTCACGGCCCCGCGCAGCGTCAACGCGGTAAGGATGATGCCCGCCGCAAACAACCACAGGGAACGCGGGACATTCCTCACCATGTATTCACCATTGCCCCAATGTTACCGGCCCGGCCGGCGGCGGCGCAGGCGGTTCCAGTGGCTGGACGCGGGACCCGCCCGGGGCCGTCGACAGGCGGCCGCCATGGAGGCGGCGGACGGCGCGCGGGCACGGCGTTCGATTCAGCGCCCGGCACCTGCTAAGCTCTTTCTCGTTCCCTTCGGCAGCCACGGTTGCCGCGCCCTCGTAGCTCAGGGGATAGAGCGGTTGCCTCCGGAGCAACAGGCCGTAGGTTCGAATCCTATCGAGGGCACCACCGTCCGGGGTCCGCACGCAGCCAAACAGCTGTGTGCGGGCCCCGGATTTTTTGTTGCCGTCGCTGGGACGGCAGCGGCGGGCCCGAGGCTGGAGAACCGGGCGTGGCCAACCGTGCCAGTGCCTTCCTGCCCGGCTTGCGGAACCCCGGGGCGGGGTGGAAGCTGGGAAGGACGGCCCCAAGTGCCGAAACCAGATGAGACAGCAGTCACGAAGGAAGCAGGGTACATGTCCACGCAGCGATTGAACATCAACGAAATCGATCCCAAGGCCTACCAGCCCATGTACGCCATGGAAAAGTACATCCACTCCGGCACCCTCGGCGAGGACCTGCTGGCGCTGGTCAAGATCCGTGCCTCACAGCTCAACAGCTGCGCGTTCTGCCTGGACATGCATGGCCGTGAGGCCCGGGCCGCAGGCGTCGACAACCGCCGCCTGGACGTGCTCGCAGGCTGGCACGAGGCCCCGGGCCTGTACTCGGACCGCGAACAGGCCGCGCTGGCACTGACCGAGGCCGTGACATTGATCAGCAAGGGCGGGGTTTCCGACGCCATCTGGGCGGGCGTCAAGGCCGCCTTCACCGACACCGAGGTCACGGAGCTGCTGATGGCAATCTCCGCCATCAACGTCTGGAACCGGCTGGCCGTCAGCACCCACCAGGCGTTGCCCGAGCTTCCCTGACCCAGGGCATCGGGCTATTTAGGGCACCGGGTTATTTAGGGCACCGCGCTAGCTTGAGGAGAAGCCTTTGATTCGGCAATTTGACGAGGCGTACTGGAATGACCGGTACGGCAGCCACGGGCACATTTGGAGCGGGAACCCGAACCCGCAGCTGGTTGCCGAGGTGTCTGCACTGCCAGCCGGGACTGCGCTGGACGTGGGCTGCGGGGAGGGCGCCGATGCCGTCTGGCTGGCCGGGCGCGGGTGGCAGGTGACCGGCGTCGACATTTCCAGTGTTGCGTTGGAACGGGCTGCCGGGCACGCGGCCGGGCTGGAACTGCCCGGCTCGCTCGCGTGGCGGCAGCTGGACCTGCTCGCGTGGACTCCCCCTGAGGGGGCCTTCGACCTCGTGTCTGCCCAGTTCATGCAGCTGCCCCGCGCGGATCGCGGGCCCCTGTTTGCCCGGCTGGCTGCCGCCGTCGCGCCGGGTGGCACGCTGCTGGTGGTGGGGCACGCGCCGTCGGACATGGATTCCGGCGCGCGCCGCCCGCACCGGGCGGAAGTGCTTTTCGACGCCGGCGAGGTGGTCTCGGCACTGGATCCGGGGTTGTGGCAGGTCCTGGTGGCCGAGTCCCGCCCGCGCCAATCCGAGGGCCACGGCGGCGGGCCCGTCGCGGTCCACGACGAGGTGGTGCGCGCCAGCCGCCGCGCGGACGTGTAGCCTCGCGTCCATCTCCGAGCAACTTCGCCGCCCCCATCCGCCCCTCAGAGGAGCATCTCATGGCAGTAACCACCCTCGATCCACGGACCGCACTCATTGTTGTCGACCTGCAAAATTCAGTGGCCGCCCTTCCCACGGCGCATCCAATGGACCCCGTGGTGCAAAACGCCGCAGACCTGGCTGCCGGATTCCGCAGCCGCGGACTGCCCGTGGTCCTGGTCCGCGTGGACGGCCGCGCCCCGGGCCGCAATGAGCAGCCGCCCCGCGCTGCGACCGGAACACACTCGGACAACGCCACGGAGCTGGTGGCCGGGCTGAACCATCAGCCCGGGGACCATGTGGTGGTCAAGCGGACGTGGGGGTCCTTTACCAACACGGGGCTGGCCGAACACCTCGCCGGCCTGGGTGTCACCCAGGTGGTCGTGGCCGGCGTGGCCACCAGCATCGGCGTCGAATCCACCGCACGCCAGGCCCACGAGCTCGGCCTCAATGTCACACTGGCGGTCGACGCCATGACGGACATGAGTGCCGATGCGCACAACAACAGCCTCACCCGGATCTTTCCGAGGCTCGGGGAGACCGGCAGCACCCGCGCGATCCTGGCACTCCTCGCCCCTGCCGGCAACTGACGCCGGCCCCTGCCCGGCCAGGCCATCGTCCCCTGGCCGCGCTGCCCCGGTTTGGCGGGCTTGGGCAGCCATGGCAGCCGTCACCAGCGCCGTCGCACCCCGGCCTTTGGTCCGGTCACCAGGCTCGCCGCCGGCACGTCGTCGGCCACAACCGATCCGGCGGCGATGACGGCATCGCGTCCAATGCTGACACCGGGCAGGATCGTTGCACCCGCACCGATCCACACGTTGTCCGCCACGTCGATGGGGGCGCCGGTGAGGTACAGCCTGCGTTCTGCCGGATTGACCGGATGGCCGCTGGTGATCAGCGTGGCCTTGGGGCCGATCATCACGCCCTCGCCGAGCCGGATGCCCGCATAGTCCAGGAAAGTGCAGCCCTGGTTGATGAAGACCCGTTCGGCGAGGTGCAGATTGAGCCCGTGGTCCGTGTAGAACGGCGGATAGACCGTCACCCCTGACGGCAGCGGCCGGCCCAGGATCTGCCCGAGCAGTGCAGCCTTGCCCGCTTCGTCACCAAAGGGCAGGGCATTCAGCCTCGACGTGAGCGCGGTGACCTGCAGGACCCTCTCCGCCATTGACTTGAATTCGGGGCTGTGGATGCGCATGGTGCGGTCGGCGGACATGCCACAATCCTCCTCCCATCGCGCACGAACCAGTTCAAGGACACACCTTGGCTGAAAGTCCTGCCGTATCCGGTGCGTACGGCCCGTGGGCACCTGCCGCGGCGGTTTCAGCTTCGCCTTCTGCGCCTTCTGCGCCGTTTGCGGCGGCTGGTGCCCGGCAGGGCTGGCGCGACGGCCGTGTAGCTGTGCCCCGTGGGCGTGGTGGTGGTCGTACCGGGCGGGGCTGAGCCGGGCGGGGCTTTACCGGGCAGTGGTCCCTCGCCGGCCGGCGGTCCGATGGTGGGCGCTACGGTCCAGCCGGGGGCTTCCTTGGCCTGGTTGCAGGCGGCGCAGGACTTGATGTGGTCGTAGTTGCGAATCGGTGCATCGCAGTAAGGGCTGGCGCAGCGCTGGTACTGCAGGCGCAGGAACTCCTTCATTCCCTCGGGAAAGAAGCGGGCCCGGGAGTCCATGCTGAGCAGGGCTCCGCTCTCAGGATGGGTGAAAAGACGGCGCAGCCACAGTTTGGGCGAGAAGCCGGATTTCCCCGACGCCGTCCCCAGCACCATGGTGCTGGCTTCGGGCGCGGGGATCGGTCCGTGGCCGGTGATGATGGCGGGGTCGCTCGCACCGTCAAAGAGGGACCGGTCGGTCTTGACGAGCTCAATCATGATGTCCGGTTCGGTGACGGTGGTGCACAAGCCCGGGGTGTGCGGAGGTGCCGCCACGCCACCCAGTACACCCGGTCCCAGCGCACCCGGTTCCAGTACACTGCCATGCCGCGACCCGGCATTTTCCGGTGTTGGGCCGCGATGGTCGCCCACACCGCCCTGGCCCTCGTCACACGGCACGTGCCGCGTCAGGCGGTGGATGAGGGCGTCGGCCATGAGCTGTCCGCGGCCCCGGCCGTCGCCTGCGGCCTTGGCCGCGTCGGCTACCTGGGTGAGGGCGTTGATGACAGTGACCCCGTGCTTCAGTGGGATCAGGGCGCTGAGCAGAGTCATCCCATCCGCAGCCGGGCGCAGGGACACGTAGCGGTCCGCAACCGCTTTCTCCCGGCGCTGGACGAAAACTTCGGGCTCGAGCCGGTAGGCCTCGGCCCTGGCCGCAGTGGCGATTTGCCGGGAGCCCATGCCTGCCAGTTTCTCCTGGTCTGCGCAGATCAGCGCGTCGACGTCGGCGCGGTGTTCGGCAGAGAGGAATACCGTCTCGGATGCCACTATCCTCGCCCGGTCCTCCCCGATGATCCCGGCCGTGACGGCGTCCATGGTGTGTGGGAGCTCGCGCACCACGACGGCGGCAAGCTCGGCCAGCTGGCGCCCGCGGTGGGCGGATTCATGCCGGGCGAGCCCGACCTGCACCCCCACGTCCCGGCCGAGCTTGGCTTTCGGCACCCCCGTGCGGGCCTGGACCAGGCGCTGCTGGGCCGTGAAGAGCACCTCGGCCTGCATCTGCACCGCCGTCAAGGAATTTTTGGCTTCTTCCAGCCCGGTTATGACATCCACCAGGACCGCGCCGGAAACCCGGTTCACGACGTCCGGGTCGTATCCCCCGGCTCCCACGGAGCCACCGAACGCAGCAACGACCGAGGCGGCCTCCCCGGCAAGCTTCCCGGCCCGGGTCGCGGCGGCCCTGCATGCTGCGGCGCGGCACGCCAGCCGCTCCAGGAACGCCGCGGCCCGCCCCTCCCGCACGCCGGCATCCAACAGCTCACCGGCTTCCACGGCCCGGTCACGGGCCTGGGCGGCCAGTTCAAGGGCCAAGGCTGCATCCAGCTGGGCCAACACCGCAGGGTCAAAGAATCCGCCACACACGCCGGCCAGGGCCTTGGCGGCTTCGACCACCAATGAAGCAGGATCGGCCGCGTCCATGGGACCCATGGCCTCGCCGGCAGCAGGAGCGGACGGCAAGCCGTCAGGGCCCGTTGCTGCACCTGCCACGGTGGCGCCCAATCGTCCGAGTGGGTCCGGGCCCGCCACCTCGGGCACAGTGCCTGCAGACACGCCGGCACTGACCGTGGCATTCCATTCCGGCACCGCCACCGCGTCCACCCCCTCTGCCTGTGCACCCGGGTCCCCCAGCGGCCCCCAAGATATGGAAACCGTGTTCGAAAACCACCAACTTCCCTGCTGCCTCAAGCCTAAAATGGACTGCCCGGGCAGGAACGGGGCGCAACCCGAAATGTCAACAACCATCGGCCGGGCACCCCCCTGTGGAGGGAACAGGCAGCAGTATTTTTCCACCCCGCGTGGCAGGACCCGCAGCAATTCATGAGTGGCCCGGCGCGCAGCAGCCCGGCAGCGGAACCCTCGCAAAAGCACCCTCGGCCCCGGCCCGGCGGCCCAGGCACGCCCGAGCCCGGCAGCAGCAACCCGGCGGCGGAACGGCGCAACGGCTAAAGGACCAGCTTGAATCCGGCGTGGGAGTGGACGAAGCCCAGCCGCTCATAAAAGCGGTGGGCGTCCGTCCGGGAAAGATCCGACGTCAACTGGACCAGGACGGCCCCGCGGCGGCGCCCTTCGGCAACGGCCCACCCGATCATGGCTGAGCCCAGTCCGTTGCCGCGCAGCCGGCCGGCAACCCGGACCGCCTCAATCTGCAGGCGGGCGGAGCCGCCGCGGGCCAGGCCCGGCAGAAGGGACAGCTGCATGGTGGCAACCACAGTGCCGGCGTCGTCGTCCACCACGCACAGCAAATGGGCGGGGTCGGCAGCGATGGCGTGGAACGCGGCCAAATAGGGGCCCCGGCGTTCGGGTGCGGCGGAGTCAACGGCCGCCCGCAGCTGCTCCGCGGCCAACAGCCCGACGATCGGGCCGACGTCGGACTCCTGCGCCCGCCGCAGCACGAAGCTCCGGCCGGCGGGCGCAAGGTTCGCCAGCGCCGTCGAGCGGGGGAAATTGTTTTCCTGGGCCATTCCCCCAGCCTCTCACGCCCACCCCGGCTGCGGCGCAGGCCAGAGCCCCGGCCACGCCCGCCAAGCAGGAGGTGCCCTGGTGAGGGCCCCGGGGCCCACCGTGGCGGCAGGCGCCTGCGCAGCCTGGTGCAGTTCACCGCACGCCGGCCTGCTTTGGCACCAAAGCACCCCGAAGCCCACCGCGCCAATATCGGCATAAACTGGGTGGCACCATGACTTTCACCATCACCTACCCCGCCGCGCTTCCCGTCTCGGAACGCCGCGAGGACCTCATGGCCGCCATCGCCGCCAACCAGGTCACCATCATCGCCGGCGAGACGGGCTCCGGAAAGACCACCCAGATCCCGAAAATGTGCGTGGAGCTGGGGCTGGCGGAGAAGGGCCTGATCGGGCACACGCAGCCGCGCCGCCTCGCCGCCCGCACCGTGGCCGCGCGCATCGCCAGCGAACTCGACGTCAAGATCGGCGAGGAAGTGGGCTTCCAGGTCCGCTTCACCGGCCACGTGGGCCCGCAGACCAAGATCAAGTTGATGACCGACGGCATCCTGCTGGCGGAAATCCAGCGCGACAAACTGCTGCGCAAATACTCCGTCCTCATCATCGACGAGGCCCACGAGCGTTCCCTGAACATCGACTTCATCCTCGGCTACCTTCGCCAGATCCTGCCCCAGCGCCCGGACTTGAAGGTCATCATCACCTCGGCCACGATCGACCCGGAACGCTTCGCCGAGCACTTCGCCTCCCCCGGGGGCCCGGCGCCCATCATGGAGGTCTCCGGACGCACCTTCCCCGTGGAAATCCGCTACCGCCCGCTCTCCGGCCCCGCCAAGGGGGAGGACGACGACGAACTTGGCGCGGGCGCGGACCGGAACCGACACGGCGGGAACCGGGAAGACGGCGGCAACCGTGAGGAGGACCGGGACCCGCTCGATGCCGTGGGCGACGCCGTGGAGGAGCTCTCCCGCGAAGCACCCGGGGACATCCTGATCTTCTTCTCCGGCGAGCGCGAAATCCGCGACGCGGCCGAGGCCCTGCGGGGCCGCATCAAGACCAACCCGCGGCTGCGCGACGCCGAGATCCTGCCCCTGTTCGCCCGGCTGTCGCTGGCCGAGCAGCACGCCGTGTTCACCCCGGGCACGCGCCGGCGCATTGTCCTGGCGACCAATGTGGCCGAGACGTCGCTGACGGTGCCGGGCATCAAGTATGTGATTGACCCCGGCACGGCCCGCATCTCCCGGTATTCGCACCGGACCAAGGTCCAGCGCCTGCCCATCGAGCGCGTGTCCCAGGCAAGTGCGAACCAACGTTCGGGCCGCTGCGGCCGCGTGTCCGACGGCATCTGCATCCGGCTGTACTCGGAGGAGGATTTCGACGCCCGCAGCGAGTTCACGGACCCCGAGATCCTGCGCACCAACCTGGCCGCCGTCATCCTCCAGATGGCTGCCATGGGCGTGGCAAAGGGACCCAGGGACGTGGAGAAGTTCCCGTTTGTGCAGCCACCGGACTCCCGGGCCATCACCGACGGCGTGACCCTGCTGCGCGAGCTGGGCGCGGTGAACGCCCAAGGCGGGATCACCGGCGTCGGACGCCAGCTCTCCCAGCTTCCGGTGGATCCGCGGCTGGGACGGATGATCGTGGAAGCCGCGAAACGCGGCGTGGCCGCGGAGGTCATGGTGCTCGCAGCCGCGCTGACCATCCAGGACCCGCGTGAGCGCCCCCAGGGGGACGGCACAAACAAGCAGCAGCTCGCCGCCGAAAAGCACAAGCGCTTTGTGGATGCGAATTCCGATTTCACGGGCTTTTTGAACCTGTGGCGCTACATCAAGGAGAAGCAGGCGGAGCTGTCCTCCAGTGCGTTCCGCAGGTTGTGCAAGGCCGAGTTCATCAACTACCTGCGCGTGCGTGAATGGCAGGATTTGTTCACCCAGCTCAAGCAGATGGGCAAGCCGCTGGGCATCAAGGTCTCTGGCAGCGGCATTGACCCGGTGGCCAACCACGACGCTATCCACCTGTCCCTGCTGACGGGGCTGCTCAGCCACATCGGCCTCTATGATGCGCGCAAGCGCGAGTATGCCGGCGCGCGCGGGACCAAGTTCATGGTGTTCCCGGGCTCGGCGCTGTTCAAGAAGTCGCCGGACTGGGTCATGGCCGCCGAACTCGTGGAAACGTCGCGGCTGTGGGCCCGCGTGGCCGCCAAGTTCGATCCCCTGTGGGCCGAGGAGGTGGCCCCGGACCTGGTGAAGCGCAGCTACTCCGAGCCGCACTGGTCCAAGAAGATGGGCTCGGTCATGGCACATGAGAAGGTCACCCTGTACGGCGTGCCGATCGTGCCCGACCGCCGCGTCCACTACGGACGCATCGACCCGGAATTGAGCCGGGAGCTGTTCATCCGGCACGCCCTGGTGGAGGGAGACTGGCACACCAACCACAAGTTCTTCCACCGCAACCAGGCCCTGCTCGCCGAAGTGGAGGAGCTGGAAACCCGCATGCGGCGCCGCGACCTGCGCGTGGACGACGAGGCACTCTTTGAGTTTTACGACGAGCGGGTGGGGCCCGGCGTGGTCTCCGAGCGGCACTTTGACAAGTGGTGGAAGGACGCCCGGCACAAGAACCCTTCGCTGCTGGACTTCGACGCGCACGTGGTCATGGCCGAGGAGCCCGAGCTCGACGGGGCCGCGTTCCCGAAGACCTGGACCGAGGGCGGGTTTGAGCTGCCGCTCTCCTACGAGTTCCACCCGACCGCGCCGGGTTCCGCACCCAACCCGTCCGACGGCGTGACCGTGCAGGTGCCGCTGTTGTTTTTGAACCAGCTGCACGAGGCCCCGTTCCGGTGGCAGATCCCCGGGCTGCGCGCGGAGCTGGTGACGGCGCTGATCAAGTCGCTGCCCAAGGCCGTGCGCAAGAACTTCATCCCCGCCCCGGACGTGGGACGGCAGGCGGCCGCGGCCCTGGCCACCGACTTCGACCCTGCCGTGGACGCGCTGGAGCCGTCGCTGGAACTGGCCCTGCGCAGGATCAAGGGGCACATCATCCCGCCGGGGTCGTGGAACTGGGACGCCGTGCCCTCCCACCTGCGCATGACGTTCTCCGTGGTGGACAAGAACGGCCGCATCCTCGAAGATGGCCAGGACCTCCCGGCGCTGCAGTCACGACTGGCCGGCGCCACGCGCCGGGCCATTGCCGAACAACTCGGGGCCACGCCGAAGACCGTCACGCCCCGGGGGTCGGGCGGCACCCGGGGACCGGACCCGTCGAGACCAGGTGTCTCGACAAGCTCGACCGGTGACACCCGCGGACCAGAGGGCATTGCCGAGCGCACCGGGCTCACCGAGTGGAGCGTGGGCACGCTGCCGCGCGAGGTGAAGCGGCAGGTCTCCGGGCACACCGTGACGGGTTACCCGGCCCTGGTGGACGAGGGCGCCACGGCCGGACTGCGCGTGTTCCAGCGCCGTGATGCGCAGGAATCCGCCATGCGTGGCGGCGTCATCAGGCTCCTCGCCCTGCGGGTGCCCTCCCCCGACCGGTACGTGCTCGAGCACCTGAGCAACACCGAAAAGCTCACGTTCAGCCAAAACCCGCACGGCTCGGTGGCGGAGCTGATCGCCGACTGCACGCTGGCCACCATCGACAAGCTCACACCCGCGGCCCTGCCCTGGGACCGGAACGCGTTTGATGCCCTGTATGAAACGGTCCGGGCCGAGCTCATTGACACGGTGTTCACGGTGACGGCCGTCGTCGAACGCGTGCTGGCGTCGAAGCTGCGGATCGACAAGGCGCTGCGGGCCAGCAACAGCCTGCCGCTGATCAGTGCCCTCAACGACACCAGGCAGCAGCTGGAACTGCTGGTCTACCCCGGTTTTGTGGCCAAGACCGGCTTCGCCCAGCTCAGCCAGCTGCCGCGCTACCTGGCCGCGATTGAGCGCCGGCTGGAGAAGCTGCCCTCGAATGTGGCCCGGGACGGTCAGTCGATGGCCGCCGTGCAGCGGCTGGAAGACGAGTACGACGACGCCGTGGCCGCCCTGCTGCCCGGCCAGCGGTCAACGGCTGGGCTGGAGCACGTGCGCTGGATGTTGGAGGAACTGCGCGTCAGCCTGTTCGCCGTGGAGCTGGGCACGGCGTATTCGGTCTCGGAAAAGCGGGTCCGCGTGGCACTGTCGAAGGCCTTGGCCGAATAACCAACGCCCGGTTGCAACCGGGGCAACATTCCCCAGGGCTTCCGCATTTTTGGGTCCGTCGCGTCAATGGTTGGGGAAGCACTTTCCCTGGCCGAGCCTGGCCAGGCCGGTGAGGTCCCCGGCGGCATACGTGGTGACGCCCGGCCGGGCACGGTCGTACATCAGCTGCGAGGGGTCCTTCACATGGCCCAGCCCCAGCACATGGCCGATCTCGTGTTCGATCACGGCCTGCACCAGGGCCGGGCCGCCTGGGCGTGACATCGTCTCGCCCAGGGCCCCCGCGTTAAGCTGGACGGTGCCGGTGACGAAGACTTCGCTTCCCGTGTCGCCCACGATTGCCTGGCTGCCACCCAATCCGGCCACGTTGGTCTCGCCGGGAACCGGTACTTCAACAAACTTGGGCTGCTCCGCCGCCGTCGCCCACACAAACAACACGGGTGCCCAGCGTTTGCCGTAGCGCCCGGGCTGATATGGGCCCCGGTTCGTGGAATAGCCCTCCGTGGTGCCGCCGTCGTCAATGAACACCAGCCCGGTCGCCTGCGATGCGGCCGCGGCGGCACGGGTGATGAGTTCACGACCGCCCTCAGGGGCGTTGTCGGGGCGGGTTACGAAATGGATTGGGCGGCAGGGATCGTAGGCAATGAGGCCGCTGCGGGAATCCCCGCCGATGAAGGCATACGATTCGCTCGTCTGCGCCACCGCTGCGGGCCTGCCCAGCGGCGCCTTGTGGGCCTCGACGCCCCGCGGCGGGTAGCCGGCAGTCCAGCTCGAAGCGGGGCCGACGCCGGACTGCCGGGCGTGGAACTGTTCCCCGGCAATCGCTGCCGTGGCCTGGCCCACGAGGCCCGGAAAAGCGTAATAGCTAACAATCATGGCCAGGGCCAGGACGGAACATGCTGCGGGCAGGATGCGCCGGAACCTGCCATGGTGCCGCCGTGGCTTCTTTCGCACCGGGCCGGACGCGGGGCGGCCAGCCGCAGGGAGCCCGGACCGGGCGGCGGGCCGGGCTGCCTCCTCATCCAGCACCCATTGCGGCACCCTCCCGGACGGGGACCGGCGCAGTCCCTTGACGGGATCCGGTTCCCCCGGCCTCACCGGGCCTTCCCGCCGTGAAGGTTGCGCCTGCCGCCAAGTCCAGCCATGTCCACCGTGCGGCCCCCTGCGACGAAGTGTATTGAGGAAATCCTAGCCCAGGCGGGCAGCAGCACCGGCGATTCCCCGGATGTGCCGCCCTCGTTGGTGCCCGGCCGCCTGTGGCGTCACCAACGGCTCCGCCGGATCGGTATTGTCCACCACACGGTCGGCTCGCAGCCATGGGGCTGCCTCGGCAAAATACAGCCGCTGGCCCCCGACGTAGCGGCGCATGCCGGGGTGGCCGGGATCAGCCGGCGTGCCGTCGCGAACCGCCATCCGGCGGGCCGTCTCGGCGAACGGCACGTCCAGAAACACGGAGTAGTCCCATCGGCCGGCAAGTTCCCTTCGATGCAGGAACATGCCCTCGACAATGCACACAGTGCCCGGGCGGGCCTGCAGCCGGGGCGGATCAAGGGCCAGGTCCAGGCGGCGGTCCGTTGCTGCGCTGCGGTACAAGCCGCCGCCCCGAGGCCCGAACGGCGCCAGGACGTCCCGTTCCAAGGCCGCGGCGAAGGTCGTTTTCCCGCTCCCGTCCACCCCGTCGATGGCCACCAGGGTCCAGCCGCCATCACTGCGCGGGGTCTCGAGTGCCAGGGCGCCGGCCAGGGCTGCGGCGCCGGCCTGGCACATCGACGCCACGCCTGTCACGGCGTCCCTGCTGGGCCCCGCCACGGCGTGCGCGTCAGTCCTCGGGGACGAACTGCCCGTGCCCGGCGTCGCGCAGCGCACCGCGGAGCTTTTCAGCATTGGCCTCTAGGACGGCAGGGTCCGGGTTGTTGTCCACGGCCTTGAAGTTGAAATTGTCCAGCCCGTAGGCGGGGAAGACGTGCACGTGCAGGTGCTCCACCTCAAAGCCGGCAACAATCAGCCCGGCCCGCGGTGCACCAAACGCCGCAAGCTGCGCCTGCCCGATGGTCTGGGAAACGCCCATCAGGTGCCCCACCAGTTCCGGCGACGCGTCGGTCCACTTGTCGACTTCCTCGCGCGGCACCACCAGGACGTGGCCGTCCGTCAGGGGCCCGATCGTCAGGAAGGACACGCAGGTCTCGTCCTTCCAGACGAACCTCCCAGGGATGTCGCCGTTGATGATTTTCGTAAACAGCGTGCTCAAGAAATGCTCCTAAAGGGTCGAGTTGTCCAGGACAAAGCGGTACTTGACGTCCCCGGCCACCATGCGGTCGTAGGCGGCGTCCAGCTCCGGTGCGGCAACCATTTCAATGTCGGAAACAATCCCGTGTTCGGCGCAGAAGTCCAGCATTTCCTGGGTTTCGGCAATCCCGCCGATCAGGGAACCGCCGTAGGCCAGGCGCTTGCGGATCAGCAGGCCCGGATCCACGGGCGGCATTTGTGCCGGCGGCAGCCCCAGCTGGATGAGGGCGCCGTCGCGCGCCAGGGTCTGCAGGTACGGGTTGAGGTCGTGGACGGCCGCCACGGTGTCGATGATCGCGTTCAGCGTTCCCTTCGCAGCGGCCATCTGTGCCGGATCGGAGGACACCACCACGGTGTCGGCACCGAGCTCAAACGCCGCGGCTGCCTTGCCCGGTGAGGTGGTGAAGACAGTGACTGAGGCCCCGAGCGCCTTGGCGATCTTGACGGCCATGTGCCCCAGCCCGCCGAGGCCCACCACGCCCACCGCGTCGCCGTCCTGCACGTCCAGGTAGCGCAGCGGGGAGTAGGTGGTGATGCCGGCGCACAGCAGGGGCGCGACGCCGGCCGGGTCCAGCCCGGCGGGCACGTTCAGCACGTAGTTCTCATCCACCACGATCGACGACGAGTAGCCGCCCTGCGTCACGCCGCCGCCGTTGCGGCGGTCCACCACGCCGTAGGTGCCGGTGTTGCCTTTTTCGCAGTACTGCTCAAAGCCTTCAAGGCACGAGTCGCATTCGCGGCAGGAGTCCACCATGCAGCCCACGCCCGCCAGGTCCCCCACGGCAAAGCCCACCACGTCGGCGCCCACCCGCGTGACCCTGCCGACGATTTCGTGGCCCGGGACCAGCGGGTAGCGGGCCGGCCGCCATTCGGAGCGGACGGTGTGCACGTCGGAGTGGCACAGCCCGCAAAAGTCGATGGCGATTTCCACGTCGTGCGCCCCCGGCTCCCGGCGCTCAATGGTGCTGGGGTTCAGTCCGGAGGTGGCGGACGTTGCTGCGTAGGCTTTTGCTTGCGTCATGGTTCAACCCTATCGCCACCGGCACCGGTCTCCACGGGCCGTTCCGGGCGGTTGGACCACGCCGACCACGACCCGGGATACAGGGCAGCAGGGAACCCGGCAATTTCCAGGGCCGCAATTTCGTGGGCCGCCGTCACTCCGGAACCGCAATACACGGCCACCTCCGAACCCTCCCGCACGCCCAGCGCCGCAAACCTCGCCCGCAGTTCCTCCGCCGGCAGGAACGTGGCATCCTGCGCCAGGTTTCCGGCCGTGGGCGCGCTGACTGCCCCCGGAATGTGCCCGGCCCGCGGGTCGACCGGCTCCGTCTCGCCCCGGTACCGCTCCCCCGCCCGGGCGTCCAGGAGGATGCCCGGCCACCGGGCGGCCCCTTCCGTGTCCACCGTGGCCCTTGCCCCGTAATGTACGACGGCGTCCCCCGGCTCCGCCGTCTCCTCGCCCTGGGCGAGCGGAAGGCGGGCGGCGCGCCAGGCCGCCAGCCCGCCGTCGAGCAGGTGGACATTGTCGATGCCTGCGTAACCCAGGAGCCACCAGGCGCGGGCAGCGGCGGCTGCCCCGGCGTCGTCGTAGGCCACCACGGTGTCCCCGGTGCGGAGGCCCCAGCGGCGGACGGTTTCGGCGAAGTCGGGCTCGGCGGGCAGGGGGTGGCGGCCGTCGCGCGGCTCCCCGTGCCCGGCCAGCTCGGTTTCCAGGTCCACGAAGACGGCACCGGGGATGTGGCCGGCCGCATAGTGCGCGCGGCCGTCCGGGTCGCCCAGCGCCCAGCGGACGTCGAGCAGGACGGTCCGCAGGCCGGCCGCCCGGCGTTCCTGAAGTTCGGCAACGTCCATCAAGACGGTCATGTGCAGCTCCTTTGGGGTGGTTTTACCTCAAATCTAGCCCCGGGCCGGGCGCAAACCACCGAACCGCGTGCACGTTAAGCTGGCTGGATGACAACACGGCAAGCGGAGCAATGGTCCTGGACGCACCAGGCGATGGCAAAGGTGCAGGCGGAAAACAACCGCAGCGCGGATACGCACCTGTACAAGGTCGAGCTGCCGCCGGGGTGGGGCGTGGACCTGTATGTGAAGGACGAATCCTGCCACCGCACGGGCAGCCTCAAGCACCGCCTGGCCCGCTCCCTGTTTTTGTTCGCGCTGGTCAACGGCTGGATCCATGAGGGCACCACGGTGGTGGAGGCCAGCTCCGGCAGCACGGCGGTGTCCGAGGCCTACTTTGCGCAGCTGCTCGGGCTGGATTTCACGGCGGTCATGACGCGGGGCACCAGCCCGGAAAAGATCGCCTTGATCGAAAGCTTTGGCGGGCTCTGCCACTTTGTGGACCAGGCGGACCAGGTCTATTCGGCGGCCGCGGAGGTGGCCGCGGCATGCGGCGGCCACTACATGGACCAGTTCACCTATGCCGAGCGGGCCACGGACTGGCGCGGCAACAACAACATTGCCGAGTCGATTTTCAGCCAGCTCTCCCACGAACGCTTCCCGGAGCCGCAGTGGGTGGTGGTCGGGGCGGGCACGGGCGGCACCTCGGCCACGATCGGCCGGTACATCCGCTACCACGGGCATGCCACGCAGCTGGCCGTGGTGGACCCGGAGGGTTCGGCGTTTTACCCGGCGTGGCAGTCCGGCGAGCTGTCCGTGGTGACGGGCAGGTCCTCCCGCATCGAAGGGATCGGCCGCCCGCGCGTGGAGCCAAGCTTCGTGCCCGGCGTCATCGACGCCATGTTTGAAGTCCCCGACGCCGCCTCGGTGGCAGCCATGCAGCATTTCGGCGACCTTGCCGGGCTCCATGCGGGCCCCTCCACCGGCACCAACCTGTGGGGCGTGTGGCAGCTGGTGGCCGGGATGGTGGCCGCCGGGGAGCAGGGCAGCATTGTCACACTCATGTGCGACGGCGGCGAACGGTACACGGGCAGCTACAACGACCCGGCGTGGCTGGCCGGCAAGGGCCTCGACCCGGGGCCGCACCTGGCCTCGCTCCAGCGCTTTTTCGAGACCGGGGTGTGGACGGGCTAACAAGGTGCGGCCGGCGGCGTGCCATGCTGGCGAGGGCGGGTAAAATTTCACCCGCCCCGGACACTATGGCACGCCGCCACGCAGGCAGGCAGGCAGTCTAGACCTCCACGGACTCGCCGGCTGCCAGGTGCCGGAAATCGGTCCCGTGCTGCGCGCCCAGCCGGGCAATGTGCGACTCCGTGAAGGCCAGCCCCGACTCGTTGAGCAGGGCGTCGTGGATCTGGAAGGCCTTGGGCGCCCGCACGGACACGACAAAGTCCACCACCTCGGCGACCTTCGACCACGGGGCGTGGACGGGCACCAGCAGCGTTTGGACCTGGACGCCCGGGGGAACAATCAGGGAATCGCCCGGGTGGTAGACGGCGTCGTCCACCAGGTAGCCCACATTGGCGACCACGGGGATGGACGGGTGGATCAGGGCGTGCTGGCCGCCCAGGCAGCGGACGGAGAAGCCGGCGGTGGTGAAGGTGCCGCCCGCCGCGGTGGTGTGGACCCGCCCGGCAGTCCCCGGGGCGGCGGCGCGCAGGGCATCGGCCACCACGGCCGGGGCGTGGACGGGCAGGGAAGGTGTGGCTGCGAGCGCGGCCAGCACGGCCTCCTGGTCGAAGTGGTCGGCGTGTTCGTGCGTGATGAGGATGGCGTCCGCACCGGCCAGCGCCTCGCCGGTTTCGGAGAGGGTGCCGGGATCAATCACGAGCGCCCTGTCTTCCTTTTCGATCCGGACACAGGCGTGGGAGTATTTGGTCAGCAACATGGTGCCAGCCTATGCCCGCCCGGGCCCCCGCGGCAGGCACGGCGTGATCCGTACTTCCCGCCACCGCCCGCAGTTGGCCCGTGCGCTAGGCTGGTTAATTGGAATGAAGCCACGTGAAAGCAGGTTGTACGCATGTCTGGAGGGCCTGATTCCGGGGCGCCTGTCCCTGAAACGCCGGTCAAGGAACAGCGTGTCACCAAGCAGCGCCTGGCCATCAGCGCCGCCCTGGACGGCCTGGACGACTTTGTCAGCACCCAGGAACTGCACCGCCTGCTGGCGGACAAGGACGTCCGGGTCTCGCTGGCCACCACGTACCGGATCCTGGCGTCCATGGCCGAGGAAGGCCTGGTCGACACCCTGCGCAACGGCGAGGGCGAGGCCGTCTACCGGCGCTGCTCGGCCACCAGCCACCACCACCACCTGCTGTGCCGCAACTGCGGGAAGACCGTTGAGGTGGAAGCCCCGGCCGTGGAAAGCTGGGCCGCCCGGATTGCCAGGGAAAACGGCTTCACCCAGGTCCAGCACACCGTGGAGATTTACGGGCTGTGCCCGGAGTGTGCCGCGGGCTGACCCTTCCTAGCCGCGGGCCATGGGCGGCACAAAGTCCCCGAGCGGCTCACGCACCCACCAGTCGCCGGTGCCGCGCCACTCCCGCCAGGTGCTGTAGCGGTAGCTGAACACGCGGGCCCGCACCCAGGCCGGCCGCTGCCCGCCAAACGGGTCACGGCGCAGGAGCTTCAAGGTGGCGGGGTCGGCGTCGAGCAGCTTGTTCAGGAACGGCACAAACCAGTTCAGCCCGGGCGATCCCAGTGCCAGGAACCACATCAGCCAGTCGAGCCGCAGGTGGTAGGGCGCGAACTGCCGCGGCAACCGCCCCGGCTCCCCCGGCTTGCCCCGGAACCCGTACTCCTGCCACGGCCCGGCCACCGGGTCCCCGGCCGTGCCCTCCACCACCACCTCATACCGCTGGCGGGTGATGGAGCCGAACGCGCCGTAGGCATTGGCCAGCCGCCACCGGTTGAAGCTGCCGTTCATCACCTGGTTCCGGGAGAACAGGTTCCGCAGCGGCTGCCAGCTGAGCACCAGCATCAGGAGCCCCATGGCGAGCACGACGACGGCGAACCAGGCGGGCATTCCCGGCCCGCCCTGCGCCGTGGCCGGCGTGGCGACGGCCGAGAAGGCGGCCACAATCGTGATGACGTTGAGCCAGGCGAAGTTGCCGGAGAGGACCAGCCAGCACTGGGTGGCAATGATGACCGCGGCGGCCACCGTGGCCACGGGCTGCGGGGCAAACACAAAGAACGGCACCACCAGCTGGGCGAAGTGGTTTCCCAGCACCTCGGCCCGGTGCAGCGGCTTGGGCAGGTGGTGGAACCACCAGCTCAGCGGGTTCGGCATGGGCTGGGTCTCGTGGTGGTAGTACAGGGCCGTCAGGTCCCGCCAGACGGGGTCGCCGCGCATCTTGATCAGGCCCGCGCCAAACTCCAGCCGGAACACGAGCCAGCGGAAGGCAAACAAGGTGACGGCCGGCGTCGCGGTCTGCTCCGAGCCGAGAAACGCGGCCAGGAAGCCGGCCTCCAGGAGCAGGATTTCCCAACCAAAGCCGTAAAAGACCTGGCCCACGTTGACGATCGACATATACAGCAGCCACATCGCCGCAAACACCAGCATCGGCACCCAGGCGGGCCCGCGCTGCGGCAGCCCGGCCACCACGCACAGTCCCAGCACGGCCCCGGTCCAGGCCACGGCGCGCAGCAGCCGGTCCGAATACCGCCACCGGAACAGTGTGGGCCCGGGCGTGCGCACCACGCGTGAGAGGTAGCGCGGGACGGGTAGCAACCCGTGTTCGCCCAGCAACGCCGGGAACTGGAGTGCGCCGGAAACAAAGGCAATGACGAAAATGGCCGCAATGCCGCGCTGGAGCACAAACCGCGCCAGCCCGTAGTCCGCGGAGTCCAACCAGCCGGTCCAGCCCGCGGCCGGAACATTCCAGTCCATGCCCCCACGCTAGCCCCTGGCCCCGGGCCGGACCAGCGTCCCGTGGCGCCACTTCCGCAGCGCGGCGGCGGGGCCTCTAGGCGCGCGCCGGGAGCGTGGCCCGTGCCGTCCAGCCCCGGCGCCTGCGCACCGCCCCGGCCACGCGGCACACCAGGTAGATCACGAACGACAATGTGGTCACGTAGGGCGAAATCGGAATCCGTCCGCCCAGCGCCAGCAGGATTCCCCCCACCGTGGCAACGATGGCAAAGGCAACGCTGAGCAGCACCACCATGCGCGGCGCCGCCGTCACCTGCAGCGCCGCGGCGGCCGGCGTGATGAGCAGGGCCAGCACCAGCAGCGCGCCCACCACCTGGATGGACAGCGCCACCGAGATGCCCAGCAGGAACATGAAGGCCACCGACAGGGTGCGCACCGGGACCCCCCGGGCGGCGGCAATGTCCGGATCCGCGCTGGCAAAGGTCAGGGGCCGCCAGATGACCACCAGCCCGGCGATGACCACCAGCGCCGTGACGGCCAGGGCGGAGAGCTGGGTGGAGTCCACCGAGACGATCTGCCCGGTCAGCAGGCCGAACTTGTTGGCCGCCCGGCCCTGGTACAGGGACAGGAACAAGATGCCCAGCCCCAGCCCGAACGGCATGATGACCCCGATCACGGAGTTCCTGCCCCGCGCGCGCACGCCCATGGCGCCCAGCAGCAGTGCGGCCAGTACGGAACCCACCAGCGAGCCGGCGATGACGTCGGCACCGACCAGCAGCGCGAAGGCGGCCCCGGCAAAGGACAGCTCGGCGATGCCGTGGACGGCAAAGGCGAGGTCGCGCATCATGACGAAGGTGCCGATGAGCCCGCCCACCAGGCCCAGGATGGCCCCGGCCAGCAGCGAGTCCCGGAACAACGGGATGAGTTCGGCATAGTCGGTGAAGTTGAACACCGCGTTGGTGAAGTCGGCCCAGCTCATGCCGCTCCCCCTTCCGGCATGTGCCCGTCAATGACCGCCTCGGGCATGCCCACCACCACAATCCGGCCGTTGCTGTGGAGCACCTCGACATGGGTGCCATACAGCGTCGAGAGGACCTTGGTGGTCATGACCTGCTCCGGGGTGCCGATGGTGAAACGGCCGCCGGCCAGGTACAGCACCCGGTCCACGTGTTCCAGGATCGGGTTGATCTCATGGGTGACAAAGACGACGGCGGTCCCGTTGGCCTTGGCCTGGTGGCCCACCAGTGCGCTGACGGCCTTTTGGTGGTTGAGGTCCAGGGAGAGCAGCGGCTCGTCGCACAGCAGGACCCTCGGATTGGGGGCCAGGGCCTGGGCGATGCGCAGCCGCTGCTGCTCGCCGCCGGAAAGCAGCCCCACGGGGACGCGGGCGTACGGTGTGGCCCCCACCTGCCCCAACAGTTCGTCCACGCGGCGCCGGTAGGCCCGCCCGCGCAACCGGATCCCCCACCGGTGTCCGTCCACGCCCAGGCCCACCAGGTCCCGGGCACGCAGCGGAGTGTCCGGTGCGAAGTGCTTTTGCTGGGGGACGTAGCCAATGCCGCGGTGGCCGCGGCGGGCGGGTTCGCCGTCGACCGCCAGGGACCCGGAGCTGAGGGGGGAAAGGCCCAGCAGGACCTTCAGAAAGCTCGTCTTGCCGCTGCCGTTCGCGCCCAGCACGGCCAGGAATTCACCGGGGGCGACGTCCAGGTCCAGGCCGTCCCACAGCACCCGGTCGCCGAAGGCCAGCCGGGCATCGCGCAGGCGGACGGCGGGCCGCCCGGACGGCAGGGCGGCCGGCAGCTCGTGGACGGGCGCACTCACGGGGCCGTTGCCTTCGCATGGTCCAGGGCCCCGGTGAGGTGCGCGGTGTTGGCGGCCATCCACTCCAGGTAGGAGTCGCCGGCCGGCAGTGTCTCGGAGAAGTCCACCACGGGGACGCCGGCGGCCTGCGCCGCCTTTTTCACTTCCAGAGTCTGCGGGCCTTCCGTTTGTTCGTTGTAGGCCAGCAGGTCCACGGTTCCGGAAGCCATGAGTGCCACTGTATCGCGCAGCACCGTGGTGGGGACGTCGGAGCCGTTTTCAATGGCCGTGCTGAATGCTGCCGGGGTCTTGTTGGCCAGCCCGGCGGCCTGGAGCAGGTACACCGGCACCGGTTCGGTGATGGCGGCCGTGGCGCCGGGGTGTGCCGACTTCAAGGCCGCCAGCTTGCCCTCCAGCCCGTCCAGCCGCCCCTTGAAGGCCGAGGCGTTGGCCTTGAATGTGGCGGCACGGGCGGCGTCCAGCGAGCTGAACCGTTCGGCGAGTTCATCGGCCAGCTTGGCCATGGTGGGCAGCGAGTACCATACGTGTTCGTTGAAGTCCGCACCCTTGTCCAGGCCGGAAAGCTCACTGACGTTGACCACCTTGGCCGGGTCCAGGACGCCGCTGGCGAGCCGGCCGAAGAAGTCGTCGTAGCCGCCGCCGTTTTCAATCCCGACGGCAGCCTTGGAGACCGCCAGCTTGTCCTGCGCGGTGGCCTCGTAGGAGTGCGGGTCCGCGGCGGCACTGTTGATGATTGAGTGCACCGCCACGTCGTCGCCGCCGATCGCCTCGGCGATGCTCCCGTACACGTCGGTGGAGGCCACGACGGCGATCCTGCCCCCGCCTTGGGAGCCCTGGGTGCCTGTGGCTGCCGTGGTACCTCCGCCACAGGCGCCCAGGGCCAGGGAGGCGGCCACGGCCAGTCCCAGGGTCAGTGCTGTGCGGCGCAGGTGCATGCGAAGGTCCTCCAAGGAAAGCTAATGAGAATAATTACCAATAAGTCTTCCCACAGCATAGCCTAATTGGGAATCGTTCGCATCAAGCCTTCCGGCGCTCCTGGACCTGTGTCTGCGTGGCGTCGCGGATCTCGCCCACGAGCTGTTCGATGACGTCCTCCAGGAACAACACCCCCACCGTCCGCCCCTCCGCGGAAATGACGCGTGCCACGTGGGATCCGGTGCGCTGCATGATGGCCAGCGCATCCTCGATCTCCTCGTCCGCGGACAGGTTGACGAGGGAGCGCACCCGCGCCTCCCCGATCGGCAGCTCGTAGCGCTCCACCGGAATGGGCAGCACGTCCTTCAGGTGCAGGTACCCCAGCAGGGTCCCGGCCTCGTCCGCGAAGACAAAGCGGGAGAAACCGGTCTTGCCGACCTTGTGCTCAAAGTCCACGGGGGTGGCCGACGGCGGCAGGGTCACCACCTGCCCCAGCGGCACCATGATGTCCCCCGCGCGTTGCGTGGAGAACTCCAACGCACCGTTGATCAGCCCGGTCTGGTCATCCACCAGGCCGCTGCGCGTGGACTCGGCCACGATGGACTGGACCTCCTCCAGGGTGAAGGAGGAGGAAACCTCGTCCTGGGGCTCAATCCGGAACAGGCGCACAATGTGGTTGGCACTCCAGTTCAGGGCCACGATCACCGGCCGCACGCCCTTGCCGATGAGCACCAGCGGCGGGGCGAGCAGCAGTGCCGCCTTGTCCGCGGCGGAGACGCTCATGTTCTTGGGCACCATCTCGCCAAACGTCACGTGCAGGAAGGTCACGAGCAGCAGGGCCACCACAAAGGCCACCGGCGCGGAGATGCTGTCCGCGACGCCGATGGCATGCAGCGGAGCCGACAACAGGTGGTGGATGGACGGCTCCGCCACGTTGAGGATCAGCAGCGAGCAAACGGTGATGCCCAGCTGCGAACAGGCCAGCATGAGCGAGACATTCTCCATGGCACCCAGCGTGATCTTGGCCCGCTTGGACCCGGTCTCGGCGAGCGGTTCCACCTGGCTGCGGCGTGCCGACATGATGGCGAATTCGGCGGCGACGAAGAAGGCGTTGCCCAGCAGCAGCACCACCAGCCACACCAGTCCGGCCCAGCCGCTCATTGTCCACCACCGCCCGCCGGTTTCCCGTGGGGCACGACGCCGGGTTCCCCCGTTGCGGGGGCCGGCGCCGGGATGAAGCAGATCCGGTCAATGCGGTGGCGCTCGAGCCGGTCCACCACGAGGGTGCCGCCTTCGACCGGGACGGTGTCACCCACCACGGCGATGCGCCCGAGTTCGGCCATCATGAAACCGCCGACGGTTTCATAGCCTGCCTCGTCCGGCACGTTGAGGGCACCGATGCGTTCGGACACCTCGTCGGGGCGCATGAGGCCCGGGAAAAACCAGTTGCCGTCCGCCCCCTGCAGGATGCCGGGCTTGGTGCGGTCGTGTTCGTCGGAGACCTCCCCGACGATCTCCTCCACCAGGTCCTCGAGGGTCGTGACGCCGGCGGTGCCGCCGTATTCGTCCTGGACCACCGCCATCTGCAGGTTGCCTTCGCGCAGTTCCAGGATCAGGGCATCCAGGTGGACGGTTTCGGGCACGCGCAGGACCTCGGTCATGATGGCGCCGGCCTCGATGTCGGGGCGCTTGCGGAAGGGGATGGAGACCGCCTTTTTCAGGTGGACCACGCCCAGGATGTTGTCCGGGGAGTCGCCAATGACGGGGAAGCGTGAGAAGCCGGTGCGCCGGGCGGCAGCGATGATGTCCGCCACGGACTGCTCGGATTCGATGGTTTCAACGCGCATGCGCGGGGTCATGACATCGGCGGCCGTCCGTTCGCCAAAGCTGAGCGTGCGGGCCACAAAGCGGGCGGTGCCTTCATCCAGCGTGCCCATGGCGGCCGAGCGGCGCACCAGGGAGGCCAGCTCGGCAGGTGACCTGGCGCCGGAAATCTCCTCCTTGGCCTCCATGCCGAACACGTGCAGCACCTTGTTGGCCACGCCGTTGAGCAGCAGCACCGCGGGCTTGAAGATGGCGGTGAACACGAGCTGCGGGCGGGCCACGGCCTTGCCGATCTCGAAGGACTTGGCGATCGCCATGTTCTTGGGCACCAGTTCGCCGATGAGCATTGACAGAAGTGTGGCAATCACCATGGCGACGGCGAGGGCTGCGGGCGCCGCCGCTGCCGCCGGAACTCCCACGGCTGCCAGCGGCACGTCCAGCAACGCCCCCAGCGAGGGCTCAATCAGGAAGCCTGTCAGCAGGGTCGTGAGGGTGATGCCGAGCTGGCAGCTCGAAAGCTGGGTGGAGAGGGACTTCAGGCAGCGCAGCAGCGGTGCGGCGGCCGCATCGCCGTTGTCGACGGCGCGCTGGACCGTGGTCTGGTCAAGTGCCACGAGGGAAAATTCAACGGCCACGAAGAATCCGGTGCCGAGTATGAGCAGCAGCCCTGCTGCCAGGAGGATCCACTCCATTTAGATGCCCCCGGTTTCAGCGTTGCAGCTGTGGGGGTTGGCCGCCGGCGGAGGGTGGTCGGCGCTGGGGCCGGCCGGCGTGGAGGTGGCGTCATGGCGGGCTCTGGTGCGGGGTTTGCCGGCTTGTGCAACGTTCGCGGCGGGGCGTCGGCGGATACCCTGCGAACCGTTGCGCCGGCCCCTAGATTTACTTTCCATAGGATTTTTAGTCTACATGAGCGGCCTTCACGCCACCGCGCACCCGAGCTACGGGGCGGCATCGTGCCGGGTCAGGCGCCGGGCAGGACGGTGCTGCCGTCAAGGGCGTGGTAGGCGCGCGCATGGTAGACGAGCGGTGCACCCTGGGACGGGGCATCCGGGGCGATGATCCCCACGACGGAGGCTGCCACGAGCAATGAGGCGCCTGCCGGCGTGCGGCTGAGGATCTCACAGCGCAGGGCGAAGCCTGCGTGCCCGAGCAGCGGTTCGCCCGTCGGCAGCCGGGTCCACGCCGTCGAGCCGGCAAAACGCTCCGAGGTGGGGCTGGCGAAGGTGCGGGCCAGGGACAGGTCGGCTGCCGTGAGCAGGTGCACCACGATCGAATCGGCATCGGCAAGGGCGGCGGCAGAGCCGGACCGCGACGCGAGCGAGAACGCGAGGATGGGAGGCTGCGCGGAGACGGAGGCCACGGAGGAGGCCGTCACGCCGACCGGCCCGGTGCCGGAGTCCGCGGTGATGACGGCCACGCCGGCCGGATGGCCGCCGAACGCAGCCTTGAAATCGGCCGTCAAGGCCCAGGTGGGGTCCGTGGCCGCTTGTACCGTCATGTGAGATGTCCCTTCCAAGGCACACCCGCCGCCGCGGCGGGCCACCAGCAACACTAGAACCTCAACAAAGGTTGAGGTCAAATCCGCGGGCCCCCATCTGATACGAAAATAGGGTGAGTTAGGCTGCCTGGGTGAGGGTGACCTGGTATCCGAGTTGGTGCAGCTCGTTGAGGGCGTGTTGGCGGGTTCTGTCGGCGTTGGCCTGGGTGTAGCGTCGGATGGGT